>JAYTRF010000167.1:0-2964 GCA_043746375.1 Caulobacteraceae bacterium | reverse complement strand
CTGCGCCTATTTCTACGACCCGGCCAAGCCGTGCAACAAGCGGGAGCCAGGGGCCGGCTGTGCGGCCCTGGAGGGTCTCAACCGCAATGCCGCGATCTTCGGCCAGTCCAGCGCCTGCATCGCCACCCACGCCTCCGATTTCGCTGTCGCCCTCAGCGCCTTGGATGCAACGGTCGAAACCGTGTCGTCCGATGGTGAGGGGCGCGCCATCGCGGTCGACAAGCTGCATCGGCTGCCGGAGGAGACGCCTCACATCGAGACCCACTTGCAGCCGGGCGAGTTGATCGTCGCGGTCATCGTGCCGCGGCCTGCCCCCGGCGGCCAAGTCTATCGCAAGGTCCGCGATCGGACCTCCTACGCCGCAGGCTTGGCCAGCGTCGCTGTTGTCGGAGACAGAATCGCGCTGGGCGCCGTGGCGCTCAAGCCCTGGCGCGCTCGCAAGGCGCAGGCGGCGCTCGAAGAGGGGCGTTCGCCCACTGAGGCGGCCCAGCTGGAACTGGCCGACGCCAGAGGCTGCGGCGGCAATGATTTCAAGATCGGCCTGGCCCGGCGCCTGATGGTCGCGGCGATCGAGGAGGCGAGAGGCTGATGGCCAGCGTCACCGACTACGCGATCCCCAACCCTGTCACCCGCAATCGCGCCGGCCTGATCGGCAAGGCGGTCAACCGTTATGAAGGGCCGCTGAAGGTTTGCGGAACCGCGCCCTTCGCCTTCGAGATCGAGACCCCGGCCCCTGCCGTGTACGGATGGATCGTCGGGGCCGAGATCGGCTGCGGCCGGGTGCTCTCCGTCGACGCCGCCCCCGCCCTTGCCGCAGACGGCGTGCTGCTGGTGTGGAGCCCGTTCAATGCCCCTCTGCAGGCGGCGCGCGGGGCCAAGGTCAATCCCCATGGCCAAGCCTCGGCCCGGCCGGTGTTCGACGACGACAGGGTGCGCTTCTTTGGCCAGCCGGTCGCCTTCGTCGCCGCCGATACGCTCGAGAACGCCCGCGCGGCGGCAGGACTGCTGGCGATCCATTACCAGGAAGAGCCGGGCGATTTCGCTTTCGACGCGAGCAAGGGCCAAACGCCGCCCGGCGACGAGGATTCTACCATCGGCGACTTCGAAGGCGCATTCGCCGGCGCCCCGGTGAAGCTCGACGAGACTTACCAGACGCCGATCCAGAACCACTGCCAGATGGAACCTTGCGCCACCACCGCCTGGTGGGAAGGCGACGAACTCACCGTCCATACCTCCAACCAGTCGATCAAGGGGCCGCAACACCTGCTGGCCGAAACCCTGCAGATCCATCGCGAGAAGGTCCATCTGCTGTCCCGCTACATCGGAGGCGGATTTGGGGGAAAGGGCTCGGCCTACGAGGACCTGACGCTGGCGGCGCTGGCGGCGCGCGATCTTCGCCGGCCGGTAAAGGTTGCCTTCACCCGCCAGCAGATGTTCCATGCGTCGATCCATCGGCCCGCCACGGTCCAGCGCGTGCGGCTGGGCGCGACCCGGGACGGCCGGCTGACGGCCCTGGCGCTGGAAGCGACCACCCATTGCGCCCGCGACGAGGCTTTTACCGAACACGCCGCTGGCTTTGCCCGCAGCCTCTATGCAGCGCCCAACCGGCTGACCGGTCACAAGTTGGTTCGGCTTGATCTGCCGATCGCCGGGCCCATGCGCGGCCCCGGCGAGGCGGCTGGCATGCTCAGCCTCGAGTGCGCCATGGATGAGCTGGCCGAGCGCCTCGACCTCGATCCGGTCGAGCTTCGCTTGCGCAACGAGCCCGACGAGCACCCCGAGTCGGGCGCACCCTTTTCGGCTCGCCAGTTGGTCGAGTGCATCAACGACGCGGCGCCGCGTTTTGGCTGGTCACGGCGAAATCCCAAGCCCGGTCAGGTGCGCGACGGCCGCTGGCGCGTCGGTATGGGCATGGCCGCCGCCATCCGCGGCAACTTCCTGCTGCCGGCAAAGGCCAGCATGCGCGTCGACGCCGACGGCACGGTAACTATTCGGCAGGGCATGACTGATATCGGCACCGGCACCTACACAATCCTGGCGCAGATCACCGCCGAGACCATGGGCGTGCCGATGGACAAGGTGGTAGTCGAGATCGGCGATTCCGGCTTCGCCCCGGCGCCGGGATCTGGCGGCCAGTTCGGCGCCGCGAGCGCCGGGTCCGCGGTGCTGGCCACCGGGATGGTGTTGCGCCAGACGTTGGCCAGGATGGCTGCCGCCGATCCGGCGTCGCCTCTCAACGGCGGGCCGGTCGAGGCGATCGACTTTCGCGATGGGCTGATCACGGTCGAGAACCGCTCGGAAACCCTGGCCGCCCTGGTTAGCCGCCTGGCCCCCGCCGGGGTTGAGGTGGAAGGCGCCTCGACCCCCGCTGCCGATGCGCGGGCCTATGCGCAGCATGCCTATGGCGCCCATTTCGCCGAGGTCGGAGTCGACCTGGTCACCGGGGAGATTCGCCTGCGCCGGATGCTGGGGGCGTTCGCCGCAGGGCGTATCCTCAACACCAAGACCGCGCGCAGTCAGGTCACCGGCGGGATGATCTGGGGGGTGGGCGCGGCGCTTACCGAAGGCAACAAGATCGACGCCCGCTATGGCAGCCTGATCAACCAGGATCTGGGCGGCTATCTGGTTCCGACCCACGCCGACATCGCCGGCGTTGACGCCTACTTCCTGCCCGAGGTCGACGACAAGGCGAACCCGCTTGGCATCAAGGGGGTCGGCGAGCTGGGCATCTGCGGAGCCGGAGCGGCGGTCGCCAACGCCGTCTACAACGCCTGCGGTGTTCGCGTGCGCGACTACCCGATCACCCCGGACAAGATCCTCGCCGGGCTGGGGTAGGACCGGCGCCCTGATCCGCGTTACTCAGGCGGGGGCCGAAGAGTTCATTGCTCGTCTCCCGGGAGAAAACGCATGACCGGCGTGGTTGATCTGCTCCTGGCCAATGCGGCGATTTCGGCGGGGTGTTTC
>JAYTRF010000166.1:0-3898 GCA_043746375.1 Caulobacteraceae bacterium | reverse complement strand
TCGTCTTACGGCGCAATCCACTTCAATGAGACCTTCACCTACGATGACGGCGAGGTGGATGTCTGGCGGTGGGCGCTCACCTGTGGCGCCGATGGCAAGTACGTGGTTGCGGAAGCGGTCGCAGGCAGTGGCATCGGCGGGCAGCGCCAGGGAGACGACTATGTGCTCTCGTTCCGCCGTCCCGTCGGTCGTGCGCGCGGGCTGACCACCCCTACCTTTTCCACCCGCCTCACGCTGTTGGCCGCGGATCTGGCGCTAAAATCGGTGCGCATCACCCTGTTTGGCGCGCCCGTTGGCGCCATGACCGCCATTCATCGCAGGGTGAACCCCTAGAGCGAGCCGGACGCGGGAGGAACCCGCCTCGCTGGGCCAGACGGACAGGAAAAAGGCCCAAGATCGAGGGTTCCTATCGCACGCGCTTTTCGATCCACCGGGTGACCGTATCGAGCATGACCGGCGAGAGGGTTTGCTCGCTGGCGGCATATTCGCTCAGCGCTCCGGTCTTGGCGGTCTGAAAGAGGTGGTTGAGGCCGGGGAGTTCCTCCACGGTGGCGGCCGGGTTGGCGGCGAGCGCCTGGCGCAGCCGGGGCAGATTCTCGGCCGGCGGGACCTGGAGGTCCTTCGAACCGGCGAGGACGAGCACCGGACATCTCACCTTTCGTAAAGCGGGCAGCGGGTCATAGGTGAGGAAGAACCGAAACCAGTTCGAGGCTATCGCCGCCGCCTGGGCGTTCAGAGTCGTCGCCGGCAACCCGGCTTTGGCGGCTGCTTGTGCAAGTATTGGCCGCGCCCTGGCCTCGATCTGCGCCTGCGTCGCGCTTGATTTGACGATGGCGTAAAGCTGCGCGTTCAGGTCCTGGGTCTCGGCTATTTTCGCCTCCGGCTCGCCGGCGGCGCGCTCCACCAGAGGTCCTTGCAGCTTCAAGATCTCCTCGCCGTCCAGCCCCGGCCCGGCGAGAAGCGCGATGAAGGCGATCGCTGAGTCTTTCTCGGCGACGATCGGGGCGACGATACCGCCCTCGCTGTGGCCGATGAGGCCGATCTTCGAGGGGTCGATCGCGCGGCGCTTGCGCAGAAAGGCCACCGCCGCCGCCGCGTCCGCGGCGAAATCGAGCGACGTGGCGTGGGCATAGTCACCGCCGGATTCGCCAATGCCCCGTTTGTCGTAGCGCAGCACCGCAATCCCCGCGCGCGTCAGATGATCGGCCAGCACCCAGAACGGCTTGTGTCCAAAGATGGTCTCATCGCGGTCGTTTGGTCCGGAGCCCGCGATCAGGACCACGGCTGGAAATGGCCCAGCGCCGCGCGGCATGGTCAGAACGCCAGCCAAGCGGGCGTGTGCGGCGGCGCTCTGGAAGCTCACCGGTTCGTCATCATACGGAAACGGCGGCTGGGGAGTCTGGGGCCGCACCAGCTTCGCCTGCGGCGTCCCGCGCGCCTGGCGGAGATATTTCAGGGGAAGCGCTGAGCCGCCTTGCGTCCAGGTTCCAGTCATCGACCCTTCGTCGGCGGTCAGCACGCCGTCGTAGACCCCCGCGATGGCCTTGATTTCGATTCGTACCTTGGCGCCGTCGCGGCTGATCGAGGACACCGGCATTCCGAACGCCGACTGGTCAATGGAATCGACGCTAGCCTTGGTTCCATCCGGGCCGGTGGTGATGTGCAGAGCCAAGTGGAGACTTCGGCGGCCGACCTGCAGTTGTCCGGCCCAATCGCCGTCCAGGTCGCTTACCGTCCGCGTCGCCGCCGAGGGAACGACCGATTCCTTGGCCATCGCCGAACCGCTCCACATCAGGGCCAAGGCCAGGCAAATCAGTGCAGCTATCCTGCCCATCAACCGTCCTCCCCGGCGGCTAAATTGACCAGCAGGCCCTTGACGCACAAGGGCCGAGGCTTGACCTCCCGCATCTTCGTCGCCAACGAATGTCAAAATGGCCAGCCTGCCGCGCGGATCTGACGACACCCCCCCGGAACTGGCCGAACTGCGCCACTCGATAGACAACATCGACGCCGCAGTGCTGCACCTGCTGGCCGAACGGTTCAAGTGCACGCGCAAGGTTGGCGAACTCAAGGCCAAGCTCGACATGCCGCCCGCCGATCCGGTGCGAGAGGCGCAGCAGATTGCGCGCCTGCGCTCGTTAGCCGTCACCGCCGACCTCGCGCCTGAGTTCGCCGAGAAGTTCCTCGCCTTCCTGGTCAAGGAAGTCATCCGGCACCACGAGGTCATCCGCCGCGAACGCCTCTAGGCAGGCGCGCCTCACCCCTGCGCGTCGAAAAAATCGTCGGGGTTTTCGACTTCAACCAAGCGTCCTTTGCGGATCTCCAGAAAGCGGGTTGCCGCCGCTCGGGTGAAGTAGCGGTCGTGGGAGACGAAAATGCAGGAGACGTCGGTCTCTTCGAGCTCGGATTCGAGATCTTCCTGGCCTTCGATGTCGAGGTGGCTGGTCGGCTCGTCGAGCAGGTAGAAATTAGGCGCCAACAGCTTCATCTTCAGGAACATCAGGCGCGAACGCTCACCGTGGCTGAGCAGTCCGATGGCCTCGCCGATCCGCGCGAAGGCGAACCCCGCCTGGGCGAGCAAACGGATAGCATCCCTGTCCGTCGCGCCTTCGGCCGCGGTCAGAAAGCCCAATAGGCTGTCACCCAACGGCAGGGCGCCCATCGTCTGATCGAAATAGACCAGCTTGCACGCAGGGTTGAACCTGATGCCCGCCTGACCGTCGTAATGTTGCAGGTTTGGATCGTAGGCGCGCGCGATAGCGGCCAGCAGCGTCGACTTGCCCGCCCCATTGACGCCAAGCAGCGCCACCCGGTCGCCGGCCCCAATCGTCAGACGGTCGATATCAAGCAACGGTCGGTCGCTGCCGGGAATCCTCACCGTCAGCCCGCTGAGTCGCAGGGCGACCTTGGCCTCGATGTCTGAGTCATTGAGCTCGAGCCTTCGTTCGCGGGGCGCGTACCCTCGCGACTTGTCCGCCTCGATGCGAGCGATGCGTTTGTGGGTCGCCTTCTCACGCTTGTGAAACTTGGAGTTCTTGACGCCCCACAGCTTGTAGCGTGCGGCGACTTTCTCCAGGCGCTTGATTTCCTTGTCTTCGAGTCGACCCTGCACCGCCGCAGCGGCATCCCTTCGCAACAGCGCCTCGCGGGCGAGGAGAAACGGCGCCTTGAAGGCGTGAATCCCGTCGGTGCGCAAAAAAAGGGTGCGGCTGGTGACCCGGTCGAGGAATTCACGATCATGGGAGACGATCAGCATGGGCAGGCCGATGTCGTTGGTCAGCCAGCGTTCGAGGGTGTTGATGTTGGCGATATCGAGGTAGTTGGTCGGTTCGTCGAGGATCAGGATATCGGGATTTTCGAGCTTGGCCGCCGCCGCGATCAGGATCAGCCTTTGCCAGCCGCCGCTCAAGGCGGAAAAGGCAGCCTGGGCGGTCGCTTCCGCTACCGCAATCTCCCCGAGGAGCATGTCGATCCGCCAGTTTTCGCCGACCGCGCCGGCCCGCGCCAGGGAGCGCTCCAGCACCGCCCTGACGCTCATCGCCGCAAAATGCGCCGGAACTTCCTGCGACAACGCCGCCACCCGTAGGCCGCGCGAAGCTATGACCTTGCCTTGGTTCAGTTCGAGCTCACCGGTGAGGCACTTGAGCAGCGTCGACTTGCCGGCCCCATTTTCGCCGACGAGCGCGGTGCGGGCGCCATCGAGCAGGAAGGTGACCTGACTGAAAACGCGGGTCGCGCCGTAGAAGAAAGCGCCCCGCTCGATGCCGAGAACTGCCTGGCGCCCGCCCATTTTCGGACTTCCGCCTGATCGCGAAAGGCCCGCTTTTCCCTTCGTGTGCGCTTTTCACCCGAACGGCGATGTTGCGTCAAGCCGGGCGACGCCGCTAAACGCGGCGTC
>JAYTRF010000165.1:0-9171 GCA_043746375.1 Caulobacteraceae bacterium | reverse complement strand
GAGGACTAGACACTTGACCAACACCATTCGCGCCCGACTTCTGGCGTCATCGATGATCACCGGCGTCGCGATTGTCGCCGCTTCCAGTGGCGGCGCTTTTGCACAGGCCGCGCCGCCGGCGGCCGAGGCCGTGCCGATTCAGGAACTGGTCGTCACTGGTTCGCGCATCCCGACGCCGAATCTGACCAGCATCGCGCCGGTGGCCTCGGTTAACAGCCAGGAAATCCGGCTTACCGGAACGACCAGCGTCGAAAACCTGCTCAACTCGTTGCCGCAGGCCTATGGCGACCAGACCGCCGGCGTCTCCAATGGTTCGACCGGTACGGCCGACGCCAATCTCAGGAACGAAGGCCCCTCGAGGACCTTGGTCTTGATCGACGGCCGTCGTCTTGTGCCCGGTGACCCGGGCTTCCCATTCGCGGACCTTAACTTCATCCCGGCCGCCCTGGTTGATCGTGTCGAAGTCGATACGGCCGGCGCTTCGTCAGTTTATGGCTCGGACGCCGTCGCCGGCGTGGTGAACTTCATCATGAAGCGCAATTTTGAAGGCGTCCGTCTCGATCTCAACTACGGTGGCTATCAGAACAACAACGCCAATGGCCCGGCACAAGCCGCCAATGCAGCCAAAGGCTATTCTTTCCCCACCGGTGAGACCGGCCTCGGCGGCAAAACCGTCGATGCGACGATCATCATCGGCGCGAATTCGCCGGACGGAAAAGGCAATGTCGAGGGCTACGTCAGCTATCACCACCAGGAAAAGCTGTTCCAAGGTGCGCGCGATTACAGCAATTGCCAGACGCAGGTGAACGCCACGAATAATGGCTTCAAGTGCTTCGGCTCAAGCGCGGTTCCGGACGGTCGTTTCCTGATTCGCAACAACACGAACAATACAGTTTACGACAAGACCCTTGATCAGGCCAATCCAGGCAACTTTCGCGATCGCACCGGGGCCGACATATTCAATTTTGCGCCCGTTAATTATTTCGCCCGTCCTGACGAGCGTTACGAGGGCGGCTTCTTTGCCCACTACGACGTGAGCAAGGCGGTCCAGGCCTATTCGGAATTCATGTTTGCCGACGACCATACCTTGGCCCAGATCGCCCCGACCGTTATCGGTCAGACCGTCTCAATCCACTGTAACAATCCGTTCCTGACCGGCAATGAGCAGGCCGCGATCTGCAACACCGGGCCGGGTGGCACGCAGCAATTTGGCGGCCCCGGTCAACCGCCCGCCAACCCCGGTGTGTTCGTGCTTAAACGCGGCTCGCAGTTCGGCAACCGCATCGACGATCTTCGCCACACCGACTATCGCGCGGTCATTGGCCTGAAGGGCGACCTTGGCGCGGCGTGGCACTATGACGTCTATGGCCAATACGGCGCGGCCGTTTATAGCGAGAATTATCTCAACGACGTGTCCCTATCGAATTTCATTAAGGCCGTCGATGTCATACCCAACCCCGTTACCGGGGGGGCTCCGGTCTGCGCCAGCGGCGATCCGGCTTGCGTGCCGTTTAATCTTTTCAACCCCAGCGCGGTCACTCCGGCGGCCCTGGCCTATGTCTCCAAGCCCGGCTTCAAGGAAGGGCAGACAACCGAGCAGGTCGTCAGTGGTTCACTCACCGGCAGTCTCGGAGACTATGGCGTTAAAAGCCCCTACGCCCACGAGGGCGTCGGCGTAGCGCTGGGCGCCGAATACCGGCGGGAAAGCCTGCGTCTGCGGGTGGACAACGAGTTTCTGACGGGCGATCTCGCCGGTCAGGGCGCCGCCACGCCCAACGAGACCGGTGCATACGACGTTAAAGAACTGTTTGGCGAGGTCCGCGTTCCCATCGTCCAGGATATGCCGTTCGTCAAAAGCCTGGAGTTCGAAGGCGGCTATCGGTTCTCGCACTACAGCAGTGCTGGAGATACAAACACCTACAAGCTTTCGGGCGCCTGGGCGATTACCGACGACATCCGAATCCGCGGGGGGTATAACCGGGCGGTTCGCGCGCCTAATATTCTCGAACTCTTCACCCCGCAGCATCTTCAGTTAGACGGTTCTTCGGACGGTTGCACCACCGCGACACCGGTTTTCACGCTCGCGCAGTGCATGAACACCGGGGTCACCGCCGCGAAGTACGGGAACATCGCGGCGAACCCGGCGCAACAGTACAACGGGATAACCGGCGGCAATCCTAACCTGAAGCCCGAAATTTCAGACACTTACTCGCTCGGTGTCGTGGTTACCCCACACTCGTTCCTGCGTGGCTTCACCATGTCGGCGGATTATTTCAGTCTGAAAGTGCGGAACGTTGTCCAGTCGCTCGGGGCCGATAACATCCTCAATACCTGCGCGACGACGGGTAACCCGGCCTTCTGTAACCTGGTTCACCGCGCCCCCGGCTCCGAGTCGTTGTGGTTGGGTAACAACGGTTTCATCGTTGACACAACGCAGAATCTCGGGTCCCTCAAGACCTCCGGCATCGACTTCGCTGCGGACTACCACACCCGGTTCCAGGATCTGGGTCTGGGTGACTTCGGCGGGATCGCCATCGCCTTCGCCGGGACTTACACCCACGATTACATCGTGCAGGACGGCCCCGGCCTGCCGATCATCAGCTGCGTCGGGAAGTTTGGAAAAATCTGCCAGGGATCGTCGACACCGCTTACGTCGCCCGTGCCTTCCTTCCGTTCCCGGACTCGCCTGACCTGGACGACGCCGTGGTATGGCGTCGGCGTCTCGGTCAACTGGCGCTACGTCGGTCCGGTCAGCTATGAAACCGGGTCCAACACCTTCGATTCGCACATCGGCGCTCAGAACTACTTTGATCTGGCCGGAACTGTGCGCTTGAAGGATCGCTATAGCCTCCGCGTCGGGGTGAACAATGTGTTCGACAAGGATCCCCCCATCTTCCGCAGTGACCAGTTGCCGGCCATAGGTCCAGTTAACGGGAACACATTCCCGGGCCTGTATGACGCCCTGGGTCGTTACCTCTTCATGGGTGTGACCGCAGACTTCTAACCAGACGCCTCTAAGAGCGTTTCGGGGGCGGCGGATCCGATGGGTCCGCCGCCCTCTTCTATTGCGACCCACACCCCTAAATTATATATCCGGCGGTATCCGAGGGTGTCAGAGGTCAATCCGGTTGTGATCAAACGTCGTCCTGGATCGGCGGAGGGCGACCGTTCGGAATCACATCGGAACGAATGATGCACCAGAACCCCGTGATCGAAGCCGATCTGGCCGACATCGAAGCAGCGCAGGCGGCAGGCGACCGTGAGCGGGCGATCAATCTGGCGATCGCCGCGCTTGGGAGGCACGTCGAGCATCCCCTGGTCCTGAGTCTGGTCGCTTCGGGTCTCGAGGAGGACGGACGAACGGAGGACGCGGCAGGTCTGCTCCACCGGGCTACCGAACTTTGGCCGCGTGATGCGGTAGTCCTCACCGAATTTGGCGCGATACTGGCCAGGCTGGGACGTTTTGCCGAAGCGCTTGATCTGGCGACCCAGGCATTGGAGATCGCACCAGACAGCTACCCCGCCCATATTCTGGCGGGGATGGTTTCTCTAAGGCTCAACAATGTACACGGCAGCCGGCTGTACTACGGCCGGGCCGCCGAAATTTCTCCACAGGAGGCCGAACCCCTATCGGCGCTTGGCGTTATCGCGTCGCGTCAAGGCGATGCCGTGGCCGCCCGCGACTTCGCCGAACGCGCTCTGGCCCTCAGGCCGGATTTCGTCAGTGCGCGGATGGCGGTCGCCCAAGCCGACATCTATGACAGGGCTCCCAAAAAGAGCGAAGAACTTCTGCGCCCCCTGCTCGCGCGCGCTGATCTGAACAGTGATCAAAGATCCGAAGCGCTCGTCATCCTGGCGGACGCCCTTGACGCGCAAGACCGTACGCAGGAGGCTTTCGCCGCCTACTGCGCCGCCAACGCCATTCTGACCGGCAAACACGCCCTGACCTTCGCTAACGGTCCTCGCGAAAACCGCATTGATCACGCTCGCCGTATGGCTGACTATTTCGAATCCGCGCCCGAGGAGGCGTGGCGCCGACCCGCTGGCGATGACGCGGAAGGCGAGCAGACGGTTGCCGCCCACGTCTTCCTGCTCGGCTTCCCCCGTTCGGGGACGACGCTTCTAGAACAGGTGCTCGCGAGTCACCCAGACGTGGTGGCGCTCGAGGAAAAGCCGATGCTCGCCGACGCCGTCGACGACCTTCTCAAGTCCAATGAGGGCCTGGACCGTCTTGCGGGCCTCAGTACGGCGGAAGCGGACTCTTGTCGCCGCGTCTATTGGGACGGCGTCCGTAACGGATTCAAAACCGATATCTCCTCGAAGATATTCGTCGACAAGCTGCCACTTCACACCGTGTCCTTGCCGGCCATCGCCAAGCTGTTCCCCAAGGCGAAGATCATTTTCGCGAAACGTGACCCGCGGGATGTTGTCTTAAGCTGTTTCAGGCGCCGCTTTCGGATCAATGAAGCGATGTTCATGTTCCTGACCCTTGAGGGAGCGGCGAACTACTATAGCCAGGTGATGCGTTGCGCGGAAATTTATCGGCGCAAACTCGTCCTCGACCTGTACACGCTTCGCCACGAAGAGCTTGTCGCCGATTTTGACGCCCAGGCCGAGAAGGTCCTGAACTTCATCGGCGTCGCCTGGGACCCCAACGTGCGCAATTTCGCGGCGCGGGCGAAGCTCGTCGCGAGCACGCCGAGCGCCGCCCAACTGGCCAAGGGTCTCAGTTCCGAAGGCGTCGGGCAGTGGCGTCGCTATGAACGGTCAATGCGAGCCGTGCTCGGGATTCTTGAGCCCTGGGCCGCTAGGTTCGACTATCCGCACGGACCTCCGGTCGCGAATAGCTCGCCGGATCCAAGGCTTGCAAATCTATTGAGCCGGGCCCGAGAGGCGGCCAGAACCGCCAATTGGCCCGGGGCCTTTCAGGTCGCCGACGAGGCGGCGGCCAATTCGGTCGCCGATTCCTATTTCGATCGACTGCTGGCCATGAAGGCGCAGCAGCAGGGTCGTCTCCCGGAGGCGATCGCTCACTTTGAAGCTGTGCTGGATGAGCACCCCGCCGATTTCGCCGTCTTGAGCGCGCTTGGCCTGTGTCTTGCACGCGTCGGGCGAGTATCGGAGGCGCTGGCCCGCCTCGATGATGCGATTGCTTTCCAACCCGATTTTGCACCGGCTCACTACAATCGCGGCTGGACGCTCGAGCGCCGGGGGGATCTGGCCGCCGCGAGAGACGCCTATCTACGTGCCGTGCGTCTCGATCCGCAACACGCACAAGCGCTCGGTAACCTGGCGGCCCTGGCGGCGCGGGCGGGCGCGTGGCCGGACGTCCGCGACTTCGCGCGCCGTGCCCTGGCCCTGAACCCCGCCCAGGCCGTCGCGTCCACCGCTCTGGCCACAGCCGAAGCGGCCGACGGCGACGTCGCTTTGGCTGAACGCCGGCTGCGCGGCGTTATCGACGGCCAACAGCGCAGCGAGCACGAACGCGCTGTCGCGCTGGGGACGCTTGGCGATGTCCTCGACGCTCAAGGTCGATCAAGCGATGCTTTTATCGCCTACGAGTCCGCCGGTGAGGCGCTTCACAGGCTGTACGCCAATCGAATGGCCGACGACGCCAGGGAATCCATGCCAGCGGCTGCGGAACGTCTAACCCGGTATTTTGCCTCCGCCGATGACTCGGACTGGCGCCGCGCCTCGGGCGCCGTTGATTCAAGTGATGTCGCCGGCCACGTTTTTCTCCTGGGCTTCCCGCGCACCGGCACAACCATGCTGGGCCAGGCCCTGGCCTCCAGCGCGGGGGTGATCACCCTTGATGAACGCGTAACACTTGCCGCTCCGTTCTTGCAATTTCTGGGCCATTCCGATGGGTTGGACAAGCTCGCCACAATCGCGCCGGATGCCGTGGCTGAGCAGCAGGGTCTTTACTGGCGCCGCATCCGTGACTTTGGCGTTGAGCCGACGGGAAGGATTTTCATCGACAAACTGCCGATGAACGCGATCAACCTGCCGCTAATCAACAAATTGTTTCCCCTGGCGAAGGTCTTGCTCATGCGCCGCGATCCGCGTGACGTGGTGCTCAGCGCATTTCGCCGGCAATTCGCGATTGACGCCACAACGCTGGAATTTCTACGTCTGCAAAGCGCCGCCCGCTTATACGATTCCATTATGCGGGTCACGGAAACCTACGTCTCTAAACTCGACCTGGATATTCGCATTCAGGGTTATGAAACTCTGGTCAGCGACTTCGAAGGTGAGACGCGCGCTATCTGCGCATTCATTGGCGCGCCGTGGGACCCGGCGATCATGACCTTTTCCGACCGCGCCGGGCTTGTTGCGACTCCGAGTTCCTCTCAGATCGCCAAAGGTTTGAGCACGGATGGCGTAGGCCATTGGCGAAATTATCGAGCTCAATTGGCCCCTGTGCTACCACTCTTGAAACCGTGGGTTGAGGCCTTCGGATATCCCGTCGACTAGCTCACTCGCGGCAAGTATGTTGGTTAAATTCTGGAGACCGCATGTTTCTCGAACTGCCCGACGTTCTGACCGCCGACGAGCTTGCGCGACTGCGGGCGTTGGCTTTAACCGCGCGATTCGCCGACGGTCGCGCCTCCAGCCCGCATTCGACGGTGAAAAACAATCTACAAATCGACCACGCCGATTCGGCTTATCGCGAATCGTCCAAGCTGATGGCGGTGGCGCTTCAACGGAGCGAGCCGTTCCGTAACTTCGCCTATCCGCGAATTATGGCGCCGCCGATGCTGGCCAAATACTCGCCCGGAATGAACTATGGGGTCCATTCCGACGCCGCGTTCCTGCCGCTGGGCGAACGTCCGTTGCGATCGGACCTTTCCTGTACGCTCTTCATCGCGCCTCCAGAGGCCTACGAGGGCGGCGAACTTGCCATCACCCTCGGCACGGCGACGATGAAATTCAAGGGGGCCGCGGGCTCCGCCGTGATCTACCCCTCCAACACCCTGCATGAGGTGCGGCCTGTAACCGCCGGCGAACGCCTCGTCGGCCTCACCTTCATTGAAAGCGCCATCCCCGATCCGGCCCACCGTGACATGCTCTACCACCTCGATGAGGTCGCCGCTCTTGAGGGATTGAACATGAGTTGGGACAACCGTACCCGCCTGCAATACGTGCGCAACAATCTCCGGCGGGTGTGGGGCGAATCCGAGTAGGGATTCAGATCGTCCGACCTGCCGCCGCCAGGCGCGTTGCGGCGGCTATGGGCGGGTGGGCGCTTGCCGCCGCGTTGATCCAGGCAAGACCACGCTCGATCTCAAACCGATAACCACGAAGAGCCTCGTCGAGAATTTGCCGGCGCATGTCCGCGTCGAAGGCATGTTCGGGCGCCTTGGCGTAACGGCGAAGGTCAGGGCTGGCGAGCATCAGCCTCAGGTCGGTTTCTCTCGTTTCACCGTGGAGGCGCCCAAGAGCGGCGGTCAGGCCGGCCCTGGGTCGTTGGAGGAAACGGTCGAAATCCAGCCATAGGACGCGTTCCGGAAAAGCTGTCGCCACTCCCGCCAGGGCACAGATTTCGCAGGTCCAGCCCAGGGCGGCCATTTCGCCCAACGAAAGGCTTTCGACGTCCCAGAAAACGCCAGCGAGCCGACGATGGAGGCGTTCCAGCCGATTGCGGGTCACGTGGGGAAGTTCCGGTCGGCTGGCCGTCCCGGCGAGGATCGTCGCCATATAGGTCTGCGGGCCGACGAACATCAGAATCGCATTTGCCGAGGGTGATCGGGTCATCATCGCGGGGCCGATTTCGCTGACGAAGCTGGTGGCCTTGAGGAGACTTCTTTGGGACGAGCGCCAGACCCTGGCGTAGAGTCTCAGGAGAACCTCGAGACGCCGACCCGCCGCTTCGTCCAGCCGCGCGGCCGCCAGTGTTCGAAGCGCCGCCGGCTCGCGCACTGAGAAAATCCGATTGCTCGCGCCGAGGAGCCGCGAGACCAGCGTCGAGCCGACATGGCCGATATGAAAGATGAAATCGCTCTCGCCGCTTAGGCGCTCCGCGGCGCGCTCAACCTCACCCCACGGCGCCCAGATTTCGTCGCCCGCTGCGACCAGGATCCGCTCGTCCAGAAAGCTCGCGGCCGCGTAGGCCGCCTCGTCAAGAGGCGCCAGATTGATCGCGCGCAACGCCCGATCAAAGCGTAGTGGAAAAAGCTCCGGCGAAGCGGAAAGGCGCTCTTTCACTTCGTCAAACCTTAGCCCGTCGCCTGGAACGCATTCCTGGCGGTCATCATGGCGCTGACCAGCGCCCGTTCCGCCGGCGACAGCAAGGGATTCCAGATATCGAAAATGAGAATAGTCCGAGGCTGATCGGCTTCGTTCCAGGCTTCATGCTCGATGGTATCGTCGAAGACCCACGCCTCGCCCATTTTCCAGTCGCGCGTGACGGCGCCGACCCGAAACCGCGCGGGTCCGGGCAGAACGAGGGGCAGGTGGACGATCAACCGCGTGTTCGCCGAGCCGGTGTGCGGGGGAATGGAGGTCTTGGCGTCGAGCACCGAGAACATCGCGGTTGGGGCGAAGCCCGGCTGATTGGTCATTGGCAGGGACGTCAGCAGGGCGGCGGCGCGCGGACAAAGGGCGCATGCGACGTCCTGCCGGACGCCGTCGCGCCAGAGGAAGAACGAGCTCCATAAGCGCGAGTGATTGAGCGCCGCCCACTGGTTTGTGGGCACTCCCGGTGGAAACGCGATATAGGGCGTAAATTCGTCCGCTCCCGCCGCCATCGCGCCGGCCAGCTCCGCCTGTAGAACGGGAGTCGCGGCTTCCAGCTCGGCGAGCCAGGGGAACAGTTCACGGTTGTAGAACGGGATCGCCGGCAGACGTGGGTAGTGAAGCAACAAAGGTTCTTGGGGATGCGCGCGCGCAACGCCGGCGTAGATGGCGAGGCTCTCGTCGAAGCGGTCCAAATCTTCGCCAAGGAATTGTCCGCGAAGGTCAGCGACGCTGGCGCGCAAATGCGCGGCTAGGGCCTGGGCGTGAGAGCGCACCACGTCACGGGCCCGCGCCACAGGTCCGGCGAGCGACGCCGGCAAAACGCCCTCGGGCGGTGCCACGGCCAAGGCGTTTTTGTAGGTTCCGGCCGCCTCTTTATGTCGACCACATCGCTCCAGCACCGCGCCTTTGGATAGCAGGGCGAGAAAGTTGCGC
>JAYTRF010000164.1:0-1548 GCA_043746375.1 Caulobacteraceae bacterium | reverse complement strand
GGCGCCCGCCCGGTCGGCCAGCAGCCTGGGCAGCCGGGCCGGCAGCCACCGGCTGGCGAACTGCGGATCAAGGCTGATGACCAGCGGATCGCGCTCCGCGCCGGCGTCGAACCGCGCCACCGCGTTCTGCAGCAGGTCAAAGCCGCGGCCCAGCTCGTCGGCGAGGCGTTGCGCCGCCGGCGTGGGGACCATGGTGTTGCCGCGCCGCTCGAACAGCTTGGCGCCGAGTTCGGCCTCAAGCCGGCGGATCTGCTGGCTGACCGCGCCGTGGGTGACGGCCAGCTCGTCGGCCGCGCGGCTGTAGCTGCGATGGCGGGCGGCGGATTCCAGGGCGCGCAGGGCGAAGAAGGGCGGCAAGCGTCTCACGGCCTCGGGTTGTTAGCGCAAGTAACAACCTGAAGCAAAATACGTCGTTCGCGGCCGCGGCGTCGACGCCCTAAATCCTGATCACCGGCTCAGCCGTTTGAGCAGCAAAAACAAGGATCACGATCATGAAGACGCCCATTTTCGCGCTGAGCGCGGCCGCCGTGTTGTTCGCCGCCACGGCCCACGCCACCCCTTCGGAGCTTGCGCAATATACCGACCGGACCGGACCCCAGGTGCAGGTTCTGCTGCGCGCCATCGCGCCCCATTTGCAGGGCCGGCCGGTATCGGTCCGCGCGGCGGTCGATCCTGACGGACGCGTCGACGCCATCCGGGTCCTGCGCAGCTCCGGCTCGCATGACGCCGACCACGCCGTCGAGGCCGTCCTGCGGAAAGTCCTCCGCGCCAATCCCTTGCTCGGCCTGACCGACGCCGCCGTCACCCTCAATGTCGGCCAAGCCGCCATCGTCCAGGCCAAAGCCCCCTGACGCCGGGCGCCGGCGGTCGCCTCACCCCCAGATCGGCGGCCGCTTGTCCTTCCACGGCATTTCCTTCTCCAGTTGCGCCGCCAGCCGGAACAGCGTCGCCTCGTCGGCGTAGCGGCCGGAGAACATCATGCCGATCGGCAGGCCCGACGCGCTCCACGCCAGCGGCACGGACATCGACGGCTGGCCGGTGATGTTGAAAGGCGGGGTGTAGGGGAAGGCGACGCCCTGGCGGCGGTTGACCTCCTTGGGGGTCAGGTTGACCGGGTCGATGTGGCCTATTCGCGGCGGCGGGGTTCCCATCACCGGGGTCAGATAGACGTCGTGGACCTCGAACAGTTCCAGGATGCGCCGGTTGATCAGGCGCAGCCGGGCCATGTTGGTCAGCACCGTCTCGCCGCTGACCTCGCGCCCGCGCCGCAGGATCGCCCAGGTCAGAGGTTCGAGTTCGTCGGCTTCCGGCTCGCGGCCCATGTCATTGATCACCCGGCGCATGTTGGCGGCGAAATTGGCCCCGCCGATCGGGCCCATCACCTCGTAAAGCGCGCGATAGTCGATGCCGAGGCCCTGTTCGACGACGTCATGACCCAGAGCCTTGAGCGTTTCGGCGGTGGCGCGCAGGGCGGCCTCGACCTCCGGATCGATCGGCCGGCCGCTGGGCGTTTCGGACGACCAGGCGATCTTCAGCCGGCCGGGCGAA
>JAYTRF010000163.1:0-7040 GCA_043746375.1 Caulobacteraceae bacterium | reverse complement strand
GAACAGGGCGTCGCAGCCCATCTCGGCGGCGCGTAGGGCGGCGGGCGTATCGGTGGTGAAATAGGGCGCGCCCAGACCGGCGGCGAAGATCACCACCCTCCCCTTCTCCAGATGCCGCAGCGCCCGGCGGCGGATATACGGCTCGCACACGGCGTCCATCGGAATCGCCGACTGCACACGCGTATCAACGCCGCGACGCTCGAGCGCGCTCTGGATGGCCAGGGAATTCATCACCGTGGCCAGCATGCCCATATAATCGGCGCTGACCCGCTCCATGCCTTGTCCGGCCAGAGCCACGCCGCGGAAGATATTGCCGGCGCCAACCACCAGGCAAAGCTCGAAACCCGCCGCGACGACCGCCGCGATATCCTCGGCGACAGCGTCCAAGGTCGCCAGATCGATGCCGAACGGCGCGTCCCCCATCAGGACCTCGCCGGAGACCTTGAGGAGGATGCGTTTGTAGGGCGGCTTAGGCTGCGACATCGGCGCTCCATCGACTCGGTATGGGCGCACTATAGACCAAGGCGCGCCGCCTTGCGCCAGTCGCGAAAGCGGGGCTGGAGCGGTATTTCACGGACGTCGAGATTGGCGGCATAAAGTTTCACCGGAAGGGGGATGCGGGTCATGTTTCGCCCGCTTTCATCGGTGTCCACGCCGGGCCCTGTGCCTTGCCCTACAGGTGTTCCAGTTCGCCGATTTCGTTGATCCGATCCAACAGCTCATCGGCGGGTTTCAGGGTATGATCGAAGGTCATTTCAGCGCCATTGCCCAAATTCTTTCGCGGCGCATAGCGGGCGAGCGCCGCGATGGTGAAATTAATGTCGGTCATATAGAGTGGCCGGTTCAGGCATCCTTTGATATACTCGGACCACGCCTGCGCGCGCTGGGACGCGGAAGACCCAGCCGTCGCCAGCGTCTTTTTGGACGCCGCCTCAGCGGCGGCGCAGGCTAGGTCCGCGACGCCGGCGGCGGCGGTCTCTCTACGTTCGGCGAGCTGATCCTGACGATTAGCGAGATAAACCGCGCCGTCTGCCCCACGAAGCTGCGACAGCAAGGCTTGCGCGCCATCGTAATCTTGCAGGTTGTCGAGCGTCACCATCCAGATCTGTTCGTCAAAACCGAACAATCCCTGATGATCTTCGTGGGCATTGTCGGCCACGATACGCGCGGCGTTCGCCTCTCTCATCAGCGCCAGAGCTTCGGCGCGACGACCGATTTCGTTTTCAGCGATCGCCAAATCCTTTAGGATATAGACACGATGACCGTCTTTATCCTTGCCGGTCAAACCGTCAGCATCGGCCTTAATTTGTCTAAAGAGCCTTTCGGCCTCTGGCCGCTGACCGCTATTGTATAGAGTCACCGCGAGACTGGATAATTCCACGTCTCTGATGTCATTGTCGGCATTGTTGGCCGTATCTTTAACAATATAAGCTCGTATCGCCGCGATCGTGACCGCCGCGTCGCCGACGGCGCCCGCGCGATACTCGGCCTCAGCCAACGAGCCCAATTCATTTTGCCGGAAGAACACACCTCCGTGGGTGGACATCAGCGCCTTTGCATCGGTGAGCAGTCCCGCCCTCAGCTGCGCGTTAAATATCGCATCGTACGCGAAATCCTTATAGGTCGAGTTGGTAATTCGCCCGGCGTAAATTAGTGCGTCATTGATGTTCGAGCGTTGCGTCAAAGCCAGAACGACCTGGTAACCGGCGACACTTCTGGAATCATCGTCCGGTCGAGTGCGAACGATGTCGGCGGCTTCCTGCATGTCGCCGGCCTTCGCCTCCAGGCCGGCGATTTTCGCCCAATAATCGGACGTCGGCGCTTGAGCGGCCAGAACCTTGAGTATCTCAATGACCTTAAGGGCCTCGCCCTTCGCGCGGATCTCGAGGTCGGATGCTTCTTTTCTGACGGCGGTGGCGTTGGCGGCACTGGGATCAAGCGCGAGATAGGCGTCGAACCAGGCGACTGCCCGCAACTCGCGTCCGGGCAGTTGCGCCTCGGCCAAACCCAGATTGTACAGCGGCGCAGGCGCGTCCGGCGCCCGGTCACGCGCCTGGCCGAAGTAACGGATGGCCACCAGCCAGTCCTGCTGCTTCACCGCCGCCAGTCCTTTGTCGAGAGCGGACTGGGCGGCGGGCGGCAACGGCGCCGATGAGGCGACGGCGCCGCCCGTCTGACCCAGCGCCATAGCCGGCAGCGCCAAGCTCAGGCAAGCCAGCCAAATCAACCGCACGTGTCGATGATCACGATGCCGCGGCGGGCGAACTCCGCGCCATCGAGTGAGATCCCGGTAGCGGCGTCGCAACGAGCATGTCGGCAAAATCCTGAATCTCAACCCCGCCGCTTCCTTGCCATGATCGCAATCAACGGTGTTCCAGCTGTGCGATATCAATGATGGCGCCCTCCAGGTCGTTCGCAGGTTGTAGAGTGTGGGTGAAAATCGCCTGGGCCTTCGGTTTGTATTGCGGGTTAAAGCCGGCGATCGCGGCCATCGTGGACCTAAAGTCCGTCGTGAAGAGCGGCGCGCCAAGGCATCCCTTGATATAGGCCGCCCACGCCTGGGCGCGCTGAGCCGGCGCTGAGCCGGCATCAGTCAAGGTTTTGAGTGAGACGTCTTTAACGGCTTGGCAGGCCTCGGCCAGCCCCGCGGCCTTCATCTCCGCGATCTCATCCACAAGTCTGCGCTGAAATTCCGGATCGTCGCCATAGAGATGCGTCAATAATGCCTGTGCGCCCTCATAGTCGCGCAGGTCGTAGAGCGTGCCGTTCCAGATAAAAAGCGCGTTTCCGGTAATGCCCATTTCCTCCTCGTGGGCATATTTCGCGGCGTCCCGCGCCGCGAGGGCTTCGCGCATCAGACCCAGCGCCTCCGACCGACGATCCATCCGATTCTCGGATGCCGACAGCCCAACGAGAACGTACATCTTGTGGCCATTTTTATCCTTACCGGAGTAATTTTCGGCGTAATTCTTGACTTGGCCAAGCAAGGTTTCGGCGTCGTCGCGCCGACCCGTATGATATTCAGCCGCCGCAAAACGAGCGAGTTCGTTCTCTCGAATGTCGGGGAGGGATTCCTTATCTATCAAGGCGCGCGCCTCGCTTAGAATCGGGGCGACATCGTCATGAGCCCCCACCTTATAGGCGGCCTCGACCAGGGAGAGGTGTTCGTCTAGCTGATAATATGCGGGCCGTCGTTGGGCAAAGGCTTTTGCATCTGCGTAGGCGCCGGCCGCGAGTTGCGCGTTTAAGATCGCGTCAAAACCCGTCTGCCCGTACCCGTCGGGGAGCTGATCGAGACGCTGCACGGCGTCGGGAATACGATTGAGGCGCACCAACCCCTCGACGATCCCCCGCCCCCCATAGATCCGCATGTCCTTGTCAGCGTAGCTTTGCGTGAATTGTTCCGCGGCTTCAACATCGCCGCTTTTGGTCAAAAGCGCCGCAATGCCTGGCGGGCCATAGTAGTCCGGCGGTGGCATTTGCGACGCAAAGGATTTGAGCACCTCGATCAGTTTGGCGACCTCGCCCTCGCCGCGGATGTTCAGTTCGGACATTTCCTGGCGCACCGCGGCGGCGTTGGCGGCGTTGGGGCTAAGCGCGAGATAGGCGTCGAACCAGGCGACTGCCCGCAACTCGCGTCCGGGCAGTTGCGCCTCGGCCAGACCCAGGTTGTAAAGCGGGGCGGCTGAGCCGAGCGCCGCCGACCGAGCGACATCGAAGTAACGAATGGCCACCAGCCATCCCTGCTGCTTCGCGGCGGTCAGACCCTTGTCCTGCGCGGACTGGGCGGCGGGCGGCAACGGTGCCTCGGCCGCCGCTGGGTCGCTGGTTTGCGCGGTCGCGAAGACCGGCGCCGCCGACGCCGCCAAAATCAGCCAGGCCAACGGGCCAAGGCGGTGACGTCCGGACGCACCGGTCATTCACCACCCCCTTCGCGAAGAAGCCCAGGCGTCGTGCGGGGATTTGGCCGGTAGGCGACGCCGTTTTCCTTGAGCATGGTGTTCAACTCCCGCCCGTTCACGAAATGGCGCGCCTGCCCCTCCTGGTAGGAATCCCTCATCACGTACCAGGTCTGGCCATCGTGCTGGAACGACTTGGTCAGCACCACTTCATGGCCGAACCGGAAGTCGCCGTTCTTGGTCACCACGTTGACCATCACCGCTCGACCGTCTTGTAGGGTCCTGGCGAATTCGGCGCTGGGCGTCACCTCGCCTCGCCCCAAAATTTCAGCCAGCAGGACCACCTCCCCGCCATTCAGGCCGTGAGCTTCGATGGCCGCCTGTGGCGCGTCGCGGGCGGCGCGATCACGCCAATCGCCGTCGCTGATGATCTTGGTCGCCTGCGCGGCGACGAAACCGTATGGTCGCCCGGTGGCGTTGGCGATGGCGAAGATCGTGCAGTCTTGGTGCGTCGTTTGGAGCCCGGCCCCGGCGAACCCCAGGCCGCCGGCTTGGGAGGCTTCCCGAACCAGCGCCGGGTCCTGACCGCGCGCGAGAATATCGCGCCAAGCCTGACGGATATCGTCCTGACTGGCAATCGGGCCGTCAATGTCCAGAGCCCGCAAATTGTGATCGAGGCGGGCCAGTTTCGCAGCGCTCCACCTCCAGCGGCGAGCCAGGGCCTCGATCCCGTTCACGACCCGGGCCGCGTCAGGGTCCATGATCGGCGGCGGCGCCCCCCTTGCGGCAAGGGCGGTCTGCGCGGCGGCGTTGAACGCGGTAGTGCCGGCGATATGGGAGGCGAGGGCCGCCGTGAGCTTGGCCTGATCGTCGTTGCATGAGGATTCGGCGAGCGAGCCGACCGCGACGGCGGCGCAGCGGCCGTTGAGGGCGTCGATATCGCCGTGAAGCGTCGCTCGCTCCTGAACCAGGTTCGCGCGCCGGCCCACGAGGCCGGGGTTGGCCGTCGCGGCGCTCACGGTGAGTTCGGTAAGGGCCGGAATGGTCTGCGCCAGGACCGGCGCGGTCAGGCCAAACGACATCACCGCAATCAGGATCGCCAGGCGTCGAGGGCGGCGATCGTCGTGGCGCGGCGCGTGCGGTGCCGTCATGGGGTCGCCGTTGGCGGCGCCTTGACGGGCGGCGGGCTTTCGTTCCAGGCGACGCCGATCTTTTTCAGCTGGGTCTGGACCTGGGCCTGGGTCGTCGCCTGATCGGCGGTGTAGCGCTGAACGGCTCCGCTCAGCGCCTCGCTTTGCGCCTTAAGCAATTGGCCATCTCCATCGCCGGCCTTGATCTTTTGCTGGATTGCGACGAGTTGCGTTTGCGCATCGACCTTCTCGACGTCCAATTTCTGGTAATAAGCCAAGCTTTGCCGGATCTGCGGGTCGGTTCTGGCCGCTTCGGGAATATGGGCGGTAAATTGCGCCACCGCCGGCGTTTGACCGGTCGACCGCGCGGCTGTCGGCAGGGACCCAAGGTTTGCGGCCCCGCCCCGGTCATAGTTCACGCGAAGGTCGCCCCGAGGATCTGAGGCGGTGGCGGCCGCGCTCAAAAGCTGATCCCCCGCCTTGAAATCGTCGGGCGGCACCACATTGTCATTCACGGTCGCGAACTTCGCCCTGGCCACCTTGACACCGAAGGCGCCTCTATCGGTCGCGGGGGCGCCCGGAGCCATGAAGGCCAAACCGCCCGACCCGCCGGCAATGTCGCCGCCGGCGTCGCTACCAACGCCAAGCCGCTTAAACGACGGGGTCGGCCTCGCCGTCTGGGACTGCGCGAAACCCTGGATAGTCTGCTGCATGGTCGCGGCGGCGGCTTTGTCTTGTTGCTCGTATTTAGCAACCCCCCGGTCTAGGGCCTGGGCGGAGTCGACCCGCTCTTGCGCGGCCGCGATCGACCCGCGGATCACGGAAACCGCCGGGTCGTTCGGTGAAAGATTTGTCAGTGCCTGTTGCAGGTACTTGAGGGCGCCGGGGTAGTCGCCGCTGTTAAAGGCATCAAGCCCCAGATGGTTCTGGGAACCCGCGAAATTTCTGTGGACAACCTGGTCGTTGGGCGTAAGCGCCAACGCCTGTCTGAAATAGTCCGCCGCCGCCGCATAGTTCTTGGCGTTGTAGAGAGCCAAGCCCTTTTCATTCAGGACGTATGAACGCTGCGCGGCGATTTCAGCGCGAGTGGGTGGCGGCGGACGGTAGGGGCGCGGCTCGCGATAGCCACCGCCGCCCCCGCCGCCGGACGGGCACGCTCCGCAGCCGCCGCCGCAACCGCCGCCGCACACCGCGTCCCTCTGCGATCCGGCCAGAGCGCCACAGGCCGACGCACACGCCAGCCATAAGGTTCCGGCGAAGACCAGTAAGCGGCGCCCCGTCATTCCCCGGCCCCATCTCGTCGTGAGTCGCCCGGAATCCCGCGTTCGGGCGTATTGGGCTCAAGTCGCGCCCAAAGCGGCGCCTATGTCAAGCTAAACCCTGGGCCTTGGGTGCCCCGCGCAGGGGAAGCGCGGCAAAGTGCGTCGCGCAGCGGGGCTCAACTTTTTCCGCTAACCGGCCCCGGTCATCTTTGCCACTTCAGCGGCGAAGTCGCCGGCGGCTTTTTCCACGCCTTCGCCGAGGGCCAGGCGAACAAAGCCGGTCACCGTCACCGGCGAGCCGACCGTTTTGGCGGTCTGCGCGACCAGTTGTTCGATGGTCAGCTCTGGGTCGCGGACATAGGTCTGTTTGAGCAGGACCGCTTCTTCGTAGAACTTGCGAATGCGGCCTTCGACCATTTTTTCGGCCACGGCGGGCGGTTTGCCCGACGCGATCGCCTGTTCGGTGAAGATCGCCTTTTCCCGCTCGACCGCCGCCGGATCGAGATCATCGACCGACAGTGACAGCGGCGCGGTGGCCGCGACGTGCAAGGCGATGTTGCGGCCGAGCTCGCGCAGAACCTGTTGATCGCCCGCGCCCTCGACGGCCACCAGCACGCCGATCCGGCCCAGATCCGCCGCGCCGGCGACGCCGCCGTGCACATAGGCGCCGACCGCGCCTTGGGCCACGGCGAAACGTTTCCAGCGGCGCAGGACCATGTTCTCGCCGATGGTGGCGATCAGATGGGTAA
>JAYTRF010000162.1:0-2952 GCA_043746375.1 Caulobacteraceae bacterium | reverse complement strand
GCCGCGCTCGCAGCCGGTGCGCATCTGGTCGATCCCCTGTTCGACGGGAGAAGAGCCCTATTCGATCGCCATGTGGCTGCTCGACAACTGGGCCCAGGTGGACGCGTGGGACATCGAGATCATCGGGTCGGACATCGACACCCGCGTGCTGGAGGCGGCCCGCGAGGGGTTCTACGGACGCCGCGCCCTGATGCGCCTGACGCCGCAGCAGATCGACCGCTACTTTGAGCCGGCGGGCGACGCGCGCTGGCGCATTCTGCAGGACCTGCGTGACTCCGTAGGTTTTTCCACGGCCAATGTGATGGAGGCCGGCGAAACAGTCCTGCATGGCCGCTTCGACGTCATCTTCTGCCGCAACATGCTGATCTATTTCGACGACACCTCGCGCCGGCTGGCGGCGGAAAACCTCTACGAAAGCCTGCTTCCCGGTGGTTTCATCTGCCTGGGGCACACCGAATCCATGAGCCGCATCTCGCCACTGTTCGAGGTCTGCCGCTTTGACGACGCTATCGTCTATCAACGACCGATGGAGCGCGCGCATGGCTGACAGGGGCAGGACGCGCATTCTGGTGATCGATGACGCCAGCCTAGTGCGCTATTTCTACCGCGACGCGCTGGAGCGCGCGGGCTACGCGGTGGACGAGGCTCTGAACGGGCTGGAGGCCCTGGAGAAGCTGCTGATGCAGCCCGCCGACCTTCTGATCGTCGATATCAACATGCCGAAGATGGACGGTTTCACCTTCCTGAAGGTGCTGCGCCGACAGGACGGTCCCGCCTCGACCATCCCGGCCCTGATCACCAGCACAGAGGCGCGGGAGCAGGATTTCGAGGCGGCGCGGGTGGCGGGCGCCAACTTCTACCTGGTCAAGCCGATCGCCCAGGATGTCCTCGTCGAGCACGTCGCCCTGCTGTGCGGACCGCCGGCATGAACGAGTTCCTCGAACAGTTCCTGATCGAGTGCCGCGAGCTGGTCGAACAGGCCACCGCCGATCTGCTGGCCCTCGAGCAGCAGCCGGACGACAACGCGCGTCTCGACAGCGCCTTTCGCGCCTTCCACACCTTGAAGGGCGCGGCGGGCATCATCGAATTCCCCGCCATGGCGCGGCTGCTGCACACCGCCGAGGATGTGCTCTCATCTGTCCGGGCCGGCGATCAGCCCGTGACCATCGACCTGATCAGCCTGTGCCTGCACTGTATCGACCAGGTGGTGCAGTGGCTCGACGTCATGGAAGATACCGGCGAGCCCCCGGCGGACGCCGACGCGGCGGCCGACCGCATGGCGGCGCGGTTCGCCACCGACGTGTCAGAGCCGTTTCTGGCGCCGGCAAGCGAGGCGGGTCCGCCGGCATGGATAGCTGAGCTCCAGGCGCGCCATCCCAAGGTCATGGCGCTCACCGCCATTCGCTACACGCCCAACGCCGCCTGTTTCTTTCGCGGCGAAGACCCTCTGACCTTGATGGCCCTTACGCCCGAGCTGCTGGCTCTCGATGTATCCCCAGCTCAGCCCTGGCCGCAGGCCGAAGACCTAGATCCCTTCGCCTGCAACATCGTCATCGACGGCTTGCTGGGTGCGCCTGCCGAAGCGGTGGCCGCACATCTGCTGACCGTTTCCGATCAGGTGCAGATCCACGCCCTGTCCAGGTCCACGGGCGGCGGGCGGCTGCCCGAGCTCTCCGTGGCCGTCCTCAAGGCGCAGATCGCGATGGTTTTAGGGTCGGCCGGCGAAGGGTCGGCCGGCGAAGGGTTGGCAGGACGTCTGGGTTCGGCGGGACGCGTGGTGCGCCAGATACTGGCGCAGGCCGGCCTGAACACTCATCCGGTGATGTCGGCGCTCGAGGACAGTCTGGCTTCCGCAAATTCCGCCGCCTTGGTCGCCGCCATCGCCGCCATTCTCGACCCGGCTTCGCCGACCGACAGCGGTGAGCAAGACGACGGTGAGGGCGCCGGCGGTGAGGGCGCCGCCCCCGGCGCCCACGGTATCGCGGCACAGGCGCTGCGTGTCGACGTCGAGCGGATCGACGCCATCATCAAGCTGACCGGCGAACTGACGGTGGTGAAGAACGCCCTCGGCCACGCCGCCGGCATCGCGCGTCAAGGCGACCTTGATCATAGCTTGGCCCAGACCCTGAAGGATCAGCACGCTCTGCTGGAGCGCCTGACCGTCGAACTGCAGCGGTCGGTCGTGGCGATCCGCGTCCTGCCCCTGCGCCACGTGTTCCAGCGCTTCTCGCGCCTGGTACGCGAGATGACCGTCAGCCTCGGTAAGTCGGCGCGGCTGGTCATCGAGGGCGAAAGCACCGAAGCCGACAAAGCCGTGGTCGAATCGCTGTTCGAGCCTCTGCTGCATGTTATCCGCAACGCCCTCGATCATGGCGTCGAGGGTCGCGCGGCGCGTTTGTCCGGCGGTAAGCCTGAAACGGCGGTGATCCGGCTGCAAGGTTATCGCGAGGGCGAGCGGGTGATCGTCGAGGTCAGCGACGATGGCGGGGGCATCGACCCTGTGGTCATCCGCCGCGTCGCCGCCGAGCGCGGTCTGATGAGCCCCGACGCCCTGGCCAAGGTCGCTGACGACGACTTGCTGCAGCTGATCTTCGCCCCCGGCTTCTCGACCGCGACCACGGTGACCCACCTTTCCGGGCGCGGTGTCGGCATGGACGCCGTGCGCGCCTCGATCGAGCGCCTCGGTGGGCGGGTGTCGATACGCAGCCGCAAAGGCGAGGGGACCAGCATCCGTTTCGTGTTGCCGTTCACGGTGATGATGACGCGGGTGATGATCGTCGAGGCGGCCGGCCAGGCCTTCGGCGTGCCGTTCGAAGCTGTCGTTGAAACCTTGCAAATACCGCGTGACCAGATTTCCGCCGTCGGCGCCGCGGAAGCTTTCGTCCTGCGCGGACGCACGGTTCCCCTGGTCAGGCTGGACCGGACCCTTGGCCTTGCGCCATCCCCCGTTCG
>JAYTRF010000161.1:0-8251 GCA_043746375.1 Caulobacteraceae bacterium | reverse complement strand
GAGAGGCCACGTTGAGGCCCACGACGAGGGAGCTCATCGCCCCGTTGGCGCTCAGGAACGAGACGGCGAGGCCCAGGACAACCGCGACCGAGAGGCCGCTAGATTTCGTATGGGCGAGCCGAATCATCTCGTCGCCGATCATCTTCACGACATCGCCGGGAAACAGGGCGGCCAGGACTCGCAGCTGGTCCGGGATCTGATTGACGTCGGCGACCAGCCCGTACAGCGCCACGAACGCCAACAACGCCGGGAATATCGCGAGAAGAACGTGGAACGCCACGCCGGCCGAGATCAGGGCGATGTGGTCGTCGCCAAAGTCGCGCCAGGTGCAAGCCAGAACCTCTCGCCAGCCGCGCGGCGGAGCCTCGCTCGCCCCCGAAGCCGCGCGGCGGTCCGCCAATGACCCGAGCGCCCCGGCGAGCGCCGCCATGGCGACGGCGTCGAAGACCAACGCGCCGATGTGACGGCTGCGACTTTTTCTCGGCATGCGCGGTCCCAAGGCTGGCGTCCATGACCAAACCAGCGCCCGGGCGAAGCGTTCCGCATCAAAGCCCCCACAGCGTGAGCGGTGATGCGCGTTCGGAGTTCATGCTTCACCGATCGAGTGCACGCTCCGCCGCCCCCGGCGCAGTCTCGCGCATTGCCACCATGGCGACAACGCCGGCAATTACGGCGATGCCCATGTACCAGGCCGGGGCCAGGGGATCGCCGGTGGCGGCGATCAGCCAGGTGACGATGAACTGTGTCGTGCCGCCGAAGGCTGAGATGGCCAGGGCATAGATGGTGGCCAGAGCGCCCGAGCGGATCGCCGGCGGCAGGCTCTCGGTGATTGCCACCAGCACCGAAGAACTCGAAATATTCCCAGGGATGGTCAGCATCGCACAGCCGGCCAGAAGGGCGAGGCCCGTCCGATAGTGGGAAATGGCCCAGAACGACGGAAACACCAGCACGAGCAGCAGGACCCAGGGCCAGAGCATGATCGGCTTGCGGCCGAACCGGTCAGACAGCCAACCGCCGACGGGATCGAAGATCACGCCACAGAGCCCAACCACGACCGTCGCAGCGAAGGCCAGGTTGGCGCGCATGTGCAGCGTCACGCTGGCGTAGGTGGTCATGTAGCTCTGCAGGTAGCCCACGATGGTGCCCGAGCCCAGCATCACCAAGCCAAGAGCCGCGACACGAAGATAGGGGCGAAACGGGGTGCGCTGCCTGGGTCCCCCATCCGCGCCGGCGGCGGGGACCATGGTTTCGGGAAGGCCCCGACGCAGCAGCAGACCGAAGGGCACGATCACCACGCCGATCAAGAAGGCAACGCGCCAGCCCCAGGCGTCGAGGTCCGGACCGGTGAGCAGGTTAGCCAGAGCGACTCCGACCAGACCTGCGACCAGCACCGCCGCGTCCTGGGTCATGTACTGCAGGGAGACATAGAGGCCGCGGCGCAGCGGCGGGGCCGCCTCTATCAGGTAGGCGGTGCTAGGCCCTACCTCGCCGCCGAGGGCAAATCCCTGCAGGAGGCGAAAGCCGATGACCAGGATCGGCGCGGCGACACCGATCGCGCGATAGGACGGCGTGAGGGCCATTCCCACGATGGCCGCCCCCATCAGCGCGAAGGACAGCACCATGGCTGGCTTGCGACCGACCCGGTCGCCCATCCGGCCAATGACCATCCCACCCAGCGGCCGGGTGGCGAACCCGGCGCCGAAGGTAGCCAGGGAGGCGAGCAGGCTCGAGGCGGCGTTGTGCGAGGGAAAGAAGGTACGGCCGATCTGCACGGCGAAGAAGGCATAGGTCAGGAAGTCGTAGAACTGCAGCGCGTTGCCTATCACCACGGCGGCCACGTGCCTGGCGGGCATCGACGGGGCGGGGGCGGCGGTCAACGGCGCCCCCCACCGGAGGCGTCGATCGCGAACTGCCGCATCCTGAGACCCCCGGTTCCGAGCCCCGAGACCTTGCCGGCTGGGGAGCGCCAAGGCAATCGTTGGCGCTCAGCGCGCACCCCCCCCTGCCCTTTTTCAAAAGCAGAGGGGGCGGCGGAGAGGACCCTAGCGGCCGATGTGGCGGCTGATCTTGTTCTCGCGGCGGTTCAGCCTGGCCTGCTCGGCGCGGGTGACGTGGCCACCATGGCGAGCGGCGAAACGGCGCTCATGCATGCGCAGCCGCCGATCGGCCATGTGCAGGCGGTGAGCCTGGCGTCCGGTCAGTTCGCCTTCGCGGCGTTGGGTCGCGATGCGGTGGTTCTGGTTTTCGAGGCGCTGATTGACCTCGTTGCGGCGGGCGTGGTTGTGATCCCACGTCGAGTGGGCCGATGCGGTCGCGGCGGCGCCGGCGGCCAGCGCCAAGCTCATCGCGCCGATCAGGATATTACGGGTGTTCATCGTCTGTGTCCTCTGATGCTTTATGCCGTCAATTCGGCTGGCAACGACCGCACGCTATGATTTCCTCTGTGAACAGGCCGGGTATGGCCCGTTCAGCAGACATTCAGGGCAAGCGGGGTCCGCGCATTACCCCGCGCAAGGATCCCTAATCTCGAAAGGCGCGCTTCAGCTGGTCGCTCAGCGGCCCGACCAAGTAGGACAAGATCGTCCGCTGGCGCGTTTTGACGAAAACCTCGACCGGCATACCGGCGGTCAGCCGGCGGCCATTGAGGCGGCGGATCTGAGCGTCGGGAATGTCGGCCTCAACCACATAATAGGATGCGCCCGTGCGCGGATCGCTGGTCAGATCGGGTGATATCCGGCTGATCGTCCCGGCCAGTTCAGGGGTCGTGCGCAGATCGAAGGCCGCAAGGCGCAGCATCGCCTGCTGGCCCAAATGGACCTTGGCGATGTCGATCGGGCGGATTCTCGCTTCGACGCGCAGGCGATCGTGGTCGGGCACGATCACCATGATCGTTTCACCTGGGGTGATGACTCCGCCGACGGTGTGAGCGCTCAGCTTGTCGACGATGCCGTCCTGCGGACTGCGGACCTGGATGCGCTTGAAATCCTGCTGCGCGGCAACCTTCTTCTGCTGCAGTTCGGCCAGCTGGTTCTCGGTCTCGCTGAGCTGGCCGCCGGCATCGGTGCGGGAGAGCTCGTCGACCTGGATCGCCTGCAGGGCGACTTCGCTGATCTTCTCGCGCGCCTCGGCAACGGCGGCGGTCAACTGGCCGATGTCGCCGCGCAACTGCACGGCCGAGCGCTCAAGCGCGTCAAGGCGAGATAGCGGCACCAGATGCTGATCGTAGAGTGAGCGGACTCCGACCAGCTCGTTTTCGATGAGCTTCACCTCCGCCTGCTTGGCGGCCATTTCCTCTTCGAAGCCCTTAATCTGCTGGCCCAACTCACCGGCCCGTTCGCGCAGCTGCGCCTTTTCGCCGGATCTGGTTCCGGCGCGCAGGTTGAAGAGGTTGACTTCCGCCTTGATCACTGCCGCCGCTCCTGGCTGGCTGGCGCGGGCCTTCAGGTCCGGCGGAAAGGCGATCGAACGCCGCCCGTCCCGTTCGGCCTCGAGACGCGCCTCCTTGGCGAGAAGCTCGTCGACAGCGTCGCTGACGATGGTCACGTTGGCGCCCATTTCCGTGGGGTCGAGGCTGATCAACACGTCTCCGGCGCGCACTCGGCTGCCGTCATGGACGTTGATCTGGGCGACGACGCCGCCGGTCGGATGCTGGATTCGCTTGATATCGGAGGCGACCACGAGATCGCCCGGCGCGATCACCGCTCCCGCCACCCGGATCACCGAAGCCATCAGCAGCCCTGCCAGGACGAGCGCCCCCACCAGCATCCACGCCCGCCGCAGGTCCCGCGCTATGGCGGCGGCAGGGTCGTAGGCCAACGCAAGCCCTTCTCCCCCTGCCGGAGACGGCGCTCCGAAGGACCGCATGAAGAGGCCCGCAGCCCTTGCGTAAATCCGTCGCAGAAACCCGGCCATCGTCCCCGGGCCGCTCATCGGACGTCTACGCCAACGTCTTCTCCCGCAATGGGAGTAGGGATGCTGCGCGTCACCTTGGCGAGGACTTCGTCGCGGGGGCCAAACGCTTGCATGCGGCCGTCGGCCAGGAACAGCACCATATTGACAGCGGCAAGCGCGCTTGGCCGATGGGCGATGACCACCACGATGGCGCCGCGTGCGCGCAGGCCGCTGATGGCTGCGGTGAGCGCCTGTTCGCCCTCGGCGTCGAGGTTGGAGTTGGGCTCGTCGAGGACGACCAGGAATGGGTCCCCGTAGAGGGCGCGCGCCAGAGCGATCCTCTGGCGCTGCCCGGCCGAGAGTTCGGCCCCGTTCTGGCCGACCTGCGTCTCATAGCCGCCCGGCAGGCGCAGGATCAGCTCGTGCACGCCGGCCAGTGTGGCCGCCGCGATTATCGCTGCCGCGTCGGCCGCGGGGTCGAACCGGCTGATGTTCTGCGCCACGGCGCCATCGATCAGTTCAGCGTCCTGGGGCACATAGCCGATCCGGGCGCCGATCGCCTCCGCATCCCACTGGTCGAGGACGGCGCCATCCAGGCGCACGGCGCCGCGCAGGGGCCGCCAGACGCCGACCAGCGCCCGACCCAAAGTCGACTTGCCACCGGCGCTGGGGCCGATCACGCCAAGCGCATCGCCGGCCGCCAGTCTAAAGGCGATGTCCGAGACGATGACCTTGGCCACGCCCGGGGGGCCGACGCTCAGGGCCTCGACCGCCAGGCTTTGGGTAGGCGCCGGTAGCGGTGTTCGCACCGCCTCGCGCGGCAGGGCCGCCAGCAAGGCCTCCAGCCTGGCTCAGCTTTGCCGCGCGGCAACGAAGCCCTTCCACGAGCCTATGGTCAGTTCGACAGGGGCGAGGGCGCGGGCAGTAAGGATCGAGGCGGCGATGATAACGCCACCGGTGGCCTTCTGCTCGATGACCAGCCAGGCGCCGACCGCCAGCACGAACGACTGCAGCAGCATTCGAAACGCCTTGGTGGCGACGCCAAGGCCGCCGGCGACATCGGACGCCCGCTGCTGAGAGCGCAGGAAGGCGTCATTCGCTGCCCGCCAGCTGCTCTCGATCCGCCCGCGCATGCCCAGCGCCTGCAGCACCTCGGCGTTGCGCCGGGCGCCATCGGCCAGCACGTTGCGCCGCGCGCCATGGGCGGTCGCCTCCTGCACCGGCTCGCGCGTCAGCCGCTCGGTCAGATAGGTAAGACCGATCAGGATCACAGCTCCGGCCAGGGCCGCAGCGCCGATCAGCCAATGAAAGGCGGAGCAGACCCCGATGTAGATGACCATCCACGGCAGGTCGAAGAACGCCGTGGGCCCGACGCCGCTCATGAACGCGCGCACCTGGTCGAGATCGCGCAACGGCTGCAGCCCGTCGCCGACGACGCGGGCGCGCAGGCTCATCCGCACGAGGGCGTCATAAACCCGTCCGCTCAGCGCGACATCGAGCGCCGCGCCGATGCGCACCAGGATGCGCGAGCGGATCAGGTCGAGCATCCCCTGAAAGAGGTAGATCACCGCGATCAGGCCCATCAGGCTGACCAGAGTGGGAACTGACTGGCTAGGCAGGACGCGATCGTAGACCAGCAGCATGAAGAAGGAGCCGCTGAGCATCAGAATGTTCAAAAGGCCGCTGAGCGCGCCAACCCCTATCAACGCCCCGCGGCAGGAGTCTAGCGCCGCCGCCAGCTCCGATTTGGCGCCCCTCCCGGCGGTGGTTGCGCCCGTGCCTGCCAAGACGCTCGCGTTTCCCATCCCGGTCCAATCGCGTCTCTATAGCAGAGGCGCCGGCTTTTTCACGCCGGCTCAGCGAGGCGGGCGAGGAGCGTCTCATGAACGGCGATCGTCGCCGGCGTGTAGGGACTTAGCCGCTCGAAGAGCCGCGCGTTGCGCGCCCGGTAGTCGGCAAGGCCGGCGTCATGATCATCGTATGCGCGCAGCAAGGCATCCGCGCCCGACTCGGCGTCAAAGTCTCCGTAGTAATAGCCGTAGTCTTTGAGGAACTCGGAGTTATGGATCAGCGGATAATTCCCGAAGAGCACTTCATAATAAAGGTAATTGAGCCCATTCTCCCAGTGGTGCGTGACGACTGCGTCGGCGTGGTCGGCGAGGAACTGCGTGCTGACATAACGCTCCTCCACGGTCATAACGCCCGCGCGGCTGGCCTCGAGCGAGACCGCAAACGATCGGAAGTGCGGCTTTTCGCGAAACTGCAGGGCATTGGTGATGTAGATGGCGCGGAAGGCATCCGGCCTTCGCCGATAGGCCGTCTCGCACACCAACATTGGCATATGGCTGGTCTTCATGATGGTGATGTTGGGGTCCATCACCGCCACCCGCCATGGCTTGTCGGCGGGGTCATAGGCGAAACCGCTCCGCACTTCGGCCCCGACGAAGTCGAGCATAAGCGGCGACCAGATCTGCGGGACTTCGTAGACCGGGCAACGGTAGAGCGTTTCGCACCACCCGCGGTAAGTGTGGATGTGCTGCGGGGTCATCCAGATCGCATCGTAGTAGTCGTGGTCGAAATACTGTTCGGCGTCGGCCCTCGGCGGCCGTGCGACGATGGCTTCCATAGAAATTACCGCCCCGTTGCCGCCCTTGTAGCAGATCACCTTGCAGCCGCGATCGCGTAGGGCCGTGACCGTCTCGCGATCCATCGCCGCGCCGATGCCGATCACGTAGTCGAGCTCGTCGATGACCTGCGCCGTGCGCACGATGGCGCCCGGCAGAATGCCAAGGCCATCTGGGACCTGCGGATTGTCCCCGTCGCCATGATTGAGCAACCAGACTTGCCTGCAATTGGGCGACGCGGCGAACAGCTGATAAAGAAACAGCACATTCTGGCGCAGCCCGTTCTCAAACAGGCCGAGCGACCCATCGGCCTTGACGAAAATGGTGATCCCGATCGTGTAGCCCCGCGCGGGCGCCGTCTCAGCCATCAATGGAAATTCTATAAGCGGACGGGATCACCGGAACAGTTCCTTTTTCACCGACAGACAGCCGGCGCCGGCGCTGGTCAGATAGACCTGAAGGGCGGGGCCCGACTCGCTGACCGCGACGTCGCGCAGCATTCGGTGTTCACCCGTGTAGGACCCAAACACGGTCGCCTTGATCGTGCTGCACGGCGCGTTCCAGTAGATCACCTGCTCGTACATGCCGGCGCAGTCGGGCGAGATCATCAGGGTCGAGAGCCGGTTGTGGCCGCCGGCAGGGTCCGCTCCCTCGATGACGAACACCGTTGGCCAACGATCGGAGTCAGGCCCCAGCGGCTGGGCGATGAACTTGGCCGGCTGGCCTTCGAAGATGAAGTCCAGAGCCTTTTGCGCCTGCGCGCGGCACACCGTCAGGTGCATCTGATTCATCGCCCGGGCGGCTTCCTGGGCCGGCCCGTCGGCATTCATGCTGAGGGCGACGGCGCTCTGGGCTATCAGCGGCGGGGCCGTGGCGGAGACGGCCCTCCTCGGGGCCGCCCGCGCCAGCTCTCCGATTGACGCCGCGCTCAATGCCCCGGCGACGCCAAGGCCCACAAGCAGCATTGCCGCCCATCTTCGCATCGGTTGGATCATCGTCTAGCCCATCAACTGTTCAAGCAGACGGGCGTGCTGCGCCTGCACCGCGGGGTTGTCGATGTTGAAGCGCCATAGGGTTTCCAACACCGCGGGGCGGCGGCGCATCCATTCTCGCTCGTGCGAGACCAGAGCTGCACGCAGCACGGCGCCGCCTGCGATCGGATCGAAGGCCGGATAATAATAGCCGACGTCGGCGAAGTCCGGCGAATTGTGGATCAGCGGCCAGCCCAGATAGAGGACGTCCCAGTATAGATAGTTCAGCGCGTTTTCCCATTGATGGGTGACCACAGCGTCGATGTGGGAGCCGAGCATCTGGGCGACCAGAAAACGCTCCTCGGCGAACACCTTATTGGCCCGCCCCAGATCGGTCGCGGCGCAGAATTGCTCGAAATGGGTGTTGCCCATCAGGTGGTTGGCGCTGAACATCAGCACGCGGTCGATCATTTCTGGGCCGCCGCGGTAGGCGTTCTCGCAGACCAGCAGCGGAAAATGGAAGGTCTTCAGCGCATTGACGTTGGGATCGAAAATGCCGATCCGCCAGGCGGGCGAGGACGGCGGCCGCCAGAATGGATTCACCCCAAGACGGGCGGCCGACGCAGTCAGGCACATGGGGTGCCAGATGTGGGGTGTGATGACCACGTTCGGTGTGCGGGTTACCGCGCAGTAGGCGTGGTTCATCCTCCAGTGCTGAGGCGTTATCCACACCGCGTCGAAGCCGGTTTCGTTGATGTAGTCGCC
>JAYTRF010000160.1:0-1551 GCA_043746375.1 Caulobacteraceae bacterium | reverse complement strand
CGACGCCATCCTCAACCATTGCTGCGAGGCCTGGAACAAGCTCGTCGACCAGCCGTGGCGGATCATGTCCCTCGGACTGCGCGATTGGGCGCACGCGTTCTGATCAAGGAGTCCTGGTATGATCCGAGATTTTATTCGCTTTGGGAGGGGGCGGGCGGGGAACGCCGTTGGCCACTGTTCGGAAGCGGCCAATTGCGCGAAAGGGGCTGTGCGGCCTTCCCTGGCCCGCTAAAGGCCGCAGGGAGCCAAGCGGGCTGCGGCGATTTAGGCTGCCCACTTCGAAATCACGGAATCTGTCCAACCCGGCTCGTTCTTGATCCGATAAACGGCCTGGCGCGACATCCCAGCCTACGTGCTGACCGACGTCGCCATGATCGACGCGCTGACGCGGGCGGCGGAGCGGGGCGTCGAGGTGCGCGTCTGGCTGGACGGGCCGAGGCGGACGCCATCGCCCGCCTGCTGGCGACGCTTGGCGTATCGATGCGCTTCAAGGCGATACCGACACCGGTAAATAGGCAGACTCAAACGGCAGGAAAACTGCTCCACGGCCTGCCGTGTGGCGTCGGGTCGCCAAGATCCATAGGGACTGATACCAAAGGTCGTGACGCCTGACTCTCATGGGGGTTCCCAAATCGGTTGATCGCTGATTCAAGGGGCCGTGGAGGTGTCCCATGGGCTCGGCGGTTCAACTTCGTGATGTCTTTTCGGCGGCCGATCTTCGGCTTTTGGCGAAGCGGTCGAGGGACGCGAACCAGAGCCGTCGGCTATTGTCGCTGGCGGCGGTTCGCGAAGGCAAGGACCGCTCGGAGGCGGCGCGGATGGGCGGGATGGATCGCCAGACGCTGCGCGATTGGGTCCATCGGTTCAACGCGCGCGGACCGGACGGCTTGCTCGACCATCATTACGAAGGCCCGAAGCCGCGCCTGACGCCGGAGCAATTGGCGGAACTCTCTGGGATCGTGGAGACGGGTCCCGACCCGAAGACGGACGGGGTCGTTCGCTGGCGGCGGATCGACTTGAAGGCGGTGATCGCGGCGCGCTTCGGCGTCGCCTATCACGAGCGCAGCGTCGGCAAGCTGCTCAAGGCGCTCGGCTTCTCCCACATCAGCGCGCGGCCCCGGCATCCGGGCCAAGACGCACGGGTGATGGAGGAATATAAAAAAACTTCCCAAAGATCCTGACGCTCCATCTTCCGGAACTGCCGCCGGAGACACCCATCGAAATCTGGTTCCAGGACGAAGCGCGCATCGGCCAGAAGAACGGCCTCGTGCGCCAATGGGCGCGGCGCGGGACGCGGCCTAGCCAACCGGCCGACCAGCGCTACGAAAACGCCTATCTGTTCGGCGCGATCTGCCCGGCCCATGGCAAGGGCGCGGCGCTCGCGCTTCCCTACGCCGACACCGAAATGATGCAGCTGCATCTCGACGAGATCGCGCTGCGCGTCGCCCCCGGCGCCCACGCCGTCCTCATCTTCGACCGCGCCGGCTGGCACACCACACCCGAACTGAAAATGCCCGCCAACGTCACGCCGATCTGGCTGCCCTCGCGCTC
>JAYTRF010000159.1:0-21842 GCA_043746375.1 Caulobacteraceae bacterium | reverse complement strand
TTGTGATGGGTCGCAGCCTGGGCGCCCGTGGCGGCCAGGGCGATAGTCGCGATACCGGCGACTAGAAATTTGGCATTCATCTTTGGTGTCTTTCCGATGCTTAGGCGGCGACGCCGCGATGTCATCAGAACGGCCCAGGCGCAGGTTGTTTCCGTCCGGGTGGCGAAAAAGTAGACGCAGTCAGCCGGCGGGGCTCCCGAGCCGCTGGAAACGGACCGGGTGCGGGTCTATGACGCCGCTCCTTGCCGCCACGAACGCAACCCATGCCCGGCTCGAAGCCCGCCCTGCTGATTGTCCAGCCGCATCTGGGCATGCTGACGCCGTTTTTCGAACCGGACTTCACTGTCTGGCGGTTCTGGGAAGGGCCGCCCGTCGAGGCCGTCGGCGTCATCGAGGCGCTGGTCGTCGCTGGTGAGTTTCCGGTCGACAAGGCTCTGGCCGAGAGTTTGCCCAAGCTTGGCCTGATCGCGGTGTTCACGGCCGGCTACGACGGCCTCGACGTCGAATGGGCCAGAGCCCGCGGCCTCAAGGTCAGCCACTCGCCGGGGGTCAATCACGACGATGTCGCCGACCACGCCCTTGGCCTGATGCTGGCGGCGTGGCGACGGATAGCCGACGGCGACCGGACGGTGCGCGGCGGCGGCTGGAAGAGAAGCGAAAAAATGCTGACGCCCTCGCTGGGCGGCCGCAGACTGGGTGTGGTCGGCCTGGGCGCGATCGGCGAGGCGGTGGCCCGGCGCAGCGAAGCTTTCGGTCTGCAGGTTGGCTGGTGGGGCCCCCGCGCCAAGCCGCAGGCGCCGTGGCCGCGGGCGCATAGCCTCAAGGTGCTGGCCGCCGAAAGCGACATCCTCGTCGTCGCCTGCCGCGCGAGCGAGGAAACGCGCGGGCTGATTTCCCGCGAAGTCATCGACGCGCTGGGGCCAAGGGGCCTGCTGGTCAACGTTGCGCGCGGACAAGTCGTCGACGAGGACGCCTTGATCGCCGCGCTTGGCGATGGGCGCCTGGGCATGGCGGCCCTTGACGTGTTCGAGACGGAGCCGACTCCGTCCAAGCGCTGGAGCGAAGTTCCCAATACCGTGCTGACGCCGCACACCGCCGGCGCCACCTCCGCCGCCGTTCCCAAGATGATCGCTCTGACCCGGGAAAATCTGCGGCGCTTTTTCGCCGGCGAACCGCTGGCCAATCCGGTAGTTGAATAGATGTCCGACCGCTGGTGGGAAAAATGGCGACTGAGGCCTCTGCCGACGCGGATCGATTGAAGAATCGCCAATCATTGGCGCATCGAGGGGCCCCAAACCGCATAGCGGACAAAGCCCGATGGTCGCGGGCGAAGCTCATCGATCTTGCAGGCGCCGCGCCTCAACTGGTTCTTTACGCAGTCTCGATTGTCGGGCTGGCCATGCGCCTCAAATCGCAAGCCGTTGCGCTCGAAACATCAACCCAGCCGATTCTCTACGTTCAAATGCTCTTGCCGCTAGCCAACGGGCTGTATCTCAGCCTGCTGATGCTGCTTTTGGTCCTAAGGCCATCACCGGTTGGATCCGCCAGCGGCGTCTTGCCAAAGCTCGCCGCGCTCGTGGGGTTCTGGCTAGCCGGGTTGTTGATTTTGCTGCCGCCGGTCCGGCTGAGTTTGCCGATGAGTCTTCTGTCGTTGGGGTTGACCTTGGGAGGAACCGTCGCCTCGATCTACGTTGCTGCAGTCCTTGGCAGGTGCTTCAGCGTATTTGCCCAGGCTCGAGGCTTGGTCTGCAACGGCCCCTATCGATTCATCCGCCACCCCCTCTACCTGGTTGAGCTGATCACGGTGCTAGGTCTCATGCTGCAGTTTGAAATGCCCTGGTCACTGCTGGTGGGGCTGGCGGCGATCGTGGCCCAGGTCCCTCGCATGCACTACGAGGAGCAAGTCCTCTCGGCGACCTATCCGGAATATCGAGCCTATATGAAGCGCACGGCGCGGCTGGTTCCGGGCTTCTACTGAGACCGAACGGCTAGGGCCGTCGCTGACGTTGCCACCGCTTGACCCAGTCGCACCTGGGGCCGCCGCCAACCAAACCGGATCTGCCCGCCAATGGTGAGCGCGCGCGACGATTGAGCGGAGATGCACAAAGCTTCACCACCGCTGCGAGCCACACCCCGTCGAGGGACACGACCCAATTGACGCCCCCTCCTCATCCGTCAGATCGGTCTCGTATCTTCTGCCAACGCGCCTATGTTGCGCACCGGCAGGCTGCGTAACATCATCAATCCAGAAAATCACCCAGGGCCTGACCACTCAACTCATATTCGAAACAGCCTGCTAGCTGTCACAACGGATGCTTCACATGGCCGATCTGCAGCTGCGCGGCGTTGGCAAGTCGTTTGGCGCGGCCGCGGTGCTCAAGGACATCGATCTTGCGATCAAGGACGGTGAATTCATCGTCTTTGTCGGCCCATCGGGCTGCGGAAAGTCGACTCTGCTGCGGATTATCGCCGGGCTGGAGCCGCTGTCTGAAGGGACGTTGATGATCGACGGCGCGATCATGAGCGGAGCGTCCCCCGCCGAACGCGGCGTGGCCATGGTCTTCCAGTCCTACGCCCTCTACCCGCACATGACGGTCTACGAGAACATGGCCTTCTGCCTTCGCCTGGCGCGCAAAAAACGCGGCGAGATCAAGCAGGCGGTAGGCGATGCGGCCGCCATCCTGGCTATCGAGGATCTGCTGACCCGAAAACCCGCCGCGCTTTCCGGGGGGCAGAGACAGCGGGTAGCCATCGGTCGGGCGATCGTCCGCCAGCCCAGGGTGTTTCTGTTCGATGAACCGCTGTCGAACCTGGACGCCGCCCTCCGCGTGCGGATGCGCTACGAATTCGCCAAGCTTCACCAGGATCTGAAGACGACGATGATCTATGTCACCCACGATCAGGTCGAGGCGATGACCCTGGCCGACCGGATCGTGGTTCTCGCCGGCGGCCGCATTGAACAGGTCGGCGCGCCGATGGATCTCTACCAGCATCCCTGCAACCTGTTTGTGGCCGGGTTCATCGGCTCGCCGAAGATGAACTTCATCGCCGGCGTCGTAGCGAAGATCGCCGCCGACCACGCCCAGGTTCGGCTCGCCACGGGCGATGAGCTGCGGGTGGATGTCGACGCCGGCGGGGCGAAAACCGGGGACGTGGTGACGGTGGGCGTGCGCGCGGAAAACTTCGCGATCGGTGAGGGCGAAAATTCTATCCGGGTCGCGGTGAAATTCGTCGAATCGCTGGGGAGCGCGACGTTCGCCTACGCGGCCATGGCCGGGACCGATGACCTGACCATTCAGGCGCCAGGCGAAGCGAACATCACCCCCGGCCAGAACCTGTCGCTGACCGTGGCCAGTGGGGGCTGCCACCTATTTGACGCCGACGGCCGCGCCTTCAGGCGCATCCTCGCCGCGCCGGATAAACCCGCTGTCTGACCGCGCGGGTCACGGCGGCCCCAGGCACGCCCCGTTGGTGGCGACGACCTGCGAATAGAATCGGGCGCTGTCCTTGGGCGTACGCTCCTGCGTCTCGAAATCGACGTGGACGATGCCGAATCGCTTCGAGAACCCCAGAGACCACTCCAGATTGTCGAGCAGCGACCAGACCATATATCCCCGCAGATCGACGCCCTCTGCGATCGCGGCCCGCGCGGCCCGAAGATGGCCGCGCAGATAGTCGGTGCGCAGGGGATCGTGAACGCGGCCGTCGCTCGCCGTCGGCGGGTCGAAGAATGCCGCTCCGTTCTCGGTGACGTAAAGCGGGATGGCGCCATAGCGATCCTTTACCCACACCAGGGTGTCGGTGAGGCTTTGGGCGATGACCTCCCAGCCGGTTTCGGTGTAGGTGGCGCGCTTTTGGCGGACGGGGCCCGCCTTAAGAGGCCATTGGTTCTCATCGTAGCGGGTGACGTTGCGTGTGTAGTAGTTGACCCCCAACCAATCGATGGGCTGTGCGATCAGCTCAAAGTCTTCGGCGGGCCACTTTGGCCACGCTTCGCCGAAGATCTCCGCCATCTCGTCCGGATACCGCCGCAAGAACACGGGATCGAGATACTGGCGGTTCATGTAGGCATCGGCCCGAGCGGTTGCGGCGAGGTCGGCAGGCGATTGAGAGGCAGGGTATTTCGGCTCCAGATTGACCACTAGGCCGATCTGACCCCTGCCTTCGGCGCGGTAGGCCTTCACCGCCGCGCCATGGGCGCGAAGCACGTTGTGCGAGGCGATCGGAGCCTCGAAAGCGCTGCTGTGTCCGGGCGCGAGCGCCCCGTGCAGATAGCCGCCGTCGGTGATCACCCAAGGCTCGTTGATTGTCGCCCAGGACTTCACCCGGCCGTCCAGGCGCCGATAGAGGAGCGATGCGTAGTCCGCGAAGCAGCTGGCGATGTCGGGATTTAGCCAGCCGCCCCGATCATCGAGAGCGGCCGGCAGGTCCCAGTGGTAGAGCGTCACCAAAGGCTGGATGCCGTTCTCCAGCAGGGCGTCGACCAGACGTTCGTAATAGTCGAGGCCGGCCGGATTTGGGGCGCCCGTTCCCTGGGGCAGAACCCGGCTCCAGGAGACGCTGAAACGATAGGCCTTCAGGCCCAGTTCACGCATCAAGGCCACGTCCTGGCGGTATAGCCGATACTGGTCGCAGGCCACATCGCCGGTGTCGCCGTCCCGGATCCGCCCCGGCGTGCGCGCAAAGCGATCCCAGATGCTCATTCCGGCCCCATCGGCCATCGATGAGCCCTCGACCTGGTAGGCTGCGGTCGCCGACCCCCACAGAAAGCCGTCGGGAAAAGTAAGGGGTTGATCCATGAAGCGTGCCTTCTTTGCCGCAGTTGATCGGGGTTAGGGCAAGGCGCGTCAAGGTTTGCTTTACAGCCTAATGAAACCGGTTACATTCGGCCTCAGGGCTGCCGTGATGGATCAGGAGGCCACGTCGCCATACGCTCCGACAATGCGGGGAGGCCGGGCTTTCCCCGGGGGGAACAGGAATGCCGACTTTGTCGCGTCCGGCGGCGGCCGGCGCACGCCACGCTCGGGAGGCGCGTCTTTGAAACGCCCTGCGGCCGCAACGTCCGGCGCCGGGTCGGCGACCATCCGCGACGTCGCCAGAGAGGCCGGGGTCTCGGTGGCTTCCGCCTCGCGCTCGCTGAACGGCCTGACCACGGTCACCAGCCGGACACGCAACCAGGTACTGGCCGCTGCCCAAAAGCTTCGCTACGTGCCGCACGCAGCGGCCAGGGCGTTGAGCACGCGCCGCACCGACACCATCGGCGTCATCCTGCCCGATTTGCACGGTGAATTCTTCTCAGAGGTGATCCGCGGCGCCGATCTGGCGGCGCGCAAGAACGGTCTGCAGCTGCTGGTCGCCACGTCTCACGGGGACGCTTCTCAGGCGGCGGCAGCCATGCGCTCGATGGCCGGTCGAGTGGATGGATTGCTGCTGATGTCGCCGCACGTCGACGAGCAGGTGCTGGCCGAGAGCCTGGCCGACGATCTGCCGACCGTGCTGATCAACACGCTGATTGGACGCGCGTCTCACGCCGCCTTCACCGTCGACAATCATGCCGGCGCCGTGGCGGCGGTGAAACATCTCGCGCGGCTGGGTCGCAGCGTGGCCCATATCGCGGGACCTGCCGAGAATTTCGAGTCGCGGGAACGGCGGCGCGGCTATCGGGACGCGCTGGGCGGGGTCGAGACCTTGGTTCTGGAGGGTGATTTCAGTGAAGAGTCCGGCCACCGCGCCGGCATTCGTTTAGCGGCGATGGAGAACCGGCCAGGCGCCGTCTTCGCGGCCAACGACATGATGGCCATCGGCTGCCTGCTGGCGCTGGCCGAAAGCGGCCTTCGGGCGCCGGCTGACGTCGCGGTCGCCGGTTTCGATGACATACCTGCGGCGCGCCTGATCCGTCCCTCGCTGACCACCCTGCGCACCAACGTTGCCGACTTGAGCCGCCGCGCTGTCGAGCAGCTGGCCGCGGCGATCGGCGGCGATCGAAGCTTTCAACCGTTCACCGAGTCCGTGCTGCCGCAACTGGTTGAGCGCGAATCCTCGGCATTCTAGACGACAGAAAAACGGCCAAAACGGCCAGCGATTTGGGGGAGACCAAAATGCAAACGAAGACAATTCGAGCATGGCTCTGCGCCTCTGGCGCGGTCACGGCTTTGACATTGGCGCTCGCCGGCCCGGTTTCGGCGCAGGTCAGCACCGCGACGCTCAACGGCCGGGTCAGCGAGGACAACGCCGCCGCGCCGGGGGCTAGCGTCGTGGCGACGCAGCTGTCGACCGGCTTCGTCGCGACGGCGACAAGCGGGCCGGACGGCCAGTATGTGCTGCCGGGCCTGCGTCCCGGACGGTACAGGATCGTGGCCAAGGCGACCGACGGTCATCAGAGTGGCGAAACGCTGGACATCCAGGTTGGTCAGTCGGCGACCCTGGATCTGGCCGTGGTCAGCGGCGAACTGGTGGTGACTGCCAATGCGCGACCGGCGCGCGAGACCAAGACTGCGGCCGTTGCGACCAACATCACCCAGGAGCAGATCCAGGACATTCCACAGAACACGCGCAACTTCCTCAATTTCGCCGACCTGGCGCCGGGCGTGCGGGTGTCCGACAACCCATTGCGCCAGACATTCTCCGGCGGCTCCAACGGCTCGCCCAACGGCAGCGATCTGGGCGCGGCCGAGGTCAACGTGTTCATCGACGGAGTCAGCCTGAAGAGCAACGTTCAGCAAGGGGGCATCGTCGGACAGGACGCGAGCCGCGGCAATCCATTCGGGCAGGACACCATCCAGGAATTCCGCGTCGATACTCAGAACTTCAAGGCCGAGTACGAACTTGCCGGCACCTCGATCATCACCGCGATCACCAAGTCCGGCGGCAACGAGTTTCACGGCGATGTTTTCGGGCTGTTCGAAAACCAGGACCTCGAGGCGAAGAACTATGCCGACCGCACCGCGCACATCCCTAAAGACAAGCTGCGTATGGAGGATTACGGGGCAACACTGTCCGGCCCGATCATCAAGGACCACCTGTTCTTCATCTTCAGCTATGAGGCCAATGACCAGATAAAATACGGGTCTGTGCTACCGGGCGGCGATCCGGCGCTGATCCCCTTTCTGCCTTTCGCGATCGGTCAATACGAGGGAAGCTTTCCCAGCCCCTTTCACGAGGATCAATTCTTCGGGAAACTCACCTGGCAGATTGCCGACGACAATGTCCTGGACGTGTCGGCCCACTACGAGACCGACCATGAGATCGTCGGCTTCGGCGGTCAGAGCGCGTCCCAGTCGACCAGCTATCAGCAGGCCCAGGACAACAAGAACCATGAGCTGACGCTGACCGCCAAAGACACATGGCGCCACGACAACTGGCTGAACGAGGCGACCGCTGATCTACTCGATTCGACGACCAATCCCTCAATCAAGAACCCCAGCATGCCGGGACTGGTCTACGGCGCCTACCAGGGGCCGGTGATCACCCTCGGTGGCTACTCGACCGCCCAGAAGGAAACCGAGCGCGACATCACCCTGCGGGACAATCTGACGCTCTCCGGGGTGGATTTCTATGGCAGCCACGTTTTCAAAGTTGGCGCCAAGGTGGCCTTCGATCGGTTTACGGCGGAGGGAGGTCCGTTCTCAAATCCGGAATTCGACTTCAATCAGCTACCCGGGCCGCCGCTCTACCAGACCTTCGCGGTGCCTTTTCAGGCGAAATACGGGGTCGGCGATCCACACATCGCGGCGAACGACACCCAGGTCGGCCTGTTCGTCCAGGATGACTGGACGGTTAACCGCCATCTGACGGTTAACCTCGGCTTGCGCTGGGACTGGGAATCCAACGCCAACAACAACAACTTTGTCACCCCGGCCAACTACATAACCGCACTGAATTATCTCCAGGGGGTGCTGGGTCCCCAGCCGGGCAACTTCTTCCATGCCGCCGACTACATCAGCACCGGCTCAAACCGCCACGCCTATGGCAAGGAGTTCCAACCGCGCATTGGACTGTCCTACGATGTTTTCGGCGACCAGAAGACGGTGCTGTTTGCCGGGGCAGGCCGCTATTATGACCGCAACCTGTTCCGCAACGCCGTCGAGGAAAGCCTCTACACGCAGTTCATTTCCCGCATATTCTACTTTTCGCCGGGCGGCGGCGTCGTGAACGGCCAACCGACGATCAAGTTCGACCCGTCCTACCTGTCGGCGGCGGGTCTCAACGGGCTGATAGCCTCGCAGGTCCAGACCAACGGCCAGTTCAGGGTGTTAGCGAACGATGCCCCGCCGCCCTATACCGATCAGTTCGACATCGGTATTCGCCAGAAGTTTGGCGCTTGGAGCGCTTCGATCACTTTCGCCAGGCAGCGCGGATACAACGGCATCGGCTATTATCACGCCAATGAGAATGTTGCGCGTAACGCGGGCGGCTTTCTGAACTACATACCCCTTCCCAACGGTGGCGATGTTATCGCCTCCAACTCCAGCGGTAAGACGCGCTACGATGCGATATTCGTCACCATCGACAAGCCCTACACGCATGAATCTCATTGGGGCCTGGATATTGCCTATACCTATGCCCACTCCAAACAGAACGGCAACGAGGGCTTGTTCAACTACGACTACCCGAACATCGCGGCGTCGCCATTCTACGCCAACGATGCCGATCTCCACGACCAGCTTGTTGTAACCGGCACCGCCGATCTTCTGTGGGGCGTCAGAACTTCCGGAAAGCTACGGGTTACCAGCGGCGATCCCTACAACGTCCTGGACGCCACTTGCAGCTTTGGCTACATCAGCCCGACCTGCAAGCTGAGCATCGGCGACTTCAACCACAACCCGATGTTTGCCCAACTCGACCTGTCCCTGATGAAAGATTTCAAGACTTTCAACGGGCAGAACCTGGAGCTCAGGTTGGACCTGTTCAACGTCTTCAACCGCACCAACATGGGTTGCGCAGACAGCTTCAAGGGCTCGCCAGGCAACCCGAACCCGGACTACGGCCACACCTCTTGCCAGATCGGCATCCCGCGGACGCTTCAAATCGGCGCGCGCTACGCCTTCTAGGGTCCGGCTTAAGATCAGGGCCCGTCGCGCCTAAGAAAGGGCGACGGGCCCCTTTTTTGCGGCGTTTTGCTTTTAAATGGACAGGCGCACATTCGTCAGGTCATCAGCCGCCACCGCAGGTGCGACCTTCCTGCCTGTGGGGCGCGGGCTGGCCCAGGCGACCACAGCCATCGATCCGTTCTTCGATGATCTGCAGGCGCGGACGTTCCGCTTCTTCTGGGAGACCACCAACCCGGTCAACGGGCTGACACCGGACCGCTGGCCGAGCGCACCGTTCGCGAGCATCGCCGCGGTCGGCTTCGCCCTGACCGCTTATCCGGTCGGCGTCGAGCGGGGTTGGGTCACCCGCACGGCGGCGCGCGACCGGGTGCTCACCACCCTGCGGTTTTTCGACCAGGCGCCGCAGGGATCCGGGCGCGCGGGCGTAACCGGCTATCGCGGGTTCTTCTATCACTTCCTTGATCTTGCCCATGGGCGGCGTTTCAAGACCATCGAACTGTCGACGATCGATACCGCGCTGCTCATCGCCGGCATGTTGTTTTGCCAATCCTATTTCGATCGCGCAGAGCCCGGGGAAGCGGAAATCCGACAGCTTGCCGACGCCATCTACGGCCGTGTGGATTGGCGGTGGGCGCAACATTCGAAGGCACGCGATGGCGCGATCACACTTGGCTGGACGCCGGAGGAGGGCTTCAACCGCTATAGCTGGCGTGGCTACAACGAAGGCATGATCATCTACATTCTGGCCCTCGGCTCGCCGACCCATGCGGTCGAGTCGTCCGCCTGGAACGCCTGGCAGCTAAACTTCGATCGCACCTGGGGCCTGAACTATGGGCCTCTGCCCCACCTTGGTTATCCGGCCTTGTTCGTGCACCAGTATCCCCACGTGTGGGTCGACTTTCGCGGCATTCAGGATGGCTACATCCGCCAGCGTGGCATCGACTATTTCGAAAACAGCCGACGCGCCACCTTGGCCCAACAAGCCTACGCCGCCGCCAACCCCATGGGCTGGAAGGGCTATGGCCCGGAGATGTGGGGGCTTACGGCCTGCGACGGACCGGGAGTGTTCCGCCATCGGTACCTTGGCGCGATGCGGAGGTTCTACAGCTATACGGCGCGAGGCCCGGGAGCGCGGGATGACGGAACCCTGGCCCCCACCGCGGCCCTGGGGTCGATCGTCTTCACCCCGGAAATCAGCGGCCCCGCGGCGTTGCGCATGCGGCGCGACCATGGCGATACTGTCCTCGGCCGTTTCGGGTTCCTCGATTCCTTCAATCCCAGCATGGACTTCGATGATGTAGCGTCGAAAACCGGCCGCCGCATCGCTGGCGCCGGCTGGGTAGGGTCGGACTATCTGGGGATCGATCAGGGTGCGATCGTGGCCATGCTGGAAAACTGGCGTAGCGAACAGATCTGGAAGGTGATGCGGAGCAATCCGCACATCGTCCGCGGGCTGCGGCGGGCAGGCTTCACCGGCGGGTGGCTGGCGTCGGCGCCGTGAGAGCGGGCGGCCCAGATCCTTCGCGGCGGGTGGCGATGACCGGGCTCGCTGCGGCGTCGTTGACCGCTTGCGGACCGGCGAGGGACGGCCGGACGAGGCTGAAACTCTGGGCCATGGGACGCGAAGGCGAGGTCGTCCAGGCGCTCCTGCCGGCCTTCGAACGCGCCAATCCCGGCATTCGTGTCGATGTGCAGCAGCTTCCCTGGTCGGCGGCTCACGAGAAGCTCCTGACCGCCTTTGCCGGCGATGACCTGCCGGATGTCGGCCAGATCGGGAATACCTGGCTGCCAGAGTTCGTCGCCCTGGGCGCCGCGGAACGCCTTAACGGTAGAGTGGCCGTCTCCACCAGTATCGATCCCGCCGACTATTTTGCCGGAATCTGGGCCACGAATGTGATCGATGGCGGCCTTTATGGGGTCCCCTGGTATGTCGATACCCGCCTGCTCTTCTACCGCACCGATTTGCTGTCCAGGGCGGGTTCTCCAGCGCCTCCCGCCACCTGGTCGCAGTGGCTGACCGACATGCAGGCGATCAAGGCCGCGGGCGGCCCCAAGCAATTCGCCATTCTGCTGCCGCTCGATGAGTACGAGCCGCTCCTCGCCTTGGCGCTGCAGCAACCGGAGCCGCTGGTCACAGCCGCGGGCTTTGGCAACTTCCGCAGTCCCGGGTTCAAGCGGGCGCTGCGTTTCTATGCCGATATCTTCGCCATGGGCCTTGCCCCCGTGGCGACCGGTAGCGAGATCGCCAACGTCTGGACTGAGTTCGGCCGCGGCTATTTCTGTTTCTATATCAGTGGCCCGTGGAACATCGGGGAGTTCAAGCGGCGGCTGCCGAGATCGATCCGGGGCGCGTGGATGACCGCCCCGCTGCCGGGGCCCGACGGCCCAGGGGCCTCGATCGCCGGCGGCTCGAGCCTGGTCATATTTAACGGTTCACGGCACAAGGAAGCCGCCTGGAAGCTGATCGAGCATCTCTCCACGCGCGAGGTTGAGGACCGCTTCCACGCACTGACCGGCGACCTTCCACCCCGACGCGGCGCGTGGGGCGACCCCGAACTTGCCGGCGATGTTTACGCCCGCGCCTTTGCCGATCAGCTGGAGCGCGTCAGACCGGTGCCGCAGACGCCGGAGTGGGAACGGATCGCTACCGAAATGGGCCTGGTCGCCGAGCAGGTGGTGCGCAGCGGCCTTTCGGTCGATGCCGCCGCGGCCGAACTGGACCGGCGCGCCGACCTGATCCTGGAAAAGCGCCGATGGATGATGGCGCAGGGGCGCGCCTCATGAGGGTGTCGTCGGCCGGATGGGTGTTCGCCGCGCCAGCGGTTCTGGTGATCGGTGTTTTCTTCTTCGTGCCCGTGGCCGGGGCTCTGGCCCTCAGCTTCACGGACTTCGACATCTACGCCCTGGCCGATCCGCACAATCTGCGGTTCGTCGGCCTTAGCAACTATCGCCGCCTGCTGGAGACGCCGCTCTTTTGGCAGGCGCTCGGCAACACCTTGTATTTTGTCGTCGTCGGCGTGCCGCTGTCGATGGGCGCCTCGCTTGGCGCGGCGCTACTGCTGAACTCTCGGCTGGCGCGTTTCAAGACTGCCTTTCGCACCGCTCTGTTCGCACCCGTCGTCACCACGCTGGTGGCCGTGGCCGTCGTCTGGCGATACCTGTTCGCCGCGCGCAACGGCCTGATCAACGCCGCCATCGGGGTCATCGGCATTCACCCGATCGATTGGCTGGGCGATCCCCATTGGGCGATGCCGGCGATCATCGTTTTCGCGGTCTGGAAGAACTTTGGCTACAACATGATCATCTTCCTGGCCGGGCTGCAGGCCATTCCGGAAGACCTCTACGAGGCGGCGCGGATCGATGGCGCCTCAACGTGGCAGCGGTTGCGGTTCATCACCCTGCCAGCGCTTTCGCCGGTGATCGTGCTGGTCAGCATCCTGACCATGGCCAGCCATTTCCAGCTGTTCGCCGAGCCTTATGTAATGACCCAGGGCGGTCCGCTGCAGAGCACGATCAGCGTGCTCTACTTCATGTACCAGGAAGGGTTCAAATGGTGGAACCTGGGCTTCGCTTCGGCGGTCGCCTTCCTGCTCTTCCTGCTGATGTTCGCCCTGACCCTTATGCAACTCGCCCTGGCGCGGGGGCGCGGCTGGCAATGAGCGGCAGGATCGGCGCCCTGATCGTCAACGCCCTTTTGGGCCTCGCCGCCGCCCTGGCGCTTTTCCCGCTCGTGTGGATGGTTTCAGTCTCGTTCATGTCCCCTGGCGAAGCCGGCGCATCGCCGCCGCCGCTTTGGCCGCACATCGCAACCTTGGCCAACTATCGCGAACTCCTGCTGCGCCAGGGCGTCGGTCGCGACTTTCTCAATAGCCTGTTGCTCGCCGCCGGCGCGACCGCCTTGGCGCTGACCTTCAACGTCATGGCGGGCTACGCCTTTGCCAAGCTGAAGTTCGCCGGCCGCGAGCGGCTGTTGCAGATTCTGCTGGGGGCGTTGGTGATTCCGGGTCAGGTGGCGATGATGCCGCTTTTCCTGATGCTCAAGGCCATGGGCCTGATCAACAGCTATGCGGGGGTTCTGGTCCCCTCGATCGCCGGGGTGTTCGGGATATTTCTCGTGCGCCAGTACGCCCTCTCCATTCCCGACGAGATGCTGGAGGCCGCAAGAGTGGACGGCGCCGGAGAACTGCGGATTTTTACGTCCATTGTTTTGCCGGCCTTGCAACCGATCCTGGTCACCCTGGCGACCTTCACTTTTCTGGCCAGCTGGAACGATTTCATGTGGCCGCTGATCGTGCTGACCGACAGCAGCCTCTACACCCTGCCGGTGGCGCTAGCCTCCCTGTCGCGCGAGCATGTGCAGGACAATGAGTTGATGATGGCGGGTGCGGTGATCACGGTCCTGCCTGTGCTGGTGATCTTCATAGCGCTACAGCGTTATTACACGCGCGGCCTGCTGGCCGGGAGCGTCAAGGGCTGAGCGCGGATCGAATCGGCCACAGCTCGCACTCGCAAAGCGACGCCAGGCCGCCGCTTGACATCCTTATATAAAGATATCTTTATATGTAGATGGTGACGACGTCCAATCAGGCTGTCGAGGTGCTACGCGCGGCGGCGGAGCCAACCCGGCTGCGCATCTTGTGGCTGCTCGCCCGCGAAGAGCTGGCGGTGTTGGAACTTTGTCGCATCCTTGGGCAGAGCCAGCCGCGCGTTTCCCGGCATCTAAAGCTGCTGGCGGCCGCAGGACTGGTCGAACGGTTTCCGGACGGGGCCTGGGTGTTCTATCGCCTGGCCGCCAGCGGACCGGTTCGCGCTCTGGTCGACCGGGCTCTCGCGCTGGTGTCCAGCGATAACGGGGCCATGGCTGCCGACGCCGAGCGCTTGTTGGCCATCGGCGCCGAGCGGGTCGGCCAAGCGGCGGCCTACTTCTCCGTCAACGCCGAGCGCTGGGACGAAATCCGCTCGCTCTATACGGCCGAGAGCTCGGTCGAGGCCGCGATCCTGGCCGCCGCGGGCGATGGGCCCTTTCGCCGCATGGTGGACCTCGGGACGGGGGCTGGGCGCATGCTGACCCTGCTCGGGGATCAGGCTGCAAGTGCGGTTGGCCTCGATCTCTCCCGGCAGATGCTGAACATCGCCCGCAGTCATATCGCCCAGGCGGGCCTCAGCGCCTGTGAGCTTCGCCATGGCGACATCCTCGGCACTGACCTTGCCGACGGCGAAGCCGATCTGGTGGTCGTCCATCAGGTGCTGCACTACCTGGTGGATCCTGCGGCGGCGGTCGCCGAAGCGGCGCGGCTGGTCGCGCAGGGCGGGCGCCTGCTGATCGTCGATTTCGCGCCCCATGCCCACGAATTCCTGCGTTCCGAACATCGTCATCGGCGGCTCGGGTTCGCCGACGAGGAAATGGAGCGCTGGCTGGCGGCGGCGGGACTTAGCCAAGGCGAAACCGTCACCCTGCCGCCCACGTCGAACGAGGGCCTGACCGTGAAGATCTGGAAGGCCCGCCGGCCTGTGGCCCGTATCCGGCAGGTTGCATGAATCGGCCGTTCGCATCGGCGGCCACCGCCCTTGGCCCGGTAGCGCGGGCAGGCGCCCGCCACCGGCCGCGTCCGAAGGTTTCCTTCGAATTCTCGCCACCTCGCACGCCTGAGGCCGAGGAGACGCTTTGGCAGTCGATTCGCCGCCTCGAGCCGCTCAATCCCGAATTCGTCTCGGTGACCTACGGAGCGGGCGGTTCGACGCGCGAGCGGACCCATCGCACGGTTCTTCGCATGCTGGCGGAGACGACCCTCGCCCCAGCGGCGCACCTGACCTGCGTCAACGCCTCGCGCGATGAGGTCGACACCGTCATTCGAGACTACTGGGAAGCCGGAATACGCCACATCGTCGCCCTGCGCGGCGATCCGCCGGGACAGATCGGCGGCGCCTACGAGGCGCGCGCCGACGGCTACGCCAACGCCACCGAGCTTGGCCGGGCTATCCGCGCCATCGCCCCGTTCGAGGTTTCCGTGGGCCTCTACCCCCAGGTTCATCCAGAGAGCCCGGGCGTTGCGCACGACATCGATGTGCTCAAGGCCAAGGTGGATGCTGGCGCGACGCGGGCGATTACCCAGTTTTTCTTCGACATCGACGGCTTTCTGCGCTTTGCCGAGCAGGTGAGGGGGGCGGGCGTGACCATTCCGATATCGATCGGCATCATGCCGGTGACAGATTTTCGCAGCCTGCGGCGGATGGCTGAACCCTGCGGCATCAGCCTGCCAGCGTGGCTCGCCAACCTCTTCGAGGGCCTCGAGAAAGATGCAGACAGCCGTCGTCTGATCGCCGGCGCGGTGGCCATCGAAATGTGCGCGCGGCTGGAAGAGGAAGGCTTCGACGACTTCCACTTCTATACGCTGAACAGGGCGGGGGCCGACCTCGTCTACGCGATCTGCCGGGTACTGGGCGTGCGCGAGGCGGCGGCGTGACACGGGGCGAGCGCATTGAGGCCCTCATGGCCGCGGCGCGCCAGCGTATCCTGGTGCTCGACGGCTCGTGGGGGGTGATGATCCAGCGCCAGGGACTGGGCGAGGCCGACTTCAGAGGCGCCGCCTTCACCGGCCACGATCGCCAGCTGAAGGGAAACAACGACCTCTTGTGCCTGACGAGGCCCGACATCGTGGCCGAGCTGCACGAGGCCTATTTCGCCGCCGGGGCCGACATCAGCGAGACCAACACCTTTTCGGCCACCGCCATCGCCCAGGCCGACTACGCACTCGAACGGGCGGTGCGGGAAATCAACTTCGAGGGCGCGCGCATCGCCCGGGCAGTCGCCGATCGCTGGAACGCCCAGTCGCCGTCGCGCCCCAAGTTCGTCGCGGGGGCCATGGGGCCGCTCAACCGAATGCTGTCGATGTCCTCGGACGTCAACGATCCGGGGGCAAGGACGGTAACATTTGACAATGTTTACAATGCTTACCGAGAACAAGCTCTCGCTCTGAACGATGGAGGCGTCGATCTATATTTGGTGGAAACCATCACCGACACCCTCAATTGCAAGGCCGCGATCAAGGCCATCCTCGATCTTGAGGACGAGGGCGTAGAGCCGCTGCCGATCTGGATCTCGGGCACGATCACCGATCGCTCGGGGCGCACGCTCTCGGGGCAGACGGCAGAGGCGTTCTGGAATTCGGTCAGGCACGCGCGCCCGTTCGCGGTGGGGTTCAACTGCGCGCTCGGCGCCGACCTGATGCGCCCCCATGTCGCCGAGCTTTCCCGGGTGGCCGATACCCTGATCGGCGCCTATCCCAACGCCGGCCTCCCCAACGCGTTCGGCGAATACGACGAGGAGCCTCATCAGACCGCCTGCCATCTCGAGGAGTGGGCCCAAAGCGGCCTGGTCAACATCCTGGGCGGCTGCTGTGGCACCACGCCTGAACACGTCACCCATATCGCCCAGGCGGTTGCCGGCCTCGCCCCCCGCCAGGTCCCCGAGCGCGCCCCGGCCATGCGCCTGGCCGGCCTGGAAGCCTTCGAACTGGCGTGATGGGTTACCTTCGGTGAGACCCCTGTTCGTCAATATCGGAGAGCGGACCAACGTCACTGGCTCGGCCCGCTTTCGCAAGTTGATCAGCGACGGCGATTATCCTGCCGCGCTGGCGGTCGCGCGCCAGCAGGTCGAGGCCGGGGCCCAGGTCCTGGACATCAACATGGACGAGGGTCTGCTCGATTCGGCCGCCGCCATGACCACCTTCCTCAATCTGATCGCCGCCGAGCCAGACATCGCCCGGGTGCCGGTGATGATCGATTCCTCCAAGTGGGACGTCATCGAGGCGGGTCTCAAGTGCGTCCAGGGCAAGGCCATCGTCAATTCGATCAGCCTCAAGGAGGGCGAGGTCAAGTTCGCCGCTCAGGCGATCAAGTGCCTTCGCTACGGCGCCGCCGTCGTGGTTATGGCCTTCGACGAGCAGGGCCAGGCCGACACGCGGGGGCGCAAGGTGGCGATCTGCGAACGCGCCTATGAGCTGCTGACCCGCCACGTCGGCTTCCCGGCTGAGGACATCATCTTCGATCCCAACATCTTCGCCATCGCCACGGGCATGGCCGAGCATGACAACTACGGGGTCGATTTCATCGAGGCGACGCGCGCCATAAAGCAATTGCTTCCCCATGCGCGCGTATCAGGCGGCGTCTCCAACGTCTCGTTCAGCTTCCGCGGCAACGAGCCCGTGCGTCGGGCGATGCATTCGGTGTTCCTCTACCATGCCATCGCCGCAGGGATGGATATGGGCATCGTCAACGCCGGCGAGCTGCCGCTTTACGACGACATCGACCCTGAACTTCGCGAAGCCGTCGAGGATGTGATCCTCAACCGCGCGGCTGGCGCCACCGAACGGTTGGTCGAGCTAGCGCCCAGGTACAAGGGCGGCAAGGCTGTGGAGCGCATCGTCGACCGAGCTTGGCGCGCCCAGCCGGTGGCGCATCGTCTCAGCCACGCCCTGGTCCATGGGATCACCGAGTTCATCGACGCGGACACCGAGGAGGCGCGCCTGGCGGCTGCCCGACCGCTCGATGTCATCGAGGGGCCGCTTATGGACGGGATGAATGTCGTCGGCGACCTCTTCGGCTCCGGCAAGATGTTCCTGCCGCAGGTGGTCAAATCGGCCAGGGTGATGAAACAGGCGGTGGCATGGCTTCTGCCGTTCATGGAAGCGGCGCTGGAAGGAAAGCCGCGGCAGATGGCCGGGCGGATCCTGATGGCCACGGTCAAGGGCGACGTTCACGACATCGGCAAGAACATCGTTGGCGTCGTTCTCCAGTGCAACAACTATGAGGTCATCGATCTGGGCGTCATGGTACCGGCCGACCGGATCCTCGCCGAGGCCGAGCGGCTACACGTCGACATGATCGGCCTTTCTGGGCTGATCACTCCCTCTCTCGATGAGATGGCCTTCGTCGCCCGCGAAATGGAGCGCCGCGGCTTTTCGGTTCCCCTGCTGATCGGCGGCGCCACTACCAGCCGCACCCACACCGCAGTGAAGATCGAGCCGGGCTACGCCCGCGGATCGACGACCTACGTTCTCGACGCCAGCCGCGCCGTTGGCGTGGTTTCCGGTTTGATGTCGCCCATCGACGGCCCGAGGCTTCAGGCCAAGACAAGGCAGGACTACGCCCAGGTGCGCGAGCAGTTCGCGCGCAGCCAGCAGGCCAAGCGGCGCACCCCCATCGCCGCCGCACGGGCCAACCGCTTCGTCATCGACTGGCGGGTCGAGCCGCCGCCCAAACCGGCCGTTACCGGCGTGCGAGCTTTTGCGCCTTACGATTTGGAAGAGCTGGAGAAGTATATTGACTGGACCGGCTTTTTCGCGGCCTGGGAACTGGTCGGGCCGTTCCCAGCCATTCTGGAAGACGATGTGGTCGGCGAGGCGGCGCGCGAGCTTTACACCGACGCCAGGGCGATCCTGGCCAGGATCGTCGGCGAGCGCTGGTATGAGGCGCGCGGGGTCGCGGGCATCTGGCCGGCCAATGCGGACGGCGACGACATCATCGTCTGGACCGACGAAACTCGCAGCCAGGAATGCGCCCGCATCCACACGCTGCGCCAACAGATGCCCAAGGCGCAGGGGCGCCCCAACTTGGCGCTGGCAGATTTCGTCGCACCGGATGGCCCCGAATGGATAGGCGGTTTTGCGGTCACCGCGGGCCACGGCGAGGCGGCCGTCGCTGCGAGATACAAGGCTGCGGGGGATGACTATTCGGCGATCATCGCCGCCGCGTTGGCCGACCGCCTAGCCGAGGCCTTCGCAGAGGCGCTCCACCACCGGGTGCGCACGCAGCTGTGGGCGTATGCGCCCGATGAGCCCTTCGACCGCTCCGCCCTGATCGCGGAGAGATACCAGGGCATCCGTCCCGCTCCGGGATATCCCGCCCAGCCCGATCACACCGAAAAGCGCACCCTGTTCGACCTGTTGGGTGCGACCGCCGCAACCGGGATCGAACTGACAGAGAGCTACGCCATGACTCCCGCCTCGGCTGTCTCCGGCCTCTATTTCGCTCATCCCAAGGCGCACTATTTCGGCGTCGGCAAGATCGAGCGCGACCAGACCGCCGACTATGCCCGGCGCAAAGGCTGGCCCCTCGCCGAAGCCGAACGCTGGCTTTCGCCCATCCTCAACTATGAGGCGGCGGAGCGGCGTTGACGTGGAGCACTAGCCGAACCGATCCTTGATACCCTAGAGGCGGGGGTTCACAGCCAATCAGCATCGGCAACGCATGACAGATGAACCTTCGATCGGCCCGGCGTCTCACAGCTTCATCTCCCAGCGCTTGCGGCTGCATTACGTGGACTGGGGCAACGCCGGTGCGCCGCCGCTGATCCTCGTTCACGGGGGGCAGGATCATTGCCGCAACTGGGACTGGGTGGCGCAGGATCTGCGACGCGACTGGCATGTCATCGCGCCGGACCTGCGCGGCCATGGCGAAAGCGCCTTTTCGCCCAGCGGCGACTACAGCATGTCGGCCTATGTCTATGACCTGGCGCAGCTGATTCATCGCCAAAATCTGGCGCCGGCGCGGATCGTCGCCCATTCGTTGGGTGGCGCCATCGCTCTGCGCTATGCCGGCATCTACCCTGAAAACCTCGAACGGCTGGTGGTCATCGAAGGCATGGGTCCGTCGCCGGCCATGCAGGCCGAGCGCGCCAAACGTCCGGTGGCGCAACGCCTGCGCGGCTGGATCGAGGCTGAGCGCGCCTTGGCCGGGCGCCTTCCCCGTCGCTACGCCACTATCGATGACGCCCTGGCGCGGATGCAGGCCGAAAATCGACATCTCTCGCCCGAGCAGGCCCGCTACCTGACCGTCCATGGCGCCAGCCAGAACGAGGACGGCACCTATAGTTGGAAGTTCGACAATTACGCGCGTTCCAACGCCCCCACAGACATCTCCCCCAAGGAACTAGAGCAGCTGTGGGCGGCAATCACCTGCCCGACTCTGCTGGTCTATGGCCGCGAGAGCTGGGCGTCGAAACCTGACGAGGACGGGCGGATCGAGCACTTCGCCAACGCCAGGACGGTGACCTTCGATGGCGCCGGCCATTGGGTTCACCACGACCGGCTGGAAGGGTTCCTGGCCGAGGTCCGCGCGTTCCTCTGATCAGCGACGCAAACCAATCCCGATCCCGATCAAATTGGTCGGACGAAAGCTCTACGGAGTTGATCCAGCAGGCGGATCGGCTGGAGACGCGTCGGTCGCTGGCGCCGCGGCAAGGTCTGGCGCCGGCGCAACGGCGGGAGCTTCAGGAGCCGCGACGCCCGGAGCGCCGTCGGACGCCGCGGCCGGCGTTGTAGGAGAGGGCTCCGTCGATGCAGGCGCGGTGACGATAGTAGCAGGGGCCTGGTCGGGAGCTTGCGCCGCCGGACCCCCCGCCTGCTCGGCTGGGGCGGTGGGCGCCGGTCCCGCTGCCGTGTCGGCGCCGGCCGGGGCCTCGGGAGGCGTGGACTGCGTAGCCCCGTCCGACGCCGACGCTGGCGCTGTGACGTCAGCCTCCTTGGGAGGCGCGGGGGCGGTGACGACCGTGGCAGGCGCCTGGTCGGGAGCTTGCGCCGCCGGACCTTCCACCTGCGCGGCGGGGACCGCGGACACCGGTCCCCCCGAAGAGTCGGGGCCGGCCGTGGCAGCGGGAGGCGTGGCCGTGGGGGCCTGCGTCGAATCGCCCGACACTGCCGCCGGCGTTGGAACTCCCGAGGCCTTTGCCGGCGCGGTCGGGGGCTTTGCCGCGTCGGCAGTGGGGGAGTTGTAGGTGAGCGCTTGGCCAAGCAAGTTGGACTTGACGGTCAGCGCCCTGGCCACAGTGTCGCAGCGATCGGGAATCCCCCAGGACAGCCAGGCGCGGGCCAGTTCCCGGCGCGTCTTAGATTCCGCCGGCCGCCAAATCGACTGACCAAGTTCGATCGACTTGGCTCCCTCCGGCGCGATAGGCCGGGGACTGGCCTTTTCAGCGGCTTCCAGGGCGCCGGCGAAGACCGTCAGCTCAACCCGCGCGGCGGCCATGTCGGAGGCATATGGCTCCTTTTCGTTCTTCACCGAAGACCCGAACATCCGATCTATATCGATAAGGTCAGGCTTAACTTTCTCGTAAATCTGCAGGTATTCGCCAAGGGCCCCGAAACACCATCCGGTGAGGGCATAGTCCTCGGTCGGGGCGCCGGCGGGCAGGGGTTCTCCTGGCCCGTCGGGGGGCGGCGGATCGGTGGCAAGCAAACTAAGCGCCAGGGTCAGGGCCAGGACCATGCCAGTTCCTTCTCTCTTCAGACGCCGCCGTCTCCGACGGGCCAAATCCCCCACCTCCGGGGGTCTCAATCTCAATGACGTCGCCGCTGCGCACGACGACTGAAAAACAGCCCGCCAGTTCCTTTACCTTGCCGTCCCGTGTGATCAACCGTTGTCTGCCGACAGCCCCGGCCCCACCGCCGCTCAGGCCCTGAGGCGAGTTGTCTCGGCGCGTCGAGAGCAGCGCGGCCTCCATCGGCTCGAGGAAGCGGATTCGCCGCACCGCGCCGTCCCCGCCGCGGTGCTTGCCCTGCCCCCCTGAACCCCTTCGAACCGCGAACAGCTCCACCTGCACAGGAAAGCGCCGTTCCAGAATCTCAGGATCGGTCATGCGTGAGTTGGTCATGTGGCTGTGGATCGCGTTGGCGCCCGCCCCGTCGGCGGTCGCCCCGACGCCGCCGCAAATTGTCTCGTAGTACTGGCGCCGGGCGTCCCCGAAGGTGAAATTGTTCATCGTTCCCTGGGAATTGGCCATCACGCCAAGCGCCG
>JAYTRF010000158.1:0-6849 GCA_043746375.1 Caulobacteraceae bacterium | reverse complement strand
CGTCGGCCGGAGGCATGCGGGTGCCATCGACGAGCACCAGGGTCCGCACGGGCCCGAGGCCGCGCAGATCGACCGTCGCGGTGCCGGACGAGCCGTTGGAAACGCCGCCGCCTTGGTCGGCGAAAACCTGCGGCAGATTGTTGAGCAGGGTCTCGACGTTGGTGGTGCCTTCGAGCTTGACCTCGGTGTCGCTGACCACCGCCACGGGGCTGGTGCTGGTCATGTTCGGCTGCGGGATGCGCGATCCGGTGATCACGAGCTCGGCCTGAGGATTAGCTGGGCCGGCGACCGCGCCATTGGCGCCCGTGTCGGCGGTGGCTGTCGCGTCCGCCGTGGCGGCGTAGGCGCCGGTGGCCGCGAGCAGGGCCGCGCCGGTGATCATTGACGACGCGAAAAGACGTGCGCGCATGGTCGAATTGGTCAAGTTGGGTCCCTCCGAACAGCGACGGCGCGCCGCTTTTTTGAGCGGCGGCCGCGCTACGACCTAGGTTGATCCGGGTGAAAAGCCCCCCGTTAAGCCGTTGTTAGCGAGAGCCGCACCCGCCGGTCAACGCGGATTACACTTCCGTAAGGCGTTCGCGGCGACGTGTCACATTCGGGTCACAGAGCGCGCTCGAAAAAGGCGATTGACCGCTTCTGCCCTCGCGGGGGAAGGTGGCGGGGAAGCGGATGGATTAGGGGTCGCGAGGCATTTGCCATGTTGAAACAAAATCTTATCGGAGCTTGCAATGGGTTCCTGCCCCTCGTTGCCGCCCTGTCCTTTGCGGCGCCGGCGGCGGCGCTGGCGGCCGAGGCGCCTACGGTCGCGCCGGTGGTGCAGAGCGTCCTCGACTGCCGCAAGGTGCCCGAGGCGGACGCGCGGCTGGCCTGTTTCGACAAGGCCGCGGCGGGCCTGGAGGCTTCCCAGGCTAACGGCGACCTCGTCACCCTCGATCGCCAGCAGCGCCGCACCGTCCGGCGCCAGGCGTTCGGTCTCACCCTGCCGTCGCTGGCGATGTTCGATCGCGGTGAGAAGCCGGAGGATATCGACCGCGCGACGTTCAAGGTCGTCTCGGCCTATCGCAACGGCGACGGCAAGTGGGTGATGCGCATGGATGACGGCGCGACCTGGCGCCAGATTGACGACAACGAACTCTTCCGCGAGCCCCACGCCGGATCCACCGCCGACATCCGCAAAGCCGCCCTCGGCAGTTTCTTTCTCAAGGTCGACGGCCAACCGGCGATTCGCGCGCACCGGGATAATTGAACGGTGAGATTCATTCCTCCCTCCCCTTCATGGGGAGGGAAAGATCGCGCAGCGATCGAGGGTGGGGAAGTTTGGATCATTCGATGCGCCGGGGTATTTTCAGACTTCCCCACCCCGGCCTTGCAGGCCGACCCTCCCCATAAAGGGGAGGGAAGCGGGAAATGAGCGACCCCACCAAGCGCGCGCGTGAGCTGCGATCAAAGATGACGCCTCAGGAGGTGAGGCTTTGGATGCACCTGCGCATCCTGAGGCGGGACGGTTTTCACTTTCGTCGCCAGGCGCCGTTCAGGGGCTTCTTCCTTGATTTCGTCTGTTTCAGTCAGCGCCTGGTCGTCGAAGTCGATGGGGGCGGCCACACTGAGGACGTGCAGGCTGCGCACGATGTGATGCGCGATTCGATCCTAGCCCGCCAAGGCTTTCACACGCTGCGGATCTGGAACTCCGACATCAACACCAACATGGACGGAGTCATGCGCGCTGTTTACGAGGCTCTGGGGATCCGCTCCGCCTAACGTCCAGCCCTCCCCTTAATGGGGCGGGAAGATCGCGCAGCGATCGAGGGTGGGGAAGTTTGAAGTTGCCTAGGCGCCGGGGTAGTTTCAGGGTTCCCGACCCCGGCCCTGCGGGCCGACCCGCCCCATAAAGGGGAGGAGGAAGGTAAAGCGATGACCGACTTTCGCGCTGTTACGGAAAGCTTCTCTGTCAGCCCGCAGATCACGGCCGCCGATGTGGCCGCAGCCGCGACGCAGGGGTTCACCCTGATCATCAACAACCGGCCGGATGGCGAGGCGGCGGGCCAGCCGAGCGGGGCGGAAATAGGCGCGGCGGCGGCGGAGGCGGGGCTGGCCTACGCCTATATCCCTGTTACCGGACGGCCGACCGCCGAGCAGGCGATGGCGGTGCGGGACGCCGTTGGCGGCGCCGGGGGAAAGGTGTTGGCCTTCTGCCGGTCGGGGACGCGGTCAATCCTGGCCTGGACCATGGCCGAAGCGGCCGATGGGCGCCGCTCAAACGACGAGCTGGTCCGATTGGGCGCGGGAGCGGGCTACGACGTCTCGGGCGCGCTGCGCGGTTGAGGCGCGGGTGCGACCTCAGTGCGCTGCGTATCCGTTCTTCTGACGCTCGTGCAGGGCCTCCTGCGAGTCGCGGGTGAGCACGGCCCATTGAGCGCGCGTCTGGCACGTCCGGGTTCCGCCCAGGCGGCTGCCGATCGGCACAACCGTCTTGCAGATCACCTTGTCGGGATCGTCGGCGCCCTGGGTCTTGGCCGGGGAACTGGGCGCGGCGGCCGCAGCGGTGACGCTGGCGGTGAGCGCGAAGACGGTCAGGGCGGGGAGAATTCGGGCAGTCATGCAAAGCCTCGTCGATTTCGTTAAGCTGCTGTGACGCGAAGATTTGGCGCGAGGCAAGCCCGGTTGCGCGGGCCCTTGAGTGGATCGCTCGATGATACCGTACGTGAAAGACATCGCTTTCGAATACGGCGTCTGCGAGCCGGTTTCGCTGCTGATCCGGCGGGTGATTGCCAATAACCCCGGTCCGTTCACCTTTACCGGCACCGGCACCTACATCGTCGGCCGGGGCGACGTCGCGGTGATCGATCCAGGCCCCGACATGCCAGATCATCTGGATGCAATCCTGCGGGCCACGCGCGGCGAGCGGGTGAGCCACATCCTGGTCACCCATCACCACCTGGACCACTCGCCGCTGGCGACGGCTCTGGCCGCGGCCACCGGCGCGCCGACATATGGCTGCGCAGTCGCCCACCCGCCGACGCAGGACGACATTGTCGTCGAAGCCGGCTACGACGCCTTCACGCCTGATATTTCGGTCTGCGGCGGAACGACGATCGCCGGAGCCGGATGGACCATGGAAGCCATCCCCACGCCCGGACACACATCCAACCACATCTGCTATGCGCTGGCGCAGGAGAACGCGCTGTTTTCCGGCGACCACATCATGGGCTGGTCGACGACGGTGATCACTCCGCCGGACGGCGACATGGGCGACTATCTGGCCAGCCTGGAGCTGATCAAGGCCAGGGGGTTCTCGATCCTGTGGCCGACCCACGGGCCCCCGGTGAGAGAGGTTACCCCGTTCATCGACGCCTACATCGCCCACCGCCGCGAGCGGGAAGCGCAGATCATCGCCGAGCTCGCCGCCGGTGAGACGTCGATCGAGCGCATGGTTCCGCGGATGTACGCCGCCGTCGACCCGCGGCTCTATCCCCCAGCGGCCCGCTCGGTGCTCGCGGCGATGATCGAACTGGTGAGATCCGGCCGCGCGGCCTGCGACGGCATTCCGGGGCTGAAAAGCGCCTATCGGCTGGTTGGAAGTTCGTAGTCGGCCATGCGTTCGCGGATCAGCTTCTTGTCGATCTTGCCGGTCGCGCCCAGGGGAATTTCATCGACGAACTGAACGTCGTCCGGCATCCACCATTTGGCGATCTTGCCATCCAGGAAGTCGAAGAATTCCTGGGCCGTGGCGGTCACGCCGTCTTTCAGACAAACCAGCAGCAGCGGCCGCTCGTCCCACTTGGGATGGGGAACGCCGATGACAGCGGCCAGGTGCGCCTTGGGGTGGCCGGCGGCTATGTTCTCGATCTCGATGGAGCTGATCCATTCGCCGCCCGACTTGATCACGTCCTTGGCCCGGTCGGTGATCTGCATGTAGCCATGCTCGTCGATAGTGGCGACATCGCCGGTGTCGAAGAATCCGTCTTCATCGAGAATCTGGCCGCCTTCGCCGCGGAAGTACTCGCGCACGATGAACGGGCCGCTGATCTTCAGGCGTCCGAAGGTGACCCCGTCGCGCGGCTGGTCGCAGTTTTCGTCGTCAGTCAGCTTCAGCGACACGCCCGTAGGCGGGCGGCCCTGCTTGAGCAGGTAAGGCAGCTGCTCGTCGAAGGGCAGGGTGGCGATCTCCGGGGTCACGGTCGACAAGGTGCCGAGCGGCGATGTCTCGGTCATCCCCCAGGCATGAACGACATCGACGCCATAGTCGTCGTGAAACGCGCGCACGATGGCTTCGGGGACCGCCGAGCCGCCGATGACCACGCGCTTGAGGGTGGTGATCTTCTCCCCGCTTTGCCGCAGGTGGGTCAGCAGCATCTGCCAGACGGTCGGCACCGCGGCCGAAAAAGTGACCTTTTCAGTTTCCAAAAGCTCGAGGATCGAGGCGCCGTCCATCTTCGGCCCCGGCATGACCAGCTTGGCGCCGACCGCGGGGCAGGAATACGCCAGCCCCCAGGCGTTGGCGTGGAACATCGGCGCCACCGGCAGGACCACGTCGCGCACCGAAAGGCCCATCACGTCGTGCTGCAGGGTGACCAGGGTGTGGAGGAAGTTCGAGCGATGCGAATAGAGCACGCCCTTGGGATTGCCGGTCGTGCCGGACGTGTAGCAAAGGCCGCAGGCGGTCTGTTCATCGAAGCCGCCCCAGGTGCAGTCCTGGGATCCCTGCTCGACCAGGGTCTCGAAGCACAGGCCATCTTCGAAATCGAGGCCCCGCATGTGGTCCTCGTCGGTCATGACGATGATCCGCTCGACCTTCGGCAGCCGCGCTCGGTTGGCGATGAGCGTCGGCAGGAAGGTCAGGTCGGTGAAGATGAAGCGATCGCCGGCGTGATTGATGACGTAGCAGAGCTGGTCGATGAAAAGCCGCGGGTTGAGCGTATGGCACACCGCGCCGATGCCCATGATCGCGTACCACGCCTCCATGTGGCGCCCTGAATTCCAGGCCAGGGTCGCGACCCGGTCGCCCCGGGCAACACCCAGATCGACGAGCGCGCTGGAGAGCCGCTGGGCCCGCGCGCAAATCTCGCCATAGGTGGTGCGCACTATCGGGCCTTCGACCGAGCGGGTAACAACCTCGCGGTCGGCGTGCCATTGGGCGGCGTGACAGAGAATCTTGTCCACCGTCAGCGGCCAGTCCTGCATCAGTCCGAGCATTAACGCGCCTCCTCGATCCCACAGCCAGGGGCCACCCTAAGGATACAGCCGCCGGCTCGTCCACCCGTCGCCGACCCGCGCGAACGCCACGCGCTCGTGCAGCCGGAACGGCCGGTCGGACCAGAACTCTATGGCGACGGGCGCGAGACGGTAGCCCGACCAGTGCGCCGGGCGGGGGATGGCGCCAAGGCCAAAGCGCACGCCGGCGGCCGCAACACGCTTTTCCAGGCCGAAACGGTCGTCCAATTCACGCGACTGGTCGGACGCCCAGGCGCCGATCTGCGCGCCGCGCGGGCGGGCGGCGAAATAGGCGTCCGCCTCGGCGTCGGTGACGGGGGCAACCGGCCCGCGCGCCCGCACCGACCTGGCCAACGATTTCCAGTAGAAGGTCACCGCCGCCCTCGGGTTGGCGGCCAGCTCGAGGCCCTTGGCGCTTTCTATATTGGTGTAGAAGACGAGGCCCCCGGCATCCAGGCCCTTCAACAGCACCATGCGGCAGTCCGGCAGGCCGGCGCCGTCCACGGTCGCCAGGGCCATGGCGTTGGCATTGCCCGGTTCCGATTTCTCGGCCGCCGCCAGCCAGGTCTCAAGCAGGGTCAGCGGGTCAGCCTGTGGGTCGACGGCGGCAAGAACGTCTGCACTCATCGCCACCCTATAGCCCAAGCGCGCATCCATTTCGAATGCCGCCCGAAGTCGGGTAGGTTGGCGATCGCCAAAGCGGCCACCACCGGGCGGCGCGAGCGATGGACGGATCATTGGAACGCCCTCATGTCGCACAACAGTTTCGGCCATCTGTTTCGCGTCACCACCTGGGGGGAGAGTCACGGGCCGGCGCTGGGATGTGTGGTCGACGGGTGCCCGCCGGGGCTGCCGCTGACTGCGGAGGACATCCAGGCATGGCTGGACAAGCGCCGCCCGGGGCAGGGCCGGTTCGTCAGCCAGCGGCGTGAGCCCGACGCCGTGCGCATCGCCTCGGGGGTCTTCGAGGACGACAGGACCGGGGGCCAGGTGACTACCGGCACGCCGATCTCGCTGATCATCGACAATGTCGACCAGCGCTCGCGCGACTACTCCGACATCGCCACGGCCTTTCGCCCGGGACACGCCGACTGGACCTATTTTGCCAAGTACGGCGTGCGCGACTATCGCGGCGGCGGACGCCAATCGGCGCGGGAGACGGCGGCGCGGGTCGGCGCGGGGGCCATCGCCCGCAAGGTTCTGGGGAGCGGGATCGTCGTCCGGGGGGCCCTGGTGCAGATCGGACCGCACAGGATCGACCGCGAGCGGTGGGACTGGTCCCAGGTCTCCCAGAACCCGTTCTGGTGCCCCGATGCGGCCACGGTGGGGGTGTGGGAGGAGCACCTCGAGACCATCCGCAAGGCCGGGTCATCCACCGGGGCGATCGTCGAAGTGGAAGCCGTCGGCGCGCCGGCCGGGTGGGGCGCCCCGGTCTATGGCAAGCTGGACGCGGAACTGGCGGGCGCCCTGATGTCGATCAATGCCGCCAAGGGGGTCGAGATCGGCGCGGGCTTCGCCGCCGCCGCCCTCACCGGCGAGGAAAACGCCGACGAGATGCGGGGCGGTAACGACGGGCCGGCGTTCCTCTCCAACCAGGCCGGCGGGATTTTGGGTGGCATTTCCACCGGCCAGTCGATC
>JAYTRF010000157.1:0-1801 GCA_043746375.1 Caulobacteraceae bacterium | reverse complement strand
AACAGGGCGCCGAAGATGGCGGGGCTGATCCGCTCCCATGAAAAGCCGCAAGCCTCGATCAGCCGATCGCGCATGCCCTTGTCGAAGACCGGGATTGGCAGGGGTTCGGCGAACAGGTCGCCGTTGATGTAGGGAAACTTGCCCAGGTCTTCGTCGAGGTTCGCCTGACGCGTTTGCGACGGCGTGTTCAGGACCTGGAACAGGTGCGACAGCAGGGGACCAAGATCGGCGCCGTCTTCGCGCGTGCGGTCTCGAACGAACGCCTCGAACAGGCCCAACTGGTCGAATATGCCGGTGTCGTCGGCGAACAACAGGAATAGCAGCCGCACCAGAAGCCGTTCAAGGGGATGGCCGGCGTAGCCGGACGCCTTGAGCGCGTCGTGCAGTTTGCCCATCAATTCGGCGGCGATGATGTTGACCGGGTCCTGGTCTTTGAACACCCGCCGCTCAACGCCGATGATAAAGCCGAAGGCCTCGACCTTGGCGGGTAAATCGGCAAGAGCGAAACGCGTCTCATCGCCGGTTTCCAGATCGATCAGTTCGAAGGTCTGAAAGTCCGACAACAGGATATAGCGCGGGAGTTCGTAGTCTTTCAGGCCTGGAAAATAGTCGAGGGCCTGTTGACGCGCAGGCGTGAGGTTGCGACCCGCGCTCTTCTGTTCGACCAGAAGCTTGCCCTTCCAGAACAGGTCGATGAAGCCCTGTTTGTCGCCAAGTTTTTTGACCGGCTCTTCAAATGTCGCGACCTTGCGCCGTTGGACGCCGAACACCTGAAAGAAGTCATTGTAGAAGCTTTGGGTTTCGCCTTTCTCATATCGAGCGTCGGCCCATTCCCGCGCGAAATCGGCGGCGCGTGCGCGGATTTCATTCCAGCTCAGACGCAAGACTCACCCCCTCGACTCGCCCAATTCCGCCTGTTGAAGCGCCACTTGCACGCCGTGCGCAATAGTCGAGGCAAGGTCGGCCGGGCGGGGGCGGACGATGGCCCACGCGCGGCCACACACCCCTCCCCTTGTTCTCGCCGCCCGCCTTCGCCAAAGTCAAACCCAGGACCGGGAGGCCACAACAATTGGGAGGCCACACGATGAGCCACGATCTGCTGGATGTCGCAACCTTCGCCGCCGGCCATCCGCACGAGGTTTATCGCCGTCTGCGCGAAGAGGCGGCGGTGCATTGGAACCCCGAACCGGATGGCCCCGGCTTCTGGGCCCTGACCCGCTATGACGATGTCTATGCGGTCGATCACGATTTCCAGGCCTATTCGTCGTCGCCCACCATCATGATCCAGGACCCGTTGTCGGCCAACGACGGGGCGATCGGCGAAGCGCGGATGATGCTGATGATCGACCCGCCGCAGCACACCGCCTTTCGCAAACTGATCCGCGCTGAGTTCACCAAACCCCGCGCCGCCGAAAAGGGCCTGCGCCTTGACGAGTTGGCCCGCCAGATCGTCAACGCGGTGATCGAGCGGGGCGAATGCGATTTCGTCGCTGACGTCGCCGGCGAAATGCCGTCCTACGTCATCGCCGAGCTTATGGGCCTGCCGCTGGAAGACGGGCGCGAGCTCTATAAGTTGACCGAGATCATCCATTCGGCCCCCGAGACCATGGCGCCAGACGCCATTCCCGAGGCCGTTCGCGGGATGTTCGGCTACGCCGCCGGTGTCATCGCGCAAAAGCGCGCCCGTCCGGCCGACGATCTGGCCACCCGCCTGCTCACCGTCGAAGTCGAGGGCCGACGGCTGACCGATCCGGAATTCCTGCTGTTCTTCATGCTGCTGGTCGACGCCGGCGGCGACACC
>JAYTRF010000156.1:0-2031 GCA_043746375.1 Caulobacteraceae bacterium | reverse complement strand
GCGATGCCGCGCCCGGTGACCCGCCCTATGCGGGCGCTGATCTCCTGAATGGCGCACATGAACGGCCAGGCGAAGAGCAGCACCCAGGCAAGATCGTAGCCGAACTGCGCGCCCGCCTGTGAATAGGTAGCGATGCCGCTGGGATCGTCATCTGAGGCGCCGGTAATCAGGCCCGGCCCAAGAATCTGGAGGAGCTTCGGCCTGGCCGGCTGCTTCACGCCCCTCGGATCGTCGTGCTCGTCCGCCGGCGCAGCATCGGTCATCCACATCCCCTATGGCCTGCGACAGCAACGCCTAGGGTGAGTCTTTGATCCTCGCCACCAGATGACCTGTGTCGTTGACTGATTTGACGTGCACGACGCCGTGGACGACCTCCAAGACGTTGATCGCACAGGGGTCTTGGGCAATTCGCGCGAAGGCGCTCAGGGGCTGGTCGATGAGTTGCAGCAGAAGCGCCCGATTGACGCTGTCGTGGCCGACCAACACGACAGTTTCGTCCACGTGGCGGGCCAGAACCGTACGCAGGGCGTTGGCGGCGCGGGCGACCACGTCCTGCAGTGACTCGCCGCCAGGAAATCGGACAAGCTGCGGCGCCCGCCGCCAAAGGCTGAAGAAGACGGGAGCCTGTACACGGACCTCGTCATGAGTTCGCCATTGGAAGTCGCCGTAGTCGAAGTCGTTGAGGTCATCGAGGACCTCCGCCGGCGGCGCTGCGCAAGCCGAGGCGATGGCCGCCGCCGTGGCGCGGCAGCGCGCCATCGGGCTGCAATAGATCGTCGATGCGTTCCAGCGCGCGGCGATCGCCTCGCCGGTAAGCCTGGCCTGCTTGCGACCCGTGTCGGTCAGCGCCAACTCCATCCGGCCGCGAAAACGCGGCGGATCGATGCCTTCGACTTCGCCGTGGCGGGCGAGGATGATCGTCGTCACGGCTGCCTAAACCGGATCGTCGAGGCTGAAACGATCATCATCCTCGTCGAAGGCGAAGATCTCCGCAAATCGGCCCCAGGAGACGATGGCGTGCATGGTCTCCTCCGCATAAGGCTCGGACATGAAGTCTTCCAGCTCGTCGCGGAACCGCGTTGCCGGCGCCTGGTGAGAGGCGCGGGCGTCGAGAACCTGGCGAATGTGGCCGGCGAGCGGCACGTAGGCGAGGAGGTGCTGGGCGAACAGCTGCTTGCGCGCATCCACCGCGGCGACAGCATAGCGCTTGGCTGCGGGAGTCAGCCGGATGGTGCGTCCCTCGATCTCGGCGAAACGCATGAGCTGCAGGGTCTCGGCGATCGGCAGCAGCTCATTGGCCCGCATCTGCAGGTCATGGGCCAAATTGGCCAGCTCTGCCTTACCGTTGTTAGGCGAAGCGGCCAGCGCCTCGATCATGCCTGAGAGGGTGTTGGTCGAGACGTGGGTCAGCGCCAAGCCCAGCCCCATGCCCGGAAACACCCCGTCGCGCGCCGGCGGCGCGCTCTGCCGCGCCGTCATGCGCGCATAGATATCGTCGACCAGGGCGCGGAAGGCCGGATCCAGACGCCGCCGGGGCTGCGGCAGGTCGACCTTGATCTCGGCGATCACCCGACCAGGATTGGAGGAGAACACCAGGATGCGGTCGCACATCAGCACCGCCTCTTCGATGTTGTGGGTGACCATCAGGATGGCGCGGATCGGCATCGTTCCTTCCGACCATAGATCGAGGAGGTCCGTGCGCAGGGTTTCGGCGGTCAGCACGTCGAGGGCCGAGAACGGCTCGTCCATCAACAGCACCGTCGGCTGGACGACCAGCGCCCTGGCCAGGCCCACCCGCTGGCGCATGCCGCCGGAGAGCTCCTTGGGATAGGCGTTTTCGAAGCCGTCGAGACCGATGAGGTCGATGGCCGCCAAGGTCCGCTTGCGCCGCGTCTCGGCGGAAATCCCCTGGGCTTCCAGCCCGAGTTCGACGTTTTTCTGTACCGTCAGCCACGGGAACAACGCGAAGCTCTGGAACACCATTGAAACGCCGTGAGCGGTGTCGTCGCCGGGGACGTCACGGACGCTGAC
>JAYTRF010000155.1:0-2095 GCA_043746375.1 Caulobacteraceae bacterium | reverse complement strand
CGAATCTCGAAGGCGGCGCTGCCGGTGTTCAACGCCAGCCTGACAGCCCACCGGTGCGCCATCGTCCTCGACAAGGGCCCCGTCTACAGCGTCAATCCCGTCATGGACCTCACCGGAGAGGTTGTTCAGGGCGTTAATGCCGCCATGCCGTCGATCTCCGTCCCGTTAGCGGCGCCTCAGACCGCACAGCCCTGACGGTTATCTAGAGACCGGCTCGAGGTCGAAGGGGAATGACGGCAGGCGACTGTTCATGATGCCGATCACTTCGCTCGTCAGGTCCATCGCGGGATTGAAGGCGTAGGCGCCCGAACTTTCCAGCACCGCACTGCAATGGTGTTCGGAAAGAACGGTCGCCAGAACCGGCGCCATTTCGTGAATCAGGTGCGCGGTGACGTCGGCGCGAGTCCTGGAAAGCTGGTCGTTGCGCGTGCTCTCCAAGGTCTGGAATGCCTGCTCGCGAAGCGCGAGGGCGCCGGCCCGCTGCTGATAGATCGCCACGTCGATCACCGGCTTTTGAATCTGCAGGACGCTGGCGTCGCCGGCGATCGCCGACCGCTCACCGCTCAATTCCTGCTCTACGGCCTGTCGTAATCCGGCGATACGCTGGTTGGCGGCGGCGCCGGCATTGGACTGATCGAGAACCCGCTCTTTGGACAGGAAACAAACCCCGGGCGTGGGCGGCCCAAAAGACTGGGCCACCGCCGACGCCTGCGCGAGGCAGGTCCCCAACACGGCCGCCATCACCACCCGCCGCAACCTCATTCAAACACCTCGAAGGCTCCATTGGCGCTCACCGTAGGGCTTACCTGCCGCCAAAGGAGCGAAAACAACACGAACATCAAACCTATGCTCCTGCGCGACACGGTTCATCCAATATGCAACTCGGGCAAAGACATCCACGCCAGGGTCGACCTCAAGCGACGGTTCGATCCCGCTCATTCTCCGCGGGCGCCTGCCCTGAGATCGCCTATATCTGCACCATGCCGCCGCGCCTTCGCCCGACCCGTCTCGAGTTCGTCGTCGATGCACACAGGCTGCGCTCGCAGCTCAATGGGTCTGCGCGGGACGCCTATGGCGATCCGGTGGAGCAGCGGCGACGGGCGCTTGAGGTGCTCAGGGCCGCGCTGTTTCGCGGAAGGATGATCGCCAAGGAAAGGCTTGAAAACGGCGCGGGCGGGGTGGAGACCGCGAGGCTGCTGTGCGGGGTCACCGATGTGGTCATCGACGCCTTGTGGGGCTTTACCACCACCGTGGCCGTTCCCGCCGCTCAAACCTCGGCGCCCATGGCCCTGATGGCCGTCGGTGGCTATGGCCGGGGCGCCCTTGCGCCTTTTTCGGATATCGATCTGTTGTTCCTGAGGTCCGACACCGAGGACCCTGACGCCGACGCGGTGATCGGTTTCGTGCTCTACGCCTTGTGGGATCTCGGCTTCAAGGTCGGCCACGCCTCTCGTTCGGTGGAGGAGTGCGTGGAGCTCGCTCACGAGGACATGACGATCCGCACCGCGCTTCTCGAGGCGCGAATGCTCGCCGGCGACGGCGAGTTGGGGGCGCTGCTGCAGAGGCGATTCCGTGAGGACGTCATGGCCGAGACAGGTGCAGAATTTGTCGCCGCCAAGCTTGCCGAACGCGATGCTCGCCATGCCCGGGGCGGCGCGAGTCGCTTCATGGTCGAGCCGAACGTCAAGGAGGGAAAGGGCGGCCTGCGCGATCTGCACACTCTGTTCTGGATCGCCCAATATCTCCACCCCGCCGAAAGTCTGGACGCCGTCATGCGCCTGGAGATGTTCGAGGGACGCGAAGTCCGCGCCTTTCTGAGGGCGTTTGATTTCCTGGAGTCCGTGCGCGCGCACCTGCATTTCGCCACCGGCCGGCCAGAGGAGCGTCTGACTTTCGACCTCCAGCCTGAGATCGCCCGGCGCATGGGATATCATGACCGAACCCTGGCCACGGGCGACAATACTCCCGCTGTGGAACGGTTCATGCGGCGCTATTTTCTCATCGCCAAGGACGTCGGGATGTTGACCCGCGCCTTCGCCGCCAAGCTGGAGGCAGAGCACCTCAAGGGCGTGTCCCGCGACGGCGCGACTTGCCC
>JAYTRF010000154.1:0-6021 GCA_043746375.1 Caulobacteraceae bacterium | reverse complement strand
CAAGGTTTTGACACGATACCCGCTTACCGGGTGCATTCACCCCACCGGGCTCGCCTATGTGATGGGCGCGCGTCTGGTCGCCGCCTGCGGCGGGGGCGGTGCAGAAATACTGGATGCGCCAACCGGTCGCGACATCGCCACCTTCAAGATCGGCGCCTTTCCGGACGCCGTGCTCTACGATCCGCATCGGCGCATAGCGCTCATTCCATCGGCGATCAGCGGAACTTTGGCGGTGATTGCGCTTGCTGGTCCGCACGACAACACCATCGTCGACACCGTGCCGACCCAGATCGGAGCCCGCACGGGCGCCGTCGATCCCCGAACCGGGCGGGTTTATCTGCCGAGCGCGCAGTATGAACTCCCGGCGCCGGCGGGCCAGCGCCCCAAGCCCAAAGCCGGCACCTTTGAGGTGCTGGTGCTCGATCGTCACTGACCCAGGCGTCAGGCGGGCGCTTGATCCAGCGCCGGGGAAGCGGCTTGCGTCGACGGTCCCAGGCCGCCGATCAGGCGGAAGAGGGACGGCATGGCCAGGAGCACCAGTGGCCCCTGGGCGATGAGGCCGGCGATGATCGCCACCGCGAGCGGTTTCTGCATCGAAGAGCCGAGCGCCAACGGAGTCAGGGCCAGGATGGCGGCGAGGGTGGTCATGGCGATGGGGCGCAGCCGGTTCACGCCGGCGTCGATCAACGCCTGCTCTGGCGGAACGCCTTCGGCGACCAGGGTGTCGTATTCGGTAAAATAGAAGATCGCCACCTCGGTCACTATGCCGACGATCATGGTCACGCCCATCAGGGCCATGATGTTGAGTTCGATGCCGGAAATCCAAAGCCCCAGCCCAACGGCACAGGCGGCCAGCAGCGGCATGGCGATGATCGACGCCACCACGCGGAAGTTCTCGTAGATCAGCAACAAGAGCACCATGACTATGGCCAGGGCGGCGACGAAAACGGTCGCCAGGCCTGCGAACGCTCTCTGCTGCTCGGCGTAAAGCCCCCCCATCTCGTAGGTCACCCCTGCCGGCAACAGGTCGCCGCTGGCGAGAAGCCCCTGCACTTCCTTGGCGGCCGAACCCATGTCGCGGCCTTCGACACGGGCCGTGATGGCGTCGACCCGCCGGCCGCTGTCCCGCTCGACTTCCGCCTGACCGGTTAGGGTGGTGATGGTGGCGATCTGTGAGACATTGAAGATGTGTCCGTCGGCAGCCTTCAGCGGCAGCTGGGCGATGCTCGAGACGCTGTCCCTCGCCCCAGGCGGTATCCAGACGCGCACGCCGCTGAGCAGGGCGCCCGACTGCACCTGGGTGGCGATCTCGCCGCTCAACATGGCGGCGATCTGCTTGGAGGCTTCCGCCGGTGCGATCCCCTCTATCGCGGCCTTGGCCAGGTCGATGTGGACGTCGAGCGCATCGCCCGCGACCACCACGCCTGGGCGGACGGCCGTCAGACCCCGCACACCCTCCAGGCGCTTGGCGACTTGCACGGCGGTGTCGTGCAGCAGGCTTGAATCTTCGGAGTAGAGTTTCACCTCGATCGGCTGGGGGACCGAGGTGAGGTCGCCGATCAGGTCTTCCATCAGTTGAGCGGTGTCGATGTCGATCCCGGGGACCTGAGCGGCGACGCGATCGGTGATGCCGCTCATCACCGCGTCTATGCCCCGGCGCGGCGGAGGTTTCAGCCTGACGAAGAAATCGCCGGTGTTCGGCTCGGTGAGTCCGCCCCCCAATTGGGCCCCGGTGCGCCGCGAATAGGTCAACACCTCGGGCGTTGCCGCGACGATGGCTTCGATCTGCCTGACGAGCCGGTCGCTTTCCGCGAGCGATGTGCCAGGCGGGGTAATGTAGTCCAAGATGAAGCCACCCTCGTCGATCTTGGGCATGAAGCCGCTGGGCAGGTTCATGAACGCCAAGCCGCCGCCGATCGCCAGCGCCGCCAGGACGATCACCGGCAGCCATGGCCTGGCCGTGGAGCGCTCGAGCAAGGCGCGGTACCTGGGGGTCAATCGGGACGGGCGGTGCTGCTTGGGCGCCGCGTTTCGATAGAGCCGCTCCATCAGGATCGGGACAACCAGCCACGCCAACAGGAATGAGGCGATCAGGGCCACGGCCATGGTCAAGGCGAGCGCCTTGAAGAAAGCGCCGGTAACCCCGGTCAGAAACGCCAGGGGCAGGAAGATCAGGATGGTCGCCGCCGATGACCCTGAAAGCGGCCGCAGGAACTCCCGCGCGCCGGCCCGCATGGCCCCCAGGCGGTCGGCGGGGCTTTCCACCAGCCGGCGCTCCATGTGCTCGATCATCACAATGGCGTCGTCGATGATTAGCCCGATAGCCGCCGCCATGCCGCCCAGGGTCATTATGTTGAAGCTTTGGCCGAGCAGCTTCAGCGCCAGGGTGGTCACCGCCAACACTGCCGGCACGACGACAACGGCGACCAGGGTTATCTGGACGTTGCGCAGAAAGACCAGAAGCACCAGGGCGGCCAGAACCGCCCCGATCGCGATGGCCTCGGCCAGACCTTGGGCGGAGGACTTGATCAGCTGGCTCTGGTCGTACCAGTTGGAAACCGTCAGTCCGGGGGGGGCGGTCAGCCTGGCTTTGGCGAACACTGCGGCGACATCGCGCACGATCCGCACGGTGTCGCCGCTCGGCTGCTGATAGACCTGGATGCTTACCGAAGGGCGACCATCGGCCGTGACCCGGATGAATTGCGGCGCGCTTGTCAGGCTGACCTTGGCGACATCGCCCAGGCGAACGATCCCGCCTCCGGCGCTCTTGATGACCACCGATTCGAGATCGGACGCGGTGGTCAGGGCGCTGTCGGTCAAGGTAAGGTAGAGTTTTCCACGGTCCTCGATCTTGCCGGCCGCCGACAACACATTGGCCCCGCCGAGCGCCTGCGAAATGTCTGCGAGCGTGAGGTTGTAGGCTCGCAGCTGGGCCGGGTCGGCGATGACCTGGTACTCGCCTTGACCGCCGCCGATGGCGTCGACCCGCGCCACCCCGGGAATGGCGGTGAGCAGCGGGGTCAGCGTGAAGTCCGCGTACCGTCGCAGGGCGACCGGTCCAGTCTTTGCCGAGGTCAGGCTGTAGGCGGCCACCGGATCGACGGTCGGGTCCATCCGGCGGACCGTGAAAGTGACGCCTGGCGGTAGGCTCGCGGCGGCCCGCGAGAGCGCCGCTTCGGTGCGCTGGAGAGCCAGGTTCATGTCGCTGTTCCAGGCGAAATTGACCTTGAGTTCCGCTTCGCCGCGACTGGTTGTCGAACGCAGGGAGGTCACGGCGGGGACCGCGCGCACGGCCTGTTCGAGAGGCCGGGTAATCGTCGCGGCCATCTGATCGATCGGTCTGTCTCCGGCCTCGATGGTCACCGAAATTCTGGGAAAGGCGATGTTCGGAAACAGCCCGACCGGAAGGCTGAATCCGGCCATGACGCCGCCGAAAATAGCGATCGCCAGCAAGGCAAGGAGTGACCGTCGATGCCGGACAAAGGCGTCGGATGCGCTCATCGTCTGGCGAGCCGCACCGCAAGGCCATCCTGCAGTTGATAGGCTCCGTCGACAGCGACAATATCGCCCGGCTTGAGCGCTCCCGTGACTTCGATGTCTTCGCCCTGGCTGGTACCGGGATTGACGGCCACCTGCCGGGCCTTGCCGCCGCCGAGCACAAATAGGTGAGAACCGTTTTCATCAAAGACGATGGCCGCCCGTGGCGCGAGCAGGCCGGGATGGCGCTCCACCGTGATCTGGGCCTGCACAGCCGAGCCGAGGGCGAAGCCGCCGCCCGGGACGGGGGCCGTAACGCTGACGAGCCGGCTGGTGGGATCGACTGCCTTACCGATGATCGCCACCTGAGTTTGTATGGCATGGCTGGCGTCTAGGGCCGAACTTATGACCGTGAGGTCGCCCGGCGCCAGCCGCTGGGCGCCGTTGGGCTCGACGCCCAGCTGCGCAATCAAGCCGCCGTTGGCGATGACGCTGACCAGCGGAGCGTCCGCCGCCACCGCTTCGCCGACGCTAGCCTGTGTTGCGCCGACTATGCCGGCGACGGGGGACGTCAGGGTCTGGATGGTCTTACCGGCCCCCGCCGCTGCCTGGGCGGCGACGGCGGCCCTGGCGTCCGCCAAGGATTTCTGGGCGGCAGTGAGTTGGTCGTTCGCCGCCAAGTGCTGGTCGTATAGTCGCTGGACGCGCGCCAGGTCCTTTGCCGCGAAAGCTTGCGCGTCGGCCGCCTGGCGGAAAAGGAGCTGCGTGGCCGGGGTATTTTCGACCACCACCAGAGGGGCGCCGGCAGCGACAGGCTGGCCAGGTCCGACCAGCACCGCGCGCACGATGACCGCCCTTGGGGCAGCCAGAGTGCGGCTGGCGGCCGGTGAGCCGGCAATGACGCCATAAGCCGTCACGGTCTCGTCGATGCTCGCCTGACGGATCGGCGCCACAGTCACCAGGGCGCTGGGCGGAGGGCCCTGTGGCGCAGCCTTGCCGCTGCCAAGGCTGCGCCAGGCGACAACAGCGAGCACCAGCAAAACCGCAGCGGCGGCGACGACTTGCCAGGGTTTCAGCCGTCTCATGGATGTGCGCTTTCATCTGGTGGCAGGAAGAGGACGGTTTCCAGGCTGATGTCGGCAAGAGCCAGCGCCAGACGCAGGTCGAGAACGGCCACCTGTTCCCTCAAAGCCGACTGTTCCAGCGCCAGGGAGGCGGCGCTGTCGAGATCGCCCCTAAGGTAGGCCGCGTCGGCCTTTTCGGTCATCGCCACCAAGCGGGGAACCTCGCCCTCGAGGCGGGTCAGAATGACCCGGTCTCCTGCCAGATCGCGTCGCGCCGTGGCGACATCGGCGACGGTCTGGTCCAGACGCGCCTGGTATTCCAACGCCAGCTGCTCTCGGGTCGCCGATTGGACGGCAATCAAGCCCCTTCCACGGTTGAAGATCGGAATGACAAGGGTCGCCGCCAAGCCGTTGGTCAGTATCCCACCCGTGTCGCGTTGACGGCTGAAACCCAGGTTGATCAGCGGGAATTGGCTGATGATCGCCTTGCGAAGATTGGCGTTCTGCGCTTCGTACCCAGCCCTCAGCGCCAATAGGTCAGGGCGTCGCTGCGGCAATGAGGCCAACGCGTTATCGAGAAGTACGGGCTGAAGGTCGCCTGGTGGGGCGCCGGGCACGAGGTTCAGTCGCACGCCGGGCTCAAGGCCGATGAGGGCGTTGAGGTCGGCGCGGGCCTTCAGTGCGTCGTGCAGCGCCAGGGCGACCTGAGCGTCCGCGTCGAGTTTCGCCGCCAGGTCGGCGCTGTTGACCTGGGCGGTGACATCGTGGCGCTGATAGGCAAGGGTTGAATTTCGGTGGCGTCTCGTCAGTGCGTCGTCGATGGTTTTCAACACGGCGCTCTTGGCCTCGTTACCGAGGACCGTCACGGCCAGCTGGCGGGCCTGCTGGGCGGTGCTCCACTCGCCCCACAAAAGGTCGAGGTCGACCTGCTTTTGCGAAGCCCGCGCGGCCCGCAGCGCGGTAGAGCGGGTGACAAGGGCCATCAGATCGATGGTGGGCGTGATGCCGTAGGCGGTCACCAGACCCTTGGGATTAACCGGGAAGTCGGCACTGAGGGCGACTTGAGGATCGGGCAGCAGTCCGGCCGAGAACGACTGGGCGGCGGCGACCTTGGCGGCGGCTCGTTTGGCCGCCAGCTCGGGGCTGTTCAAGACCGCGAGCACGGCGATCTCGGTGGGATCGAGGCCATCGGACGGATCGAAGCGGTGGGGCTTCAACGGCCCGAGGCGAAGGCGCGAGACATCGACCTTCAGTTGCGAAACATCGGCGTGGAGATCGGGTCCCTGCGCCAATGGCCGTTGTGTGTAGCCAACGCACGCAGACTGCAACAGCGCCAGACAAGAAAGGGCGCAGCCGAATAACTTGCCGGGTTGCATCGTTTCGCCTCCCGGTCTGGGTGCACGTGGGCGGCGACTTGAAATAACCCGCCTCACCGCCGGATGGCTCCAAGATTGTCAAAAATCAATGTTCGCGCCTGGTC
>JAYTRF010000153.1:0-1872 GCA_043746375.1 Caulobacteraceae bacterium | reverse complement strand
GCGATCTCGGCGGCGATGTTGGCGGTCAGAGCGCAACCGAAATTCGTGTAGGCGCGATTTGAGCCGTTGGCCGCCAGGTTCCCCCACGAACGTCCGCAGCTTGGTCCCTTGGCCACATAATGGACGTAGTCGATGATCACCGGGGCGCGGTGGTCGCCATGGGCGTCATAACCGACAACCTGGAGGCTGGATGGCGCGACCCCGCGTGACAACAGCAGGTCTCTGGCGTCTGAAACCGTGCGGTAGGCCGCGGCTGGATCACCCCCATGCGTCGGCGAGCGCAAAGTAATTTCCCTGCCGTCAGCCTCGGTCCAACCCTGGGCGAATTCGTTGAGCGCCCTGGCCTGATTAGGGGACATTCCGAGTCGGTGGGCCTCAAGAGCGATCCGGACCGGATGGGATGCAACCTCGATGGCGTAATGCTCGGTCGGGGTCAGCGAACGACCGGCGTCTTCATCGACGCGCGAAGCGCAGGCGCAGAGCGCCAGACCTGCGGCGACAGCGACCAGGGCGCCGGCTGAGGCTGATCTGAATCTGTTTCTTCCTGCCGTCATTGCCGGGGTCTCTCGTGTCCTGGTTTCATGGGTGGCGAAGGTCACCGCGCGCTCCATCTCACTCCACCACGTAGCCGAAGGGGCCCTGATAGGTGCGGCCGGAGGGCGGCTGCTCTGGCCGGTCGTAGGCCTTGTTCAGATGGCCAAGAAGAATGGTGTCGGCATCGGTGGCGATGCGCAGGCCGTCGGCGGGCGTCTGAAGATCGGCCGGACTCGCGGCATTGACCAGATACGGGGTGACGATGACCACCAACTCGCTCTGCCCCGATTGGTAATCGCGCGATCGGAACAGGGCCCCAAGCACCGGCAAGCTGCCGATCCCCGGAATCGAGTCGATATCCTGCTTGGAGGTATCCTGCAGCAGGCCGGCGATCATCATGGAGCCGCCCGACGGCAGTTCGACCGTCGTTTCAGCCCGACGCACGGTCAGAGACGGCACCACGAGGGCGGGCGCGCCGGGCCCGTTGGAAAGCGAAACCGCACCGGTGGTGCTGAGCTCGGACACTTCGGTCGATATTTTCAACGAAATTCGACCGCCCGAAAGCACCACGGGGGTGAACCCAAGTCCGACGCCGAATGGCTTGAACGAGATGGTGACCCTGCCGGTTGTGTCCTGGCCAATTGGCACCGGGAACTCGCCGCCTGCCAGGAATTTCGCCGACTCGCCCGACACCGCCGTCAGGTTCGGCTCCGCCAGGGTGCGCACAAGACCCACCCGCTCAAAGGCCTGGATAGTCGCGTTTGCCTTATTGAGCCCGTTGCTGCCCGGCAGCACCCCACCTTGGGTGGTGTCCCGCTGATAGCCGCCGTTCACGCCGCCCAGTATGGCGCCATTGATGGCGTAGCTGGCTGCGCTGGCGAGCCCGAACTGCGAGCTGCCTATTTTGCCGATCAGCGCCTGCAGGTTGAAGCCGAGCTGCTTGATGGCATTGCGCTGGACCTCGATGATGCGGACCTTGAGCATCACCTGGTCCTTGCCCGCGATGCTGAGCATGTTGAGCACCAATTCGGGCTTGGCGACCTCCGCCCTGGCGATCTGCACCGCCTTGTCGGCGTCAGAGGCGCTGGCCACCTGTCCGCCAAGGACGATGCTGCCGTTTATGCCCTCTGCGCGGACCGCAGCGCCGGGAAGCAGTCGGTTGATCATTTCGCTGACCGCGCTGGCGTCGATGTCCACATGGATGTTCAGCGACAGGATTCGTCTGCCCGCCGCGTCGAAGAACACCGCGTCCGTGCCCCCTTCCTTTAGGCCCAGGACAGAGATGCGCCGGGGCGATCTGAGCACCACGTCGGCGACGCCCGGGTTGGTGACGAGCAC
>JAYTRF010000152.1:0-10921 GCA_043746375.1 Caulobacteraceae bacterium | reverse complement strand
TCGGCGGCGCATGCGGGACGTCATCGCGGCTCTGGGGCGGCCCAAGGTCGCGCTGATGCTGGCGCTCGGCTTTTCGTCCGGCCTGCCGTTCATGCTGATCGGCAATACGCTTGGATTCTGGCTCGCGGCGGATGGAATCCGGCTCGCCGTCATCGGGTTTCTGTCCTGGGCCGGACTGCCGTACTTGGCCAAGTTCATCTGGGGCGCGGTCGTCGACCGGGTTCGCCCGCCGCTGCCGGGCAGGCTTGGTCGCCGGCGCGGCTGGATGATCGCCAGCCAGCTGGTTGTCGGCGCGGGACTTCTCGGCATGTCGGCGGTCGAGCCCAAGACGGCGTTGCCGCTCCTCGCCTTGCTGGCGGTGGTCACCGGCATCGCCGCCGCTACCCAGGACACGGTGATCGACGCCTGGCGGATCGAGTCGGCGGACGACGCCGATGAACTCGGGCTTTTGACCGCCGCCTACAGCCTCGGATTTCGCGTCGCTCTTCTGGCCACCGAGGCCTGGATCCTGGTGCTCGTCAAGGCGACCAGCTGGCCGACCGCCTATGCGGCGGCAGGCGCGCTCATGGCGGTTGGCGTCGTCGCGGCCCTGTTGGCCAAGGAGCCGGCGCGGGCCGATCAGGTCATGGAGACGCGGTCCGTCGGCGCCAGAGGCCACCCCGCGAGAGCCCTCTACGACTCAGTGATCAATCCGTTCGTCATCTTCTTTCGCACCCACGGCGCGGGCATGGCCGCGCTGATGCTTGGCATGATCACGCTTTATCATCTGAGCGACTACATGCGCGGCCCGATGAGCAATCCCTACTACAAGGCGCTTGGCATCGACCTTGGGGTCATCGCCACCGTGCGCACCACGATCGGGTTGATCGGCTCGGTGGTCGGCATTGCGCTGGGCGGCCTCTTCTGCCTGCGCATCGGCAATCGCCCGACCCTGGTCATCGGGGCGATAGTCCAGCCGATCGGCATCGGCGCCTTCGCACTGTTGGGCTGGCGCGGCGGCGATTTTCCGCTGGCGCTGATCGGCCCCCTTCACCTCACCGCCTATCAGGCGATCATGGGCTTCGACTCGCTGGCCATCGGGTTTTCCGGAGTAGCCCTGGTCTCTTACATGTCTACCCTGACCAGCCTTGGCTACACCGCCACCCAGTATGCGCTCCTGACATCAGCCCTCGCCTGGACAGGCAAGATTCTCAAGGGCTTCTCGGGGGTGGTCGTCGAGAGTCTCAATCAGGGGCGAAGCCTTCTGGACGCCTACGCGCTGTTCTACCTGCTGTCGGCCGTTGTCGGTCTGCCAGCGATCATCCTTTGCATCGTGCTGGCCTTGCGGCGCCCCCCGGCGAGCTTCGCGGGGGTGTCAACTTAGCGGGCGAGGCAAACCACCTGGGCCACGCTCAGGTTGCGGCGCAGGTCATCGGCAATACGACCGTAGTTATCGGTGGTGACGATCTGGCCCATGGCCCCGGCGACGCCTACGCCAGCGGTCGCCAGCGCAGCGCGAACGGCGCCGGGGGTGGTGGTGTAGAGCCGGCCGCGCCTGGGCGCCTGGGCGACGGTGACCCCGACCACCCGCCCCTCGTCGTCCAGGGCCGGCGCGCCGGAGAGTCCGGTCAAGTCTCCGGAAAGACCGCTGGTGCGGCCAACCTCGGCCCAGGCCAGCATCGGCTCCCCGCGCAGCCCTTCGCCGGCGATGACCAGCGTCTCTCGCCCGATCAGCCGCGAGGCGGCCTCTCCCGGCTGGCCCTGCGGATAGCCGGGGTGAAAGGCGCGCGCCCCGCGACGCAAGCCGCGCCCGCCGGCCAAGGGAAGCGCCGGACTACCGCCGCGGGTGAACAGCACCGCAACCTCGCTGGCGGTGTCGTTGTCCAGGGTCGCCGCCACGCCTCGCCCTGGGGCGACGACGATGGCAATTCGGGCGCAGCCGGCGACGACATGCCGGGCGGTGATCCACACCCCATGGTCGTCCACGGAAAAGGCGGTTCCCGCACCGGGTCCGGGCGCGAGCGGGGTCTTGACGACAACCCGAGGATCGAAGGGCGAGGCCGGGCCAAGGGGTAGCCCCTCGTCGCTGGGCATCGGCGGCGGCGCCGGCGGGGCGTCGGCCCTTTCCTGGCGGCCGACGGCGGCGACCAGAAGCGCGAGGACAACCGCCAGGTAGATCAGCCAGTCGGGCAGCCGCGGTAAGTGCATCCGCGAGGCGCTTCAGGCGGCCACGGCGGCGGACAGGATCAGGGCCGTGGCCAGCTTGGCGGATACGGCGATGACCGCAGCCCCAACTTCACCCTCGGAAATACGCTGCGGCAGTCCGCGGAACATCAGATCGGTCAATCGAAACGTTGTCAGCTGGACGAAAAGGGTCGCCACGCCCCACAACGCCAGCCCGACCAACGACGTGGAGGCGGCCATGGACACGGCCAGGGGAGTGGCCAGGGCCACAATCATTCCGCCCAGCGAAAGAGCCGCGGCCGGATTGCCCTCGCGGATCAGTTGGACTTCGCGGTGAGGCGTGATCAGGACGTAAAGCCCGGTTCCGCAGGCCAGGATCAACAAGGTCACCGCAGCGTGAAGCAGCGTTACCGGAAACCCGATGGCCCAGGCTTGCAGTTCGGGCGACGGCAATTCACGCGCCATTAGCTGGTCCTGCGGGGTCTGCAACGACCGGGGCCGACCGTTCACCTGCTATGGGGTGAGGGCGCCCTGCATTAAGCAGCGCGCTCGCCCGGGTCTTCTGGCTGTCACTCTTGAGCTGGCCGCACGCGGCAAGAATATCGCGACCGCGGGGGGTACGGATCGGCGAGGCGTAGCCGGCGCGGTTGACGATGGCGGCGAAGGCTTGGATCGCTTGTGGTTCCGAACATTCGTACGGCGCACCAGGCCAGGGATTGAACGGGATCAGATTGATCTTCGCGGGCATTCCGGCCAGCAACCGCACCAGGGCTCGCGCCTCCGCCGGGCTGTCATTGACGCCCTTCAGCATCACATATTCGAAGGTCACGCGCCGCGCGTTGGAGAGTCCGGGATAGGCGCGCGCTGCGGCCATCAGTTCGGCGATCGGGTAACGCCGGTTGAGCGGCACCAGTTGATCACGCAACGGGTCGTTGGTGGCATGCAGGGAGATTGCCAGCATCGCGCCTGTACGCTCGCCAAGGGCCCTTAGCTGTGGAACCACCCCCGACGTCGAAACCGTCATCCGCCGCCGAGATATGCCCATGCCTTCATTGTCGGAAAGCAGATCGAGGGCATCGGCGACATTTTCCAGATTGTAGAGCGGCTCGCCCATGCCCATGAAAACGACATTGGTCAGCCGCCGTCCTTCGTTAGGCCCGCGCCAGTCGCTCAGATCGTCCCGAGCGACCTGGGCCTGGGCGATGATCTCGGCTGCGGTGAGATTGCGTACCAGGGCCTGGGTGCCGGTGTGGCAAAAGGTGCAGTTGAGCGTGCAGCCGACCTGGCTCGAGACGCACAAGGCCCCCGAGCCGCCGACATCGGGGATGAACACGCTCTCGGCTTCCACGCCCGGCGCAAAACGAAGCAGCCATTTGACTACCCCGTCAACGCTCTCCTGGCGCTCGACAATCTGCGGCCTGGCGAGGCTGAACTGCCCCGCCATGAGGGCCCGCGCGTCCTTGGCGACGTTGTTCATGGCGTCGAAGTCGGTGACCCCCGCCCGGTGTATCCACCGCCAGACTTGGCCGGCGCGCATGCGCACGTTGGCGGGCGTTGCGACGCCAGACTCGACCAGCGCCTGCCGCAGGCGGGGCCGCGACAGCCCCGCGAGGTTCAGCGGCGCGGCCGTGTTGGCGGGTGCGCCGTGGGAAAGATCGAGCGTGACGGTCAAGGCGCTTCCTTAAGGCGTCCATCTTACCAGAACCTTCGGTGTTGGCGGAGCGGGGCCTAAAAGGCCCGCGCGGTTATGGTTCCGTCGGTGTGCAAAGCTGCCCGTTTCATCCCGGCCGAAGTGAATGGCATGGCGATCTGGCCGTCTGCACCCAGAGCGATCAGCCCGCCCTTCCCGCCCAGGACGGCGACCTCTTCCAGCACGGAAGAAGCGGCCGCAGCCAGGCTCTCGCCGCTCCGTACACGAAAGGCCAGCTGGGCAGCCGCAGCGCAGCGCTGGAAGTATTCGCCAGGCCCGGTGCAGGATACAGCCGCGCGAGCATCGGCCCAGGTTCCGGCGCCAATGATCGGACTATCGCCGACCCGGCCGGCCAGCTTGCCGAACACCCCCGCCGTCGATGTCGCCGCGGCCAGCGCGCCTGACGCGTCCAGCGCGACGCAGCCCACCGTGCCGGTGTTCAGATTTGGCTTTGCCGCGGCTGATCGGTCGCCGACGCGGGTGAACCAGGCCTGCGGATCGACAATCCGCTCCAGACCCTGAGCGGCGGCGAAATGGGCCGCCCCCGCCCCGGCCAGAAGCACGTGAGGCGTAGTTTCCATCACCGCCCGGGCCGCGGCGATCGGGGACGCGAAGCCCTCAAGGGCAGCGACCGCGCCGGCCTCCTGAGTGCGGCCGTCCATCACGCTGGCGTCGAGCTCGTAACCGCCGCTGGCGTTCGGCGAGGCGCCCCGGCCCGCCACATAGAGTCCCGACGCCTCCATCGCCGCCACTGCCGCGACGGTGACATCGATGGCCGAGGCGCCGGCCTGAAGCCGATCGCGGGCCGCCTCGACGAGACCCCGCATGTGGGCGATTTCGCGGCCATAGTCGCGTCCGCTCAATGCGCCGGCGCCTCCGTGCAGCACCAGGGCTACCGATTTGTCGCTCATCGCCGATCCTTCGCCTTCCGCCCACTCGCGCCTTGCGATAGCGTCACGCGCGCGAAAAGGGAAACGGTCGGGAGGCCGCGATGAAAGCATTGCTCAGCAAGAGCGTTGGCGGGCCCGAGACCCTGGAGCTCGAAGATCTGCCAAGCCCCACCCCACGTCCAGGCTGGGCCGTGGTTTCGGTCAAGGCTTGCGGGGTCAACTATCCCGACGTGCTGATCATCGAGGACAAATACCAATTCAAGCCGGCCCGCCCCTTCGCGCCGGGCGGCGAAATCTCAGGGGTGGTCAAGGAAGTTGGCGAGGGCGTCACCCACGTCAAGGTCGGCGACCGGGTGCTGGGCAACACCGGTTGGGGCGGAATGGCGCAGGAGCTGGCCCTCGAAGCCTCGCGGCTGATCCCGATCCCGCCGGCCATGCCGTTCGACGAGGCGGCCGCCTTTTTGATGACCTATGGCACTTCCTATTACGCGCTCAAGGACCGGGCGCACATCAAGGCCGGTGAGACGCTGCTGGTGCTGGGCGCCGCTGGCGGCGTCGGTCTGGCGGCAGTTGAGCTCGGCAAGGCTATGGGTGCGCGGGTCATCGCCGCCGCCTCATCCGCAGACAAGGTCGCCCTGGCCAAACAACACGGGGCCGACGAAGGCGTAGTCTATCCCCACGGACCTTTCGATCGGGAAGGCCAGAAGGCGTTGTCCGAAATTTTCAAGCAGGCCTGCGGGGCCAACGGCGCCGATGTCATCTACGACGGGGTGGGCGGCGACTACGCGGAAGCCGCTCTGCGCTCGGTAGCCTGGGAGGGGCGCTTCCTGGTCATCGGCTTTCCAGCCGGCATTCCGCGCATCCCGCTCAATCTCGCTCTGCTCAAAGGCTGCGATATCGTCGGGGTGTTCTGGGGCGCGGCGGTTTCCCGCGACCCGGCGGGCCACCAGCGTAACGTCAGCGAGTTGCTAGGTCTTTATGCCGCCGGCAAAATCAAGCCGCACGTCTCGGAACATTTCCCGCTCGCTCGAGCCGGCGACGCCATCGCCCATCTGGCCAGCCGCAAGGCCATGGGCAAGGTGGTGGTGACTGTCGAATAGGCTCGCGCCTCATCAAGGGTTATGGCCGAAGATGCTCGAGCAGCTGAAGCGCAACAACCAGGCCTGGGCGGCGGCCAAGCTTGCCGTCGACCCGGCGTTCTTCCGCAGGCTCGAGGGACAGCAGGCGCCGGAGTATCTTTGGATCGGCTGTTCGGACAGCAGGGTGCCGGCCAATGAGATCGTGGGCCTCGATCCCGGTGAGCTGTTCGTACACCGGAACGTCGCCAACCTCGCGCCGCCGCAGGATGCCAATTATCTGTCGGTCCTGCAGTTCGCCGTCGACGTACTGAAGGTCGGACACATCCTGGTCGTCGGCCACTATGGCTGTGGCGGCATCGCCGCCGCCGTGGATGGCAAGCGCCGGGGCCTCGTCGATCACTGGCTGCATCCGATACGGGAGGTGGCGCACGCGCATCGCCACGCTCTTGCCGCCGAGCCAGATGAAAAGTCGCGTCTCAATCGCCTGTGCGAGCTCAACGTCATCGCCCAGGTGAAGAATGTCGCCTCGGACGTTTTTGTCCAGGACGCCTGGGCGCGCGGCCAGGCCCTGTGCGTCCACGGCTGGGTCTATTCCCTGTCCACCGGAATCATCCAGGATCTCGGGGTGACCGTGGCGGATGCGGAAGACCTGGACAGCTAGCCGCGTTCGGACCAGGCGTCGGCGACGCAACGGTGTTCTGCGGCTCACGCTTTGCCTACGCCGCTTTGGTCAGCGACCTCGAACTGGCTCACCGCCTGGCGACTTGAGCCCGCGGGGAACACCCCGGCGCGCCGGGGATTAAACAGCGGAGCGCCGCAATTCTCAGCTTGCAAGGGACATTCATGACCCTCGACATCAACGACAAGGCCGCCGTCGAAAAGCTGCTGTGGGGCGAAATCGAGGAGAGCCGCTTTGGCATGCTCGCCTGCGGGACCCCCTCTGGCGGCCACTTTCAACCCATGACAGCCTTTGCCGAACCGGAGTCGGGAACGATCTGGTTCTACGGCCGCACCGACACCGAGCTGGCCAAGAGCGCTGGAACGGCGACGCCTGCGGTGTTCGTGTTCATGTCCAAGGATCAAAAGGTGCAGGCGTCCATATCCGGCCAGCTCCACGCCGGCCCTGATCTCCTGCACCGCGACAAATACTGGAGCGCCATGGTCGGCGCCTGGTTCGCCAAGGGCAAGGGGGACCCGCATCTGACCATGCTCTCTTTCACCTGCGGGGAGGCGAATGTGTGGGTCTCCGACAAGGGTGGGCTCAAGCTTGGTTGGGAGGTGGCCAAGGCCAACCTGACCGGATCCACCCCCGACGTCGGCGGCCACGCAACGCTGAAGCTGGGGTGAGCGCGGGCGGCCGGACCGCCGTTCACGTTGCCCCCCGGGCGTGGTAGGGTGAGGCCATGGCCGCTGCTCTCCGCATCGATCCCAAAAACCTGTTCACGACCGAGGAGTGGAAGCCGCTGGCCAGCCGTTCGGGGTGGAAAGGCTTGGCGCTGGTAGCCCATTGCTGGGTTGTCATCGGCCTGGCCGCAGCCCTGGCGACCGTCTGGCCGATTACCATTCCCCTGGCCATCGTCGTTATCGGCGCGCGCCAGCTTGGCTTGGCCATCCTGATGCACGACGGAGCCCACGGCGCTCTGCACCCCAATCCCAAGATCAACGACTGGGTCGCCGAGTGGCTATGCAGCGGCGGTCTGGCGCGTTACCGCGCCTATCACCTGCAACATCACAAGTTCGCACAGCAAGCGGAGGATCCCGATCTCGGTCTCTCGGCGCCATTTCCTGTCACCCGCGCCTCCCTGCGTCGCAAGATCGTCCGCGACCTCACTGGCCAGACGTGGTTCAAGCAGCGCTTCGGCGGCCTGGTCGAGCGGCTGAAAGCACGACGGGCCGGCGAGCCGTTCGGCCCTATCCTGCTGGGCGAGATTCTCCGCCAGCGCCGCTGGCTGATCGGCAACACCATCGGCGCGCTCATCGTCACCGCGGTCGCAGTTGCCTGGAGAGGGGCGTGGTGGGCGTGGCCGGTGTTGTGGCTGGCCCCCCGCGCAACCTGGTTCCAGCTGGTCACCCGCCTACGCAATATCGCCGAGCACGCCCTGGTCGCCAAGAACGAGCCAGATCCCCTGCGCCACGCCCGCACGACCCACGCCAATCTGATCGAGCGGGCGCTGATCGCGCCTTACTTCGTCAACTACCACTGCGAGCACCACATGTTCATGCATGTTCCGTGCTGGAACCTGCCGCGCACTCGCCGCCTGCTGGCGGCTAGGGGCGTGACCGGCCGGATGGAGGGCGCGCCCGGTTACCTGTCTGTGCTGGACGCCGCTTCGGCCCACGTCTAAGCGGGTATCCGATGCGCCGGCGCACATTTCTCGCGACACTGCCCCTGGCGGCCACAGCGCCGGTGCTGGGCAGCCGCGCGGAAGCCGCGCCCGCGATCGAATCGGACCTCAGGCGTCACGATGTTCACGGCGGCGACCGCATTACCGGCGCGAGCTTCGCCTCGCGTTCCAGCGTCTGGGGCGCGCATGGGGCCGCCGCGACGGCCCATCCACTCGCCACCCTGGCGGCTATCGACATCCTGCGCGCCGGTGGGTCCGCAGCCGACGCGGCGGTGGCGGCCAACGCGGCCTTGGGTTTTCTCGAGCCTATCTCCTGCGGCGTCGGCGGGGACTGCTTCGTCATGCTCTGGGACCCTAAGACCCAGAAGATCGTCGGCTTGAACGGCTCTGGACGCTCGCCGCGATCATTGAGCCTGGCGACACAGCGAGCGCGGGCGCGGAACGGGCACATCGCGCCCTTCGGCGCGACCTCCGTTTCGACGCCGGGCGCCGTTGACGCCTGGTGGACCCTCCATCAGCGGTACGGACGTTTGAAATGGGCCGATCTGTTCGCGCCGGCCATCGATCTGGCGCAGCACGGCGCGCCAGTCGCCCAGACCATCGCCTACTATCTCGCCGCCTCCTATCGCGGGTTCACGCGTCCGGACATCGGCATCGAGGAGATCGACAACTTCAAGCGCGTCTGGGCGCCGGACGGGCGCACGCCGGCCGAGGGAGAGGTTTTCGCCAATCCCGCGCTCGCCCATACCTATCGCCTGGTCGCCGCCGGCGGTCGCGACGCCTTTTACCAGGGCCAGATCGCCGACGTCATCGACGCCTATTTCCGGCGTATCGGCGGGTGGCTATCGAAGTCTGACCTGGCGGCGCACCACTCGCAGTGGGTCCAGCCGCGCTCGACGAACTACCGCGGCATCGACGTATGGGCGCTGCCGCCTAACAGCCAGGGCCTGTCGACGCTGCAAATCCTCAACATCCTGGAGACTTTCGATCTTGGGGCCATGGGCTTCCAGTCGACCGCAGGCCTTCACACCCAGATCGAGGCCAAGCGCCTCGCGTTCGAGGACCGAGCCCGCTATTTCGCCGATCCCGAGTTCGCCAAAGCCCCGATCGAGTGGCTTATCTCAAAAGACTACGCCGCGCAGCGCGCCAAGCTGATCCGGCCGGACAGGATCGCCAGCCAGGTTTTTCCAGGCCAGGCGCCCAGCCACGGCGACACCACCTATTTCTGCACAGCCGACGCCGACGGCATGATGGTCTCGATCATCCAGTCCAACTATCGCGGCATGGGATCGGGCCTGTCTCCCGACGGTCTCGGCTTCATGTTCCAGGACCGGGGCGAACTGTTCAGCCTCAAGGATGGTGACGCCAACGTCTATGCCCCGGGCAAGCGGCCGTTCCAGACGATAATTCCAGGTTTCACCACCCGCGGCGGGCAGCCGTGGATGGCCTTCGGGGTCATGGGCGGCGATATGCAGCCTCAGGGCCAGGCGCAAGTTATCGTCAATCGGATCGACTACGGGCTGGCCCTGCAGGAAGCCGGCGACTCGCCGCGCTGGCATCATGAGGGCTCCTCCGAACCTACCGGTGCGCCTGCCGATGGAATCGGAACCCTGCGGCTCGAATCGGGCGTGCCCGCCAAGACCAGGGAGGGCCTGGCGGCGCTCGGCTGGCGGTTTGGTCCTTCGGATGGCTCGTTTGGCGGCTACCAGGCCATCGAGCGTTGGCAAGGGCGATATGCAGCCGCCAGCGAGATGCGCAAAGATGGACTGGCGCTTGCCTACTGAGCGTTTGCCTGGTGATGGGCCTGGCGGCGGATGACCGACGAGGAGATGCGCACGATCTGCCTTTCCTTCCCCGCCGTCACCGAGGGAAGTTCATATGGCCGGCCATCGTTCCTGGTGAACAAGAAATTCTTCACGCGCCTGCGCCATGAGGATGCCAGCCTGGTGCTGCTTGAGGTGTCCTTCGACGAACGTGAAATGCTGATGCAGGCCGAACCGGCCACCTTCCATTTCACCGCCCATTACAAGGACTACCCCTGCGTCCTGGCGCGCATGGAAAGCCTTCACCCCGGCTCGTTCCGCAACTTTCTCGAACGCCGCTGGCGCAAGATCACGCCAAAGAAGGACGTAACGGCGTGGGATGCGGCCAAGGTAGAATAGTACCCCGGCTCCCGGGACGACCTGCGGGTTAAAACTCGTCGTGAATCATGGCGTTGAACTGGCCAAGGACCTCGCTGAGGCGTTCTTCGGGGGCCAGGTCGGCCAATGTCTCGCTTGCCGCCGGCGCCGCAGCGGCCGAAACGGCCAGTCGGCTCACGACGATGCCGCTTCGAACCAGCACCAGCTCCTCGCCCGCCTCGAGGCCAGCGAGAACCTGGGCAACGCGCGGCGGAAGGTCGTCAAGGTCGATCTGCTTCATCGGCCGGCACCTTAAAGCCCATGGCGCACCGTCGCAAAGCGTGACACTGGCGGCGCCCGGCCATAGGGAGTGGCGATGGCCTATCGCAGCCTTAGAGACTACATCGCCGCGCTCGAAGGCGCCGGAGAACTGGTTCGCGTAGCCCAGCCTGTCTCGACGGTGCTGGAAATGACGGAAGTCTGCACGCGCCTTTTGGCCACCGGCGGCCCTGCGGTGTTGTTCGAAAAGCCGGTGCGCGCCGATGGCGAGATCTCGCCGATCCCCTGCCTCGCCAATCTGTTTGGGACCGTGAAGCGCGTGGCCATGGCCGTCACCCTGGAGGGAAAGGCGCGC
>JAYTRF010000151.1:0-5148 GCA_043746375.1 Caulobacteraceae bacterium | reverse complement strand
TGGACGGCGGCTTCAAATGGCCGCCGATCAGCGACGGCGTCATGCGTCTGTCCCCAGCCCAGCTCGGCGCGCTCGTTGAAGGCCTGGACTGGTCCCGGGTTCATCCGCCCCGGAAAGTGGCGCCGAAGGCCACCCGATAAGAGCAGAAAAGATGGAATTACCTGTCGATTAGGGGGCGCCAAGCCGGTGTTTTTATGCTTGAATCCCCTGCATGGGAACGGTTCTGGACGAGTTGCCAGATGATGTGGAGGCGCTTCGCGCCGCCCTTCGGCTCGCCCGCCTACGCAATCAGGACCTCGAGGCGCGCGAACAGGCGAAGACCGCCGAAGCCGCCCGTCTGGCGCAGGTGATCGCCCGCGAACGAGAAGAAAAGGCTCAGATCCTCACCGCCAATACGCAGCTGAATGAGCAGATCGCCGCGCTCAAGCTGATCAATCTGCGGCTTGAGAAGCTGATCTCCAGGTACGAGCGCCTGCAATATGGCCCCACCTCGGAGAGGCTGAACCCTGACCAACTTCAGTTGGCGCTCGAGGAGATCGAGCAGGCGGTCGCCACGGCTGAGACCGAGGCGGAAAAGCTCAGGCCGGATCCGGAGCGGACGGTGAAATCCGCGCGCAAGCGCGGTGAGCGGCGCCCATCGTTGCCGTCCCATCTTCCGGAGGTGAACGTCACACTCGAGCCGGAAAGCCTGGCCTGCCCATGCTGCTCAGGCGCGCTTCACGCGTTCGACGAAGATGTCTCCCGGCGGCTCGATGTCATCCCGGTCCAGTATCAGGTCATCGTGACCCACCGGCCGAAATACACCTGCCAGTCCTGCCGGGACGTCCTGGTTCAGGCGCCGGCGCCAGCGCATGTGATCGAGGGCGGCCTTCCGACGGAAGCGCTTATCGCGCAGGTGCTGGTGGCCAAGCACGCTGACCACAATCCCTTCTATCGCCAGGTGCAGGCCATGGCGCGGCAGGGCATCGAAATCCACCGCTCTGTGCTGGCGTCCTGGGCTGGCGTTGGAGCCTGTGAGCTGAAACCGATCTACTCGGCCATGAAACGCGAGCTCCTGTCGTCGAGCCTTCTGTTCATGGATGAAACGACGGTCCCGGTTCTTGATCCTGGAAGGGGGCGAACCAAGACGGTCTACTTCTGGTCGATGCTTCGAGATCAAAGCGGTTGGGATGGTCCGGATCCAAAGGTGATCATCTACAACTACGCGCCTGGCCGAGGGGCCAGGCATGCCGAAGCCTTCCTGCAGGGCTTCGCCGGGACGATCCAGGTGGATGGCTACCAGGTCTACAAGTCCATCGCCCGAAATCCTGAGCGTGGCTTGCGGCTCGCCCATTGCTGGGCTCATTGCCGCCGGGAATATCACGACCTTTACAAGCCCGACGGCTCGACGCCGATCGCTGAAGAGGCCTTGCGTCAGATCGCCGCCTTTTATGCGATCGAGGCGGAGATCCGGGGGCGCCCAGCGGAAGAGCGGCTCAGGGTCCGGCAGGAACGCACCCGTCCGCTGGTCGAAGCCTTCAAAGACTGGGTGAAAGACCGCCTGGCTGAAATCATGACGAGCTCACTGATGGCGGAGCCGCTCAAATACACGCTATCGCACTGGGACGGCCTGACAGTCTTTCTGGAAGACGGCAGGGTCGAGATCGATTCCAATCCCGTTGAGCGGTCGATGAAGCCGATTATCTTGACCCGAAAGAACAGTCTCTTTGCGGGAACCGAAGACGGAGCGGAAAACTGGTCAGTTGTGGCGAGCATAGTCGAAACCTGTAAGTTCCACGGCGTTGATCCACAGCGCTATCTGACTGACGTCCTGACCAAGTTGGCCAACCAGTGGCCCAACAGCCGCATCTCTGAGCTGCTGCCCTGGATCTGGAAAACTCAAAATGCTCAAGAGGCGCAGGCCGCGCAAGCCGCCTGAAACGAGGCGCCAAACTACGCCGCCGGCTCGGGGTGTGAAAAAACACCGCTCACCCCAGCGCGATCGCGGCCAGCAGAAGGGCGGCGCGGGGATCGGCCACGGTCCGGCCGGTCATCGCCGAACGAAGGATCGCCGCATCACCCGTCATGGTGGCGGACGATCGGCCCGGTCGGCTTTCCGGACCGCTGCGGATCTAGCCCAGCAGGCGGGCCTCGACCTTGGCGCGGAGCGTCGAATCGATCCCGAGCGCGTCCTTGAGGTAGCCGTCGATCGAGCCATGCCCGGCCTTGGTCGCCGAGAGGGCGGCGTCCAGATAAGCCGCCTCGACACCCATGGCCACGCGCGCGGCGGCGGCGGTCGGCTTTCGCCCGACGCCCTCGTCGATCGCCTGCATCATCAGCGGGATGCGCTGCTCCATGCCGATCGCTTCGTTGGTCAGGAGGTAGTCGGCGAGCAGGTCGTCTTCAGCCACGCCGATCAGATGGTGGGTCAGGGCCGCCAGGATGCCCGTGCGGTCCTTGCCGGCCGCGCAGTGGATCAGCACCGCCCCCTCGGTCTCGCCAAGGGCGGCGAAGTAGCGGGCGAAGACGTCGACGTGCTTGGGGTCGTACGGCGCGTCGCGGTAATATCCCATCAGATAGTCGCGGAAGGCTGCCTCGCTGAGGTCAGAGCTGGCGACGAACCGCCACCAGGGATCATCCTCCTCGTCGGCGCCGATCTCGGTGGCGATCACTTGGGCGTTGAAGCCGGCGGAGCGGCGGGACGGCGCGCGCTGGCGCTCGACCGGCCGGCGCAGGTCGACCACCACGGCGATGCCAAGGCCGTCGATGACCTGGAGGTCGGCGTCGGTCGCCTGGCCGTGGGCGGCCGAGCGGAAGAGCCGGCCGGGATGAATGCGCGCGCCGGCCACGGTGGCGTAGTCGCCGTAGTCGCGGAAGTTCGCGACCCCTTCGAGCGGGAGAATGCGGGTCATCCGCCCTTGTTAGCTGGGCCGTGTGACAAAATCGAGATCGCAGGCAGGCTCAGTGCGACGCCTCGGCGCCCCGGTTGGCCATCATCTTGTCGAACTCGGCCCATACGCCGGCCTTGCCGTCCCAGCTGCCGCGGGTGGCGGCCTTGGAATATTCGGTGGACCGGGCCTCGAAGAAGTTGGCGTGCTCGACGCCCGACAGCAGGACCTGCAGCCAGGGCAGCGGATTTTCCGTCACCCCAAAAACCGCCGGCAGCTCCAGCTGGCGCAGACGCCAGTCGGCGACGAAGCGGATGTAGGCCTTGATGTCATCGGGCGTCATGCCCTGAACCGGGCCCATCTCGAAGGCCAGGTCGATGAACTTGTCCTCCAGCCCCACAACCGTCTTGCAGCAGTCGATGATGTCGTCGGCCACCGTCGTGGTCACGCAGCCCGTCTCCTTCTTGAAGACGTGGTAGAGCTTGATGATCCCCTCGCAGTGCAGGCTCTCGTCGCGCACGCTCCACGAGACGATCTGGCCCATGCCCTTCATCTTGTTGAAGCGCGGGAAGTTCATCAGCATGGCGAAGGAGGCGAACAGTTGCAGCCCTTCGGTGAAGCCGCCGAACATGGCGAGGGTGCGGGCGATGTCGGCGTTGTTCTCCACCCCGAAGGTGTGCATGTAGTCGCACTTGGCCTTCATCGCGTCGTATTCGAGGAAGGCGGCGAACTCGCTTTCGGGCATGCCGATGGTCTCGAGCAGCAGCGCGTAGGCCGCGATATGAATGGTCTCCATATTGGCGAACGAGGCCAGCATCATCTTGACTTCGGTCGGTTTGAAGATGCGGCCGTAGCGCTCCATGTAGTTGTCGGCGACCTCGATGTCCGACTGGGTGAAGAAGCGGAAGATCTGGGTCAGCAGGTTGCGCTCGCCGTCGTTCAGCTTGGTCGCCCAGTCCTTGCAGTCCTCGCCGAGCGGGATCTCCTCCGGCATCCAGTGGACCTGCTGCTGCTTCTTCCAGAAATCGTAGGCCCAGGGATATCGGAACGGCTTGTAGGCCGAGGGGATCATCAGGCCGGGGAGATCGAGCTTGGATTTCATCGGACGCTTCGCCTTGCGAATCGAATTGCGGACTAGACTGAACCGACGCTAGCAGCCGACCGCTGGCTGGCTACTACATCTGGTGTGGTTTAGGCCTTCAATTCACAAGATAAGGTTATCACTGTGGATTAGCCAATCACGATCTTGGGCGCGCGCGGTTCGGGCTCGGCGCCCGTCGAGGCGGCGCTGACCCTGATCGGCCTGCCCTTTGAGGTGATCGAACAGGCGCCGCTGGCGCTGGTCGGCGCGGGCGAGCCGGCCTACCGGCTCAATCCGATGCGCCAGGCGCCGGCCCTGGTCTTTCCCGGCGGCGAGCTGATGACCGAGAGTGCGGCGATGCTGATCTGGCTGGCTGACCGCTATCCCGAGGCGCGGCTGGCGCCGCCGGCGATCCACCGCAAGCGGCCGGCCTTCCTGCGATGGATGCGCTTCGTCGCCTCGGCGATCTACGCCCTGTTCTGGATCCGCGACGATCCTTCGCGGCTGAGCGACGATCCCGGCGGGCAGGCGCAGATCCGCGAGCGCACCGCCGAGCGGATCGCCGAATGCTGGCGGCTGATGGACGACCAGGTCGAGCCCGGCCTCTACCTGCAGGGCGAGTCGATCGGCGTACTCGACCTCTATGTGACGGTGAACTCGCGCTGGGGGCCCCAGCGCCGGCGCTTCTACGAGGTCGCGCCGAAGATGACCGAGGTGGTCCGCCGCGTGGACGCCGAGCCGGCGCTGGCCGACTTTTGGGCCGCCCGGTTCCCGTTCGCCGAGGGCTGGGAAGGCTAGGCTCGCCGGCCTCGCCGGAACCCCCGCGCCGCGCGCCCGTTCACGATGCAACAATCGTCAATCAGGAGCGCCCACCATGTCGCTTTTCGCCCGCACCCCCCCGCTGGACCCCACCGATCAGGCCGTGCCGCTTGAAGCCTACAAGGAAGGCCGCAAGGACGAGCGCCGGCAGATCGACGCTGGCGGCCTCGACCACCGCGTGGTCAAGAAGGAACTCGACGAGGCCTTCGAGCGCGGTCGCCGCCATGGAAGGCTCGAGCGGCGGGGATCCGTACTGGGCGTGCTCTCGCTTCTGGTGCTGGCCGGCCTGCTGGTCGCCGCCGCGGTCATGGTCTTCGACTACGGCTCGTTCGGCGCCGCAGGATCTGCGATCGACCGGATGACCGTCTCGTTCTGACCTCG
>JAYTRF010000150.1:0-4604 GCA_043746375.1 Caulobacteraceae bacterium | reverse complement strand
AAGGTTGGTCGCGCCGCGGGCTTGCTCGCGGTCGGCGCGGCGATCGTCGCGGCGGCGCTGCATTTTCGGCCCGGTGCGGGCGGCGGTTTCGTTTCGACGCACGACCGGGCGGCGATCTCCAGCGACGCCTTGGCTCAAGATATGTCGCGCTGCCGGGCCATTGGCATGGCGGCGGCGAACGACGCTGCCTGTGAGGCCGCCTGGGCCGAGAACCGCCGGCGATTCTTCACCTACGGAGCGTCGCCGATTCCCGCGACGCCAGCGGCCTCCAGCAACCGGCTCGCGACAGCGGAAAGCAAATAGGCGCCATGGGCGGCACGGGCGTCATCGACCGGTTCCTGGGGGTCTTCACCCAGTATATCGACTCAGGCTTCGGCCTGCTGCAGGGCGACGTGCGCTGGCTGGCCGGCGTCTTGATCGCCATCGACATCACCCTGGCCGGCCTCTTCTGGGCCATGGGTCCGGACGAGGATGTCATCGCGCGGCTGATCAAGAAGACCCTCTATATCGGTCTCTTCGCCTTCATCCTGGGCAACTTCAACAATCTGGCGGCCATCGTCTTCAATTCCTTCGCCGGCCTGGGCCTCAAGGCCGGCGGCGGCACGCTCACTCAGGCCCAACTCCTACAGCCGGGACGCTTGGCCCAGGTCGGGATCGACGCCGGCAAGCCGATCCTGGACGCGATCTCCGGGCTGATGGGGTTCGCCAGCTTCTTCGACAACTTCATCCAGATCGCCATCCTGCTGATCGCCTGGCTGATCGTGATCATCGCCTTCTTCATCATGGCCATCCAGCTTTTCGTTTCGCTAATCGAGTTCAAGCTCACCACCCTAGCCGGCTTCGTCCTCGTCCCCTTCGGCCTCTTCGGCCGCACCGCCTTCCTGGCCGAAAAGGTGCTCGGCAATGTCGTCGCCTCGGGGGTGAAGATCCTGGTGCTGGCGGTCATCGTCGGCATCGGCTCGACCCTCTTTAGCCAATTCACCACCGGTTTTGCCAATCCCCCCACCATCAATGATGCTCTGACCCTGATCCTGGCGGCGCTCACCCTGCTAGGCCTCTCGATCTTCGGACCGGGCATCGCCAACGGCCTGATCTCCGGCGGCCCGCAGCTGGGCGCGGGGGCGGCCGTGGGGACTGGGCTCGCCGTGGCGGGCATGGGCGCGGCCGCTGTCATGGGGGCTGGCGCGGCCGCCGGCGCGGTCGGCGGCGCCCTGCGCGGCGGGGCCTCGATCGCCGGCGGCGCCATGGCCGCTTCGCGCGCCGGATCCGGCGGGGCCGCCGCGGGCGCTTCGGCCGGAGCGGGCAGCGCGGCTGCGCCGGGCAGTCCGCTGCGCGGCGCCGGAGGGGCCGCCGCAAGCGGAGGTGGCGCGGCCCGGGCGTCGACGGCGTCATCCTCTGATGCGGGGGGCGGCGAACCGGCGTGGGCTAGCGCCATGCGGCGACGCCAGGCGGCGTCCCACGGCGTGTCCACCGCCGCTCACACCATCCGCTCCGGCGATCACCCCAGCGGCGGACACGCCGTCGATCTTTCCGAGGACTAGGCGATGATCTTCAAACGACCCTCCGTGCGCTATGGCGCGACGCCGGAGCCTGAAACCCCGTACCAACGCGCCGGTCAGGTCTGGGACGAGCGCATCGGCTCGGCCCGTGTCCAGGCCCGCAACTGGCGGCTGATCGCACTCGGTAATCTCGGCCTAGCCGCCGGTTTGGCCGCAGCCCTAGTCTGGCAATCGGCGCGCGGCACGGTGACGCCCTGGGTGGTGCAGGTCGACAAGCTTGGTGAGGCCCAGGCGGTCGCGGCCTCCACCGCCGCCTACCGGCCCACCGATCCCCAGATCGCCTGGCATCTGGCGAGGTTCATCGAGGAAGTGCGGTCCATCCCGGCCGATCCGGTGGTGCTGCGCCAGGACTGGCTCGAGGCCTACAACTACACCACCGACAAAGGCGCCTTGGCTCTGAATGGCTATGCCCGGGCCAGCGATCCGTTCGCCAGCGTCGGCACGACGCAGGTGTCGGTGGAGGTCTCCAGCGTCATCCGCGCTTCCGAGACGAGCTTCCGCGTCGCCTGGACCGAGCGGCGCTATGTCGATGGAGCGCTGGCCGCCACCGAGCGATGGAGCGCCATCCTCACCGTGGTCATCCAGGTCCCCACCGACGCCGAGCGGCTGAAGAAGAACCCGCTCGGCCTCTACGTCCACGCCCTCAACTGGTCCAAGGAGCTTTAGGCGATGCGTCCCCATGCCTTCGTAACCGCTCTGCTGACCGGCGCATCCCTCGTCGGCTGCGCGGCCGCCGCCAAACCTTCGATTGCCTACGGGCCGCATCCGGCGGTGCTGCGCAAAGATCCTCCCAGGCCCGTGCAGGTGGTGGAAATTCCCATGCCGCTCCCCCTGCCGGGTCAGTTGAAGCCCTTGCCGAAGATCAGGACCGCGCGAGGCGAGGCGGGCGATCCTCGGACGCGCGTCGCCCTGGCCAACGGCGCGGCCCGAATCCAGCCGACGCGGGCCGGCTACATCAACGCGGTTCAGATCTATCCCTTCTCGGAGGGCGCTCTCTACCAAGTCTATGCCGCGCCCGGCGAAGTCACCGACATCGCCCTTCAGGCCGGCGAGCAGCTGGTGGGCTCGGGGCCGGTCGCCGCGGGCGATACGGTGCGCTGGGTGATCGGAGATACCCAGAGCGGGAGCGGCGCGGCCAAGCGTGAGCACATCCTCCTCAAACCTACCAGGGCGGATCTTTCCACCAACCTCGTCATCAACACCGACCGGCGCACCTACCATCTGGAGCTGCGGTCGCAGGAGAAGACCTACATGGCCTCGGTCTCCTGGGCCTATCCCGAGGACCAGCTGATCGCCCTGCGTGGAGCAAGCCAGGCGGCCGCGCAAAGCGCGCCCATCGCCACCGGCGTCGATGTCGATGCCCTGAACTTCGGCTACCAGATCGTGGGAGACAATCCCCCCTGGCGGCCGCTGCGGGCCTTCGACGACGGCCGCCAGGTCTTCATCCAGTTTCCCAGCGGCATCGGCCAGGGCGAGATGCCGCCGCTGTGGGTGATCGGCGCACAAGGCGGCGATGAACTCGTCAACTATCGCGTGCGGGGCGCCGACATGATCGTCGATCGCCTCTTCGTCGCCGCCGAGCTGCGTCTCGGCGGCAAGCATCAGCAGAAGGTCCGAATCCTCCGCACCGGCAAGAGGCCCAGGTCATGACCGACGCGCTCCGAGACGACGCGCCCGAGGGGGCCGAGGAGAAACGGAGAGTCCATGAGATGCGGCTTCGACCCAGCCGGGCGCCGGTGACGAGGCTTTCGCGCAAGGTGCTGACCGCTCTGGCCCTCGTGGCCGCGGCCGGGCTTGGCGGCGCGCTCATCTTCGCCCTGCAGCCGCACCGGCCGGCCGGCCGGGCCGAACTCTACAACACCGATAGCCGCTCGACTCCTGACGGCTTGGCCAATCTTCCGAAGGACTACACGGGCCTCCCTAGAAACGTCCCCAAGCTCGGCCCTCCACTCCCCGGCGATCTGGGCCGGCCGATCGTCAACGCCGGGGCGCCGGCCCCCGGGACCGCGATGTCATCGGCCGCGCCGGCGTCGCCCGATCCTGAAAAGCAGCGTCTGGCCCAGGAGAAGGAGGCGGCGCGTACTGGCCAGCTCTTCGCGGCCTCCAATATCGCTCAGAGCGTGGCGCCGACGCCGGCCGACTCCGCAGCCGTCGAAGCGGCGGCTGCCCCGAACCCGGCGGCCTCGAGCCAGGATCACAAGCTCGCGTTCTTGCGGGCCAAGGTCGATCATCGGACCGTCAGCTCCGAACGCATCGAAGCGCCGGCCAGTCCTTACGTTGTCCAGGCCGGGGCGGTGATCCCCGCAGCCCTGATCACCGGCCTTCGTTCCGATCTACCGGGCCAGATCACCGCCCAGGTGACCCAGGATGTCTACGACAGCCCCACCGGCGCCATCCTCCTCATCCCGCAGGGCGCGCGTCTGGTCGGCGAGTACGATGCGCAGATCGCCTTCGGCCAATCACGCGCCCTCCTGGTCTGGAACCGGCTGATCATGCCGGGCGGCCGCTCCATCGTGCTGGAGCGCCAGCCCGGCGCGGACCCGCAAGGCTATGCCGGGCTTTCGGACAGGGTGGATAACCACTGGCGCGCGCTTTTGAAGGGCGCGTTACTCTCGACGGTCTTGAGCGTCGGCTCGCAGGCTGGGGCGAGCGGAAACGAGAATTCGCTGGTTCAGGCGCTGCGCCAGGGCGCCTCCGACAGCATCAGCCAGACCGACCGCCAGATCGTTCAGCGATCGCTCAATGTCCAACCCACTCTCACCATCCGCCAGGGCTTTCCTGTTACGGTGATCGTCACCCGCGATCTTGTCCTCGAACCCTACAGCCGTTGAGGCGGCGGCCGCGATGAAGCTGAAGCTCGGCGCAATCGACGATGACAAGCCGGTGAAGCTGACAATCGAACTTCCCGCCACTCTGCATCGCGATCTCGTAGCCTACGGCGAGGTGCTCGGGCGCGTAACAAGTCAGCCTGCGACCGAGCCCGTCAAGTTGATCGGGCCGATGCTGGCGCGATTCATGGCCAGCGACCGAGGGTTCGCAAAGGCC
>JAYTRF010000149.1:0-2288 GCA_043746375.1 Caulobacteraceae bacterium | reverse complement strand
AACCCAAAGAAGGTGGAGTTCGCGAAGGCTGTTGGCGGGCCCGTTTGAATAGCGCCGAGGCTTGGTGTCGATGGCGTCGAGACGCGCCAGAAGATGGGTCACCCTCGGCATTAGATCGGGCGACCAAGCGAGGATTTCCAGGGCCCACATCAGGTCCGACAGGTGCTCGGCACCGAAGAGACCGCCGTCGTCGTGGCCAAAGAGGACACCGACCGCCGGATCGTTCTGGTCGAGACTGTCTTCCACGGCGCTTAGGAAGGCATCGGGCGAGGCTTCCGCAAGCAGCCTGAAATCCCGCGACAGCGACCACCACCGCTCCGGGTCAGCATTATTCAACAGCTTGGCGACGATGGCGTCCGCGCGGCGAGCTGCATTGGGGATGGTGTGAGCGCGATCGCCCCAAAGGGCGAGCAGGATCAGAACCTGGCCGATCCCATGGCGCAGCATGCCTGAATATTCGGGCCTGACGCCGTGGACGCCGGCCATCCAACGCTCGCTCGGGTCCATCTCGAAGCGGGGGTCAGCCGAGCCAAGCACGGCGTGGGCTGCGGCCTCAAAGCGGTTGATCTCCGCAATGGTGAGGTGCTGGGCGAGCAGGAACCAGGCGTCGGAGGGTGAAGCGATGCGCCAGGTCGGTCCAATTTTCTGCAGCGGGCTATCGAATTTGCCCACATACTCTGTGAGTGCTTTAATGACGGCCTCATAGGGCTGGTCGGCAAGCTCGGCGAGCCGTGCGCGATCGGCCTCGGCATTCTCATCCCAGCCGCCGGCCATCAGCGCCGCCAGCAGGGCGTCGGGCGGCGTCTCCTGCGCCCATTTGGGAAGACGGCCCGGCGCGCCCGGGATTTCCCGGCGCAGGACCGCGAGGTTGCGGGCGCTGTTGCGGGCCAGGGCCTTGGCGCGGGGCTCAGCAATGCCTGCGGCGGTCAGAGCGTTGGCGATCCCTTCCCGCGAGGGCCGGGCCAGGGTGCGCATGTCGCCTCGGCCAACCGGGCCCTCGTCATAGGCTTGCAGAACGTAGTGACCGCGTTCGGCGAGGCTTCTCGCCAGGCCGGGTTCGGGTTCGGTGAGCAGCAGGATGAGGGGCGCCGGCGCTTGAGCCAGCGCCCTGGCGGCCGCCGCGGTCGTCACGACCAGGGAGCGCGCCCGGTAGGCGGCGGCCATGTCGTTTGGCAGCTTGCTGAGACACGCGTGGAAAAAGGCGACCACTTCCTCGGCAGTCGTGGCCTGCAGCGACAGCACCTCCGGTTCGCCGCGCAGCCAGCGAAGTGTCTCGGCTGCGTCCTCGTCGCGGTCGCTTAGGACCAGGTCTTCGGTCAGTGGCCATTGGGTTGCGAGCGACCACTCTTCCCAGACCTCATCGAGCTCGCGCGTGCCCTCAGGTCGGTTGCCGAGGCGAGTCGCCAGCCAAAGGCCAACGGCCGGGGTCTGCTCGATCCAATGGACGAGGTCGTCGGCGTCGTAGACGCGGACGTCGCGCCAAGGGCCCTGCTCTCGTCGGGCCTTGGCCCACTCGTCCTTCCTCGGCCAGTGGCGTGGCGTGACGAAGATATAAGCGGCGGTGGCGGGATCAAGCGGCGCGGGCTCGGCGGTCCGCTTGCGGTAGTCCTCCGTGGCCTTAGTGATGATGTTATTGCGCTGGGCGCCGATTTCCCAGCCGGCGTCGCCGTCGGGCACATAGGCGCTGGCCGTTTCGGCCGAGGTTCGTCCATCCCAACCAGGGTGGCGAACGCCCTCGTCGGCCGGGAAGCGCAGCTGAACGGCCGTGCCGTGGGTCGCCAGGATCAGGTGTGCGAGGAGCGTCGGCAGGCTGACTGCGCCATCTGTGCGGTCGGCCCATTTTGAAAGGTCCTCAGCGCTCACCCATCGGATCGGCGCGCCGTGACGGTCGGAGGCGGTGATCGCGGGGACGGCCGGCCCGATGACGGCGCCAGTGGGCAGGAAGCGTATTTGCGCCTTTTCCAGAGCGCCTCGGATCGCCTGGGCATTGTTGGCGACAGGGGTTCGCTGCCCCCTCTCGAAGTCGGCGACGGTCGAGGTCGCGACGCCCGCGGCCTTAGCCAAGTCCTGTTGGGACCAGGCCAGGAGTGCACGGGCCGCGCGGACGTGCCGCGGCGTCAGCTCGAAGGGAAGGCTTGCCTGGGCCATGTCATAGGAAATATATGACGTCCGTTGAGATTTTCCAACCATTCTCTTTCGTCGACAACTTAGGATTTTTGACAACAATAGATAACATCATGGCAGAAAATCATATGACCTACCGCGAACGCGCCCTCAGCCTGACCCAG
>JAYTRF010000148.1:0-12485 GCA_043746375.1 Caulobacteraceae bacterium | reverse complement strand
ATTGTCGGCGGTCACCAGCATCAGCATCGCGAAGGTGAACAGGCTGAGATAGCTGAAGAACTTCCACACCGTCGCGTCATGCGCCATGTAGCCGGCGCTGTAGATGTGGATCAGGGTGGCGACGCAAGTAACCATGGCGACCATGACGGCGGCCAGCGCATCGTAGCGCAGCGCCCATTCGACATGGAAACTGCCGGCTTCCACCCAGGTGCCGAGGCCGATCACGCCGGCCGGCACGCCATTATAAACCAGATCAATGAACGCCGAGACGCCGCAGAGCGAGGCCAGGATCATGCAGATGATCGACACCATCTGGGCGGCGCGGTCGCCGATCTGGCGGCCGAACAGCAGGGCGATCAGTGCCCCGAACAAAGGGGCGAAAACGGCAACCGCGAACAACATGCGTTCAGCCCTTCATCATGTTGACGTCTTCGACCTCGATCGAACCGCGATTGCGGAAATACACCACCACGATCGCCAGCCCGATCGCCGCTTCCGCCGCCGCCACCGTCAGCACGAACATCGCCAGCACTTGCCCGGACAGATCACCGAGCGCGCCGGAAAACGCCACCAGATTGAGGTTCACCGCCAGTAGAATAAGCTCCACCGACATCAGAATGACGATGACGTTCTTGCGGTTGAGGAAAATGCCGAAAATGCCGAGCACCAGCAGGATGGCTGAAACGGTCAGATAATGGCCAAGTGGCACGGGCAACATCAGTGGTGGTCTCCATGGCCCATGCTCTGAAGCTTGGGCGCCGCATCCGTCGCGGCTTGTGCAACCGGCGGTCGCAGATAGTGATCGACCGGCACGCCGGCGCCGCGGATCACGTCCACCATCACCAGCGTATCGTTCGGCATCCGGTTGACCTGATCGGCGATCACCTGATGGCGCGATGATTTGCGATCGCGCAAGGTCAGCACGATCGCGCCGATCATGGCCACCAGCAGCACCAGGCCGCTGGCCTGGAACAGCAGAATATAGTCGGTATAAAGGATCTGCCCGAGCGCGCGGGTGTTCTCCACGCCGACATCGATCGGCGCGAAGCGATGCGCGTCCGACCCCGGGGCGAGCTTCCAGCCGCCGACCGCCATCACCAGTTCGACCAGTAGCACCACGCCGACGGTGGCGCCGACCGGCAGATAGCGCTGGAAGCCCTCGCGCAACTGCACGAAATCCACATCCAGCATCATCACCACGAACAGGAACAGCACCGCGACCGCGCCGACGTAGACGACGACCAACAGCATGGCCAGGAACTCGGCCCCGAGCAGCACAAAAAGTCCGGCCGCCGAAAAGAACGCGGTGATCAGGAACAACACCGAATGGACCGGATTCTTGGCAGAAACCACGCACAGACCCGCCCCGATGGTGGTCGCGGCCAAAAGATAAAAGGCGATGGCCTGCAAGATCATCGGCGTCGATCCAACTCCGTCCGTTTCAGTGGCGTCAGACCCGGTTCGCGCCGGCGCCAGGCGCCGCAATCGCAGCCGCGCCGTCTCTTAGCGATAGGGTGCGTCCAGTTCCAGGTTCTTCGCGATCTGGCGTTCCCAGCGGTCGCCGTTGTCCAGCAGCCGCTGCTTGTCGAAGTAGAGTTCTTCGCGAGTCTCGACGGAGAATTCGGTGTTAGGTCCCTGGACGATGGCGTCGACGGGGCAAGCTTCCTGGCAAAGCCCGCAATAGATGCATTTGACCATGTCGATATCGTACCGCGTGGTGCGCCTTGCGCCGTCTTCGCGCGCCGCAGCCTCGATGGTGATGGCTTGGGCCGGGCAGATCGCTTCGCAAAGCTTGCAGGCGATGCAGCGTTCCTCCCCGCTCGGATACCGGCGAAGCGCGTGTTCACCGCGAAAACGCGGTGATTGCGGCCCGCGTTCATTGGGGTAGAGCACCGTCGCCTTGGGACGGATCATGTAACGGATGCCCATGGCGAACGCGCTGGCGAAATCCATCAGCGCCGCACCCCTTACCGCCTGCTTCAGTCGCTGGAGCATCTCTGGTTTTGCCTAGCGTCGCTTGCCGATTTTGCACTGATAGTCGGAAAGGTCGCGTCCGTCGCGTTCCGGACTGAGGCGGATCTGACCACCCTGCGCCTTGCATTGGACGCTGGCGGCCTTGACCGCATCATAGTTGGCGTCGCCGGCATCGAGTCCGTAGGAGCCCGAGCAGCCACAAAGCCAGGCCGCGGCGACAAACGCGGCTATGGGCGCCCTCATCCTCCAGGCCCGTAGATGCGCCAGGCGCCCATCAAGACGACGGCAATCAGCGAGGTCGGCAGAAACACCTTCCAGCCAAGGCGCATCAGTTGGTCATAGCGGTAACGGGGCACGATTGCCTTGACCATGGCGACCAGGAAAAAGAAGAAGACGATCTTCAGAAAAAGGCAGAAGAAGCCGAAGAAACTAACGGCCGTCGGCGGCCAACTGCTCAGGAATGGCGTCGGAAATCCGGCCTGCCATCCGCCAAAGAACAGGATACTGATCAGCGCGCACATCAGGACGATGTTGGCGTACTCGCCGATCATGAACAGCAGATAAGGAGTCGATGAATATTCAACCTGATACCCGGCGACCAGTTCGGCCTCTGCGTCAGGCAGGTCGAACGGCGGACGGTTGGTTTCGGCCAGCGCGGACACGAAGAACACTACCGACATGGGAATCATCACCAGCGCCGCCGGCAGACCGCGCAGACCGCGCCCGCCGAGCACGTTCCAATGCCAGAACCAGCCCGCCTGCTTGGCGACGATCAGCTGCAGGTTAAGCGTCCCCGCAAGCAGGATCACAGTGATGATGACAAAGCCGATGGAAACTTCGTAGCTCACCATCTGCGCCGCCGAGCGCAGGCTGCCCAAGAACGGGTATTTCGAGTTGGACGCCCAGCCGCCCATGATGATCCCATAGACGCCGAGGGACGAGATCGCGAACAGGTAAAGGACGCCGACGTTGATGTTCGACACCACCCATCCCGGCGCCAGTGGAATCACCGCCCAGCCGACGAAAGCCAGCGTGAAGGTGATCAGCGGCGCAAGCAGGAAGACGACCTTGTCCGCCCCGGCCGGCACGATGATTTCCTTGAGGAAGAATTTGATCAGGTCCGCGAACGACTGAAGGAGGCCAAAGGGCCCGACGACATTGGGCCCTTTGCGCATCTGAACCCCGGCCCAGACCTTGCGATCGGCGAGCAGCATGAAGGCCAGGGAGACCAGCAGCCAGACGAGCACGGCCAGGATCTGCAGCACCGCCAAGATCATCCAGCCGGCATCGGTGGTCCAGAAAGCGGGCGTGGCGGCCGTCATCCCTTGGCTCTACTCCGCGGCCATCGAGACGCCGGCAGCCAGAGCCGCGCACTGCGCCATTGTCACGCTGGCCCTGGCGATTGGATTGGTGAGGTGAAATGCCTTTATCGGGGTTGCGAAGGGGGCGCCGCCAATCTTTCCTTCACCGCCAAGGCGGGCGAAATCGAAAGGCGCCGGCACAGAGCCGGGCGCGTAATCGATCTGACCGAAGGTTGGATGGTCGGTAAACAGCCGCGTTCGTAACTGCTCCAGCGAGTCGTACGGCAGTACTGTCTCCAGATGTTCGGAGAGCGCGCGCAGGATTGACCAGTCCTCCTTGGCCTCGCCCTTGGGAAACACCGCCCGCTCGCCGCGCTGCACCCTGCCTTCAGTGTTGACGTAGAGCCCCGGCTTTTCAGTGTAAGCGGCGCCGGGCAGGATCACGTCGGCGGCCTGTGCGCCAACGTCGCCATGGGAACCCTGATAAACGACGAAGGCGTCGCTTGATGACAGGTCGATTTCGTCCGCGCCCAGCAGAAAGAGAACATCGAGGCGGCCGGCCGCCACCATCTGTAGTGCGCTGAGGGCGCCATCGGTCGGGACAAAGCCCAGGTCGAGTCCACCCACCCTGGAGGCGGCTGTGTGCAGGATGTTCCAGCCGTTCCAGCCGTCCCGCACCAGGCCGAAGCTTTGGGCCAGGCCAGCGGCGGCATTGAGCACCGCGCCGCCATCATCCCGCGATAGCGCGCCCTGACCAATGATGATCGCCGGCGCCTTGGCGGCCTTGAACGTCTTGGAGAATTCCGATCCGCCATCGGCGAACTCCAGCAGGCTTGTCCCCCCCGCGCCCAGGTAATCGACTTCGTAACGCAGGTCGGCGCGCTCGCCGATCTGGCCTATGCGCGTGCGCCCTGAAAGCCAGAGCTTGCGCAACCGAGCATTGAACACCGGCGCTTCAAGGCGAGGATTGGTCCCGATCAGAAGGATTGCGTCGGCCGCCTCAATGCCGGCGAGGGTCGAGTTGAACAGCCAACCTTCGCGCGGGCCCACTCCGAGGACCGAACCATCCTGCCGGCAATCGAGGTTCTTCACGCCAAGGGCGCCGAACAGGTCCAGTGCCGCCTTCATCGATTCGGCGTCCTGCAGATCGCCGGCAATGACCCCGATCCGCTCAGGGGCGGCGGTCTTGATCCGCGCCGCGACCACGGCCAGAGCCTCGGTCCAGCGCGCCGGACGCAGGCGGCCGTCCTCCCGGATCATTGGCTGGTCTAGGCGTTGGCGCCCAAGCCCATCGCAGGCGTATCGGGTTTTGTCGGAAATCCACTCCTCGTTGATCTCCTCGTTGGTGCGCGGCAGCACGCGCAGCACCGCCCGTCCCCTGGCATCGACTCGAATCGCGCTGCCGAGCGCGTCCATCACGTCCACGCTCTGGGTTTTGCTCAACTCCCACGGTCGGGCATTGAAGGCATAAGGCTTGGAAGTCAGGGCGCCGACCGGACAAAGGTCGATGACGTTGGCGGACAACTCGCTGGTCACCGCGCGATCGAGATAGGTGGTGATCTCTGCTTCCTCGCCGCGAGAAATCATGCCGATTTCCGAAACACCGGCGACCTCGCTGATGAAGCGAATGCAGCGGGTGCATTGGATGCAGCGGGTCATAGCCGTCGCGATCAGCGGACCCATGTACTTGTCTTCGACGGCGCGCTTGTTCTCAGCGTATCGGGTGGCGTCGCGGCCATAGCCCATCGACTGGTCCTGCAGATCGCACTCGCCGCCCTGGTCGCAGATCGGACAGTCGAGCGGATGGTTGATCAGCAGGAATTCCATCACCCCCTTGCGCGCCTTTTCGACCATCGGCGAGTTGGTGATGATCTCCTGGCCGTCTGTGGCCGGCAGGGCGCAGGATGCCTGGGGCTTGGGCGGCCCAGGTTTCACTTCGACCAGGCACATGCGGCAGTTGCCGGCGATCGACAGCCGCTCATGATAACAAAAACGCGGAATCTCTTCCCCGGCAAGCTCGGCGACCTGAAGCACGGTCATGCCAGGCTCGAAGGCGATGTCGACGCCGTTTACTTTTGCGGTCGGCATCGGCCTAATGCGGAGCGTCGGAGAGTTCGAGACGCCGCAGGGTGCGATCCCCGCGAATTTCGCGCCGGTCGGCTCGCCGGTTCACGCCCGCGATGCTCATTGCAACGGCAGCGAAACGTTCTTGAATGTCGGGTTCGTCCGCCATGGCCGAGCGATAACCCCCTACTCCGCCGCGATCAAGGTTGCGCCCGGTACGTTGGCGCGGCGGTCGCGGTAGTTCGATATGCGTGCCTCGATCTCGGGGCGGAAGTGGCGAAAAAGTCCCTGGATCGGCCAGGCGGCCGCGTCGCCCAAGCCGCAGATTGTGTGACCTTCGACCTGGCTGGCGACGTCCAGCAGCAGGTCGATCTCCCTGGGATCAGCCTCACCGCTGACCATGCGCAGCATGATCCGCCACATCCAACCGGTGCCCTCGCGGCACGGCGTGCACTGGCCGCAGCTCTCATGCTTATAGAAATAGGAGAACCGGGCGATCGTGGCGACGACATCGCAGTCCTTGTCCATGACGATCATTGCCGCTGTGCCGAGGCCCGATTTCATCTCTTTCAGGTAATCGAAATCCATCAGCGCGGTCTCAGCCATCTCGGCCGTTATCAATGGCACCGAGCAGCCGCCCGGGATGACCGCCTTGAGGTTGCCCCAGCCGCCACGCACGCCGCCGAAATGCTCCTCGATGAGCTGGCGCATCGGGATCGACATGGCTTCCTCGACGACCGCAGGCTTCAGCACATGCCCTGCGGCGCTCATCAGCTTGGTGCCGCAGTTGTTCGGCCGTCCGAAGCCCGCGAACCAGTCGGCCCCCCGCCGCAGGATCTCGGGGGCGACGGCAATGGATTCGACATTGTTGACCGTTGTCGGGCAGCCATAAACACCTGAACCCGCCGGAAACGGAGGTTTGAGGCGCGGCTGGCCCTTCTTGCCCTCCAGGCCTTCAAGCAGGGCCATCTCGTCGCCGCAGATATAGGCGCCGCCGCCATGGGTGACTCGGATGTTGCAGTCCCAACCGTGGATGTTGTCCCTGCCGATCAGGCGAGCTTTAGTCGCCTGGATTATCGCCGCCTCCAGGTGCTCGCGCTCGAGCACATACTCGCCCCGAATGTAGATGAAGCAGTCGTGCGCCCGGATGGCGTAGGAGGCCACAAGGCACCCCTCGATCAGGCGGTGCGGATCGCCGCGCATGATCTCACGATCCTTGCAGGTGCCGGGCTCGGACTCGTCGGCGTTAACCACAAGGTAGTGCGGTCGCTCGCTCTCCTGCTTGGGCATGAAGGTCCACTTCAGGCCGGTGCCGAAGCCACCCCCTCCCCGTCCGCGAAGGCCCGAAGCCTTGATTTGCTCGCATATCCACTCAGGCGTCTGGGCCAGCATGGCCTCCGTACCGTTCCACACCCCTCGCGCCCGGGCCCCCTCCAGGCCCCAGTCGTGCAGGCCATAGAGATTGGTGAAGATGCGATCCTTATCCTCGAGAATGCCGACCATCTGACTGCTACTCGCGTGCGTCGAAGGGATGGGCTCGCACAAAGGCGGCCCGCATGAAAATCACATAGACGAACATTCCCCACCCGGCGGCGATGACCGCTACGGCGAGCCAGGACGTCCACGTCGGCATGGGCCACAGATAGCGGGTGGCCACCAGCAGCAACACCCCAACCAGGCAGGTGACGAAGCCCGCAGTGCGCGTCCTGCGATGCAGGCGGACGATCCTGTCGGCATAGGCCGCGCGGCGATCAAGGCTTTGGGCTTCCTCGCTCACGACGAAGGCCGCCGCCCGACCAGCCCCAGTATCAGCCAGCCCTGGGCGGCGAAGCCGATGATCACCGCGCCGACGATCAGCCATATCAATGCGCCGAGGTGGAAGGCGAACCCCGCCGCAATGGCGGCCAGGGCGACGACGGCGCAGACGACGTTAACGCCCATGGCAATCGCAAGCCGTCGCTTGAGATGCGGTACATTCATCGTCAAATCACGAAGCGGCCGCATTCGGCAAAGTCTTGAGCGGCTTGGCGCGGGAGCCGTCCGCGAGGCTGGGGTCGGTGAGCGTCAGCGGGCCGCCCTCTGGCGCGCAGCCCTGGCGGCCAATGGCGGAGCCCGGCGGAGGCGCTTCGCCGGCCGCAAACGCGTCAAGGATCGCGGCGAGGCTCTGCGGGTCAAGATCCTCATGGTAATAATCGTTGATTGCCGCCATCGGGGCGTTGACGCAGGCCCCCATGCACTCGACCTCTTCCCAGGAGAACCGCCCATCTGCGGAGCAGTGGTTGCGGGGTCCGACACGCTCCTCGAGCATCGCCATCAGCGCCGAGGCGCCGCGCAGCGCGCAGGGCGGCGTGCCGCAGACCTGGATCACGGCGGTTTTGCCGACCGGTTCGAGGTTGAACATGGTGTAGAAGGTGACGACCTCGAGCACCCGGATCACCGGCATCTCCAGCATCTGCGCGACGAGGCGCAGAGCGGGCTCGCTGACCCAGCCCTCCTGCTTCTGGGCCAGCCACAAGAGCGGCACAACGGCCGACTGCTGGCGCCCCTGCGGGAACTTTCCTATCCACCATTTCGCTCGTTCCAGCGATCCCTCGCTGAAGGCAAACGCAGCGGGCTGATTCTTGGCAAGCCGCCGAACGCTCACCGGTCGACCTCGCCAAAGACGATGTCCAGGGAGCCCAGCACTGCGCCGACATCGGCCAGCATATGGCCCCGGTTCATCCAGTCCATCGCCTGCAGGTGTGCGAAGCTCGGCGCGCGGATCTTGCAGCGATACGGCGTGTTGGTGCCGTCGGCGATGAGATAGACGCCAAACTCGCCCTTGGGGGCCTCGACGGCGGCGTAGACCTCGCCCTGCGGCACGTGGAAGCCCTCGCTGTAGAGCTTGAAATGGTGGATCAGCGCTTCCATCGACTGCTTCATCTGGCCACGCCGGGGTGGAGCGACCTTGTGATCATCGGTGAGCACCAGGCCCGGGGTCCCCCGCAAAACCCCGACGCACTGACGCATGATCCGAACTGACTGCCGCATCTCCTCGACGCGGCAGAGATAGCGGTCGTAGCAATCGCCGTGGACCCCGACGGGAATGTCGAAGTCGAATTCGTCATAGCATTCGTACGGCTGGTTTCGCCGCAGATCCCAAGCCACCCCACTGCCGCGCAACATCGGACCGGTGAAACCCCAGGCGATCGCCTTCTCGCGCGTGACCACGCCGATGTTGACGTTGCGCTGCTTGAAAATCCGGTTGCCGGTAATCAGCACCTCGATCTCGTCGAGAACCTTGGGAAAGGCGACGGCCCAGGCGTCGATATCTTCAATGAGAGCCGGCGGCAGGTCCTGGCGGACGCCGCCCGGACGAAAATAGTTGGCGTGCATGCGCGCGCCCGAGGCCCGCTCGTAGAACACCATCAGCTTTTCGCGTTCCTCGAACCCCCACAGCTGTGGCGTCATCGCCCCGACATCCATCGCTTGGCTGGTGACGTTGAGGAGATGGTTGAGCAGTCTGCCGATCTCGCAATAGAGTACCCGGATCAATTGCGCGCGCCGGGGGACCTCAAGACCCATCAGCCGCTCGATGGCGAGCACGAACGCATGCTCCTGGTTCATCGGGGCCACATAATCGAGCCGGTCGAAATAGGGTGTGTTCTGGGTGTAAGGCCGCGCCTCAATCAACTTTTCGGTGCCGCGGTGTAGCAGCCCAATGTGCGGATCGACGCGCTCGACCAGCTCGCCGTCAAGTTCCAGCACTAGGCGCAGGACTCCGTGCGCGGCGGGGTGTTGAGGGCCGAAGTTGATGTTGAAGCGGCGGACGGGGGTCTCGGGCGTCGGGCCGCTCTCTGGGATGAACTCGGTGGCCCCCGCCGGGGCATTGTCTCCAGTCACCGCAGCTTCTCCGACTTCTCATCGCCGGGCAGGCCGTAGACATAGCCCTCGCCAGGCTTGGCGTAGGGCGCCCCCTCCCAAGGCGAGAGGAAGTCCCAACTGCGGAACTCGACCGACTTGACCGGCTCATAAACCACCCGCTTCAGCTCATCGTCGTAGCGGACCTCGACGTAGCCGGTCATCGGGAAGTCCTTGCGCATCGGATAGCCGTGAAAACCGTAGTCGGTGAGGATCCGGCGGAGATCTGGGTGGCCATCGAAGAACACCCCGTACATGTCGAACGCCTCGCGCTCGAACCAGTTGGCGGCGGGAAACACGCCAACCGCCGAAGGAACCGGCGTGTCCTCGTCGGTCCTCACCTTTACCCGCACCCGCCGGTTCGTCGTCATTGCCAGCAGGTGGTAGACGACATCGAACCGTTGGGGCCGCTCGGGATAGTCCGCGCCGCATATGTCGATAAGCTGGGTGAACCGCAGCGCCGGGTCGTCACGCAGATGCGCAAGCGCATCGACGATGCGGTGCGCCGGTGCGTTCAGGGCCAGTTCGCCGAAGGCGACCTCAAACCCGCCGACCGCGCCGCCGGCCCCCGCAACGATGGCCTCGCCGAGGGCTTGCAGGTCGCTGCCGCTCGCCGGCCAGCTCATCGCTCGATGGTTCCCGTGCGGCGGATCTTCTTCTGCAGCTGCAGAATGCCGTAGAGGAGCGCCTCGGCCGTCGGCGGGCAGCCCGGCACATAGATGTCTACCGGCACAATGCGGTCGCAGCCGCGCACCACCGAGTAGCTGAAGTAGTAATAGCCCCCGCCGTTGGCGCAGCTGCCCATCGAGATCACGTAGCGCGGCTCGGGCATCTGGTCGTAGACCTTGCGCAGGGCTGGGGCCATCTTGTTGGTGAGCGTGCCGGCGACGATCATCACGTCGGCCTGGCGAGGGCTGCCTCGTGGGGCGAAGCCGAACCGCTCCATATCGTAGCGCGGCATGGCGCACTGCATCATTTCGACCGCGCAGCAAGCCAGGCCGAAGGTCATCCACATAAGCGAGCCGGTGCGGGCCCAGGTGATCAGGTCGTCGGCCGCCGCAGTGATAAAGCCTTTGTCCGAAAGCCTGGCCGACAGTCCGTCGAAATAGGGATCGTGGGCAGCGCCGTCATAGCCTTCGACGGCCACCCGCCCGGCGTCGCCCGCAGGAACGATCACTCCCATTCCAGGGCCCCCTTGCGCCACTCGTAGAGAAAGCCGACGGCGAGGACGAAAAGGAAGCCGATCATGCTCCAGAAGGCGAACTGGCCGGCCCCATGAGGCAGCTTCATCAGCGCCACCGCCCACGGAAACAGGAAGGCGACCTCAAGGTCGAAAATGATGAACAGAATGGCCACCAGATAGAAACGAACATCGAATTTCATCCGCGCATCGCCAAAGGCGTTAAAGCCGCATTCGTAGCTGGAAAGCTTCTCTGGATCTGGCGCCCGCGGCGCCACGATCGCCGCGGCAAGCATGAAGGCGGCGCCGAGCCCGGCTGCGATGCCGAGAAAGATGACTATCGGCAGGTACTGCAGGAGAAACGCGTTCATCGCTGGCCTTGGGCGGAACTGGAATTGGGCGGACTTCTAGCCCAAGGGCGAGTCCGGTTCAAACGCCCGTCTGGTGCTATTTTCGCTCGCGCCGCGAGCTTGCGCGCGGTTGACGCAATCCCGGGCCAGACCTATCAGAGCCGCTCGCGCGCCGAAGGCCGCACGCGGGTGTAGCTCAGTTGGTTAGAGCGCCGGCCTGTCACGCCGGAGGTCGCGGGTTCAAGTCCCGTCACTCGCGCCATGTTTTCAATGACTTATGAGCCTGCCTAGGGGCCGTTCCGACTCCATTCCGACTCCCCCGTTCCGACTCTGTGCCCAAAATGACCCTCGACGAGCTGGCCCGGATCGTGGGCCTCAGCGTACACGGTTGACGGGCCAGCCAACGGAGCCGTCAAGCCGCAGCTTTCAGCCGTTCAATCTCCTGGGCGAACTCAAACCTCAGCTGGGCGGCCTCCGCCTCCGGCAGCCAATTGGCCATCTGGGGGAAAACGGTCTGCCACATCCGCGCTCTGGGTTCGGGCCATGGCATGATTTGGGACTGGCGCGCGCGGTCAAGCAGCGCGTTAAGCCGGCGCCGGATCGTCTCTGGGTCTGGAACAACCGCGGGCTCAAGTTGCGCCATCGGATCGTCGCCAAATAGGCTCAGTTGTGCGGGGCCTATCCGGTCGGCAAAGAGGTCCGTCGGCTCGGTCATCCTGGCGCGCCACTCCCTCAGCGTACATCAACAGGCCCATGATTTGCTGATTCGCCCGCCATCTGGAAAGGGACGTGAGATAGACGGTCCACAGATGAGTCGAAATAGTCCCCCGTGACCTCCTCCGACACAACCTCGCGACTGGCCGAAGCGGTCTCGGCGTTCGGCGCCGCGGCCAAGGCGACCTTGAGTAATCCGGCGATAACCGGCGAGCCCGAAGACCAGCTACGCACGCCTCTTGTCGCCCTGGTGAAAGCGCTCGCGGGACTCACGGGGCTCGCCGCCCGCGACACCGAACTGGTCGGCGAAACCAGACTTTCCGACCTGATGATCCGACCCGACTTCGCCGTCACTCGCAAGCGGGCTCTGATCGGCTTCATCGAAATCAAGGCGCCGGGTAAGGGCGCCGATCCCACCAAGTTCAAGGGGCATGACAAGGACCAGTGGGAAAAGCTGAAGGCGCTTCCCAACCTGATCTACACCGACGGCAACGCGTTCAGCCTGTGGCGAGATGGCAAGCTGGCGGCGCCCGTGGTCAAGCTCGCCGGCGATGTCGAAACGTCAGGCAGGGCGCTCGCTGCGCCGCTCGAACTGACGTCGCTCTTCACCACCTTCTACAGTTGGGATCCGGTCCCCCCGCGAACGCCAAAGCAGTTGGCGCAAACCGCGGCGCGCCTGTGCCGCCTGCTCCGGGATGAGGTCGCCGAACAGCTTGAACGAAAGGCGCCGGGTCTAACGGGTCTCAGGGAGGACTGGCGCAAAATGCTCTTCCCGTCGGCGAGCGACGTGGAATTCGCCGACGGCTATGCACAGGCGGTCACCTTCGGCCTGCTGATGGCCAAGGCGCGCAAGATTTCCCTCAAGGGCGGCATTGAAGAAGCCGCCAAGGCTTTGCGCAAATCCAACTCCCTGATCGGCTCGGCCCTGCGTCTGCTAACCGAGGAGGTGGACGAGGCGCACACCCTCAATACCTCGCTCAAGACCCTCACCGCCGTTCTCGA
>JAYTRF010000147.1:0-7336 GCA_043746375.1 Caulobacteraceae bacterium | reverse complement strand
GCTCCAGTGGCCCTGCGTGCGGCGCCCAAGGCGAGCGCGCGGATAGCGGGGATGGTCAATGGTCGGGCCCTGGCCACGCTGGATCGCTGCGTCGGCGCGTGGTGCAAGGTGCGGGTAGGCGGGGTTTCGGGCTGGGCGTCGGCCAGCAGCGTCTGGGGCGTTGCGGCCGCGCGCCAATGCCGCTGATGTGCTAACGGGGCTATCATGAACGCCGCCTCCAAAACCACCTACGACCGAGACGGCCTTCTGGGCTGCGCCAGGGGCGAGACCTTTGGCCCCGGGAACGCCCAACTTCCATATCCGCCGATGCTGATGTTCGATCGCATCACCCACATCACCGCAGAGGGGGGCGCGCACGGCAAGGGCCAGGTGGTCGCCGAGCTCGATATCCGCCGCGACCTGTGGTTCTTCGACTGCCACTTCATCGGCGATCCCGTGATGCCCGGTTGCCTTGGGCTCGACGCCATGTGGCAGCTGGTCGGGTTTTTCCTGGCGTGGTCCGGAGGTCCGGGGCGCGGACGGGCGCTCGGCGTCGGGGAGGTGAAGTTCGCCGGCCAGGTCACGCCGGCGGTGCGCAAGGTGGTCTATCGGATCGATCTGAAGCGCGTGGTCATCCGCAAGCTGGTGATGGGGGTCGGCGATGGGGTTCTGGAAGCCGACGGAAAGCCTATCTATGAGGCGCGCGACCTGCGGGTAGGGTTGTTCGACGCCGCGGACCTGATCTGAGGCTGAGCGGAGGAGACGAAGCTTGATGCGCCGAGTCGTCGTCACCGGCATGGGCGTCGTCTCATCGATCGGAGTCGGCGCCGACGCGGTCGCCGCGTCCCTGCGCCAGGGCCGCTCCGGCATCATCTCCATGCCCCAGTATGCGCAGCTCGGCTTCCGCTGCCAGGTGGCGGCGCAGCCGGACATCGACTGGCAGTCCCACGTCGATCGCCGAGCGGCGCGCTTCCTCGAGGCCGGCACGGCCTACGCCCACATCTCCATGCAGCAGGCGATCGCCGACGCGGGTCTGGACGACGGACAGATCTCCCATGAACGTACCGGCTTGATCGTCGGCTCGGGCGGCCCATCGACGCACGCCATCGTCGAGGCAGCCGATATAGCGCGCGCAAAGGGCGTCAAGCGTATCGGGCCTTTCGCGGTGCCCAAGGCGATGAGTTCGGGGCCGTCGGCGACCTTGGCCACCTGGTTCAAGATCCGCGGCGTCAACTATTCGATCGCCTCCGCCTGCGCGACATCCACCCACTGCATCGGCGCGGGGTTCGAGCAGATCGCGCTTGGCAATCAGGACCTGGTCTTCGCCGGCGGCTGCGAGGAGCTCGACTGGACGCTCTCGGCCCTGTTTGACGCCATGGGCGCCATGGCCACCGGTTTCAACGACCGACCGGCCGCGGCCAGCCGCCCGTACGACATCGATCGCGACGGCTTCGTCATCGCCGGCGGCGGGGGCATGGTGGTGCTCGAGGAGCTCGATCACGCCAGAGCTCGCGGCGCGCGGATCCATGGCGAGATCGTCGGCTACGGCGCCAACAGCGACGGGCACGACATGGTAGCTCCGTCCGGCGAGGGAGCGGCGCGCTGCATGAAGCTGGCGCTGGCCGGCGCCGGCGGCCGGACCATCGACTACCTCAATCCCCACGGCACTGGCACCCCGATCGGCGACATGAAGGAAATGCAGGCCGTGCGCGATGTGTTCGGCGACGCCGTGCCGCCGATCTCTTCGACCAAGTCGCTGACCGGCCACAGCTTGGGCGCCGCCGGCGTGCAGGAGGCGATCTACTGCCTCCTGATGATGCAGGGCGGCTTTGTCGCCCGAAGCGCCAATATCGACAGCCTCGATCCTGCCTTCGCCGACCTGCCGATCGCCCGCCAGCTTATAGAGCGGCGCCTCGACACGGTCATGTCCAACAGCTTCGGCTTTGGCGGCACCAATGGCTGCCTGGTTATCAGCCGGTACGAGGGATAGGGCAGGCCTCGCGCCTCCGCCGCCCGCTTCCCCGTGCGCGCAGCGCCTGCTAGCTAACCGGCGCGTAACATAAGGAGCCGCCCTTGGCCGACGACTACAAACTTCCCCGGGGCGAGTTGATGGCCGGCAAGCGCGGGCTGGTTCTGGGTGTGGCCAACCAGCAGTCGATCGCCTGGGGGATCGCCGCCCAGCTTGCGGCCCAGGGGGCGGAGCTCGCCTTCGGCTACATGGCCATGAACGAAAAGCGCGTGCGGCCGCTCGGCGACAGCATCGGGGTGAAGACCTGGGCGACCTTCGACGCGGCGCAGGAAGGCTCGATCCCGCAAGTCTTCGACGTCGTCGAAAAGGCGTTCGGCGGCATCGATTTTCTGGTCCACGCCATCGGTTTCGCCGAGCGCAGCCAGATCGGCGGCTCGTTCGTCGATAACGCCGACCGAGGCGCCTTCCTGCGCGCGCTCGACATCTCGGTGTTCAGCTTCGTCGAGGCGGCCCAGTGCGCCGCCAGGTTGATGCCGCAGGGCGGCTCAATGATCACCATGACCTATCTGGGCTCGGAGCGCGCGATCCCCAACTACAACACCATGGGCGTCTGCAAGGCCGCTCTGGAGGCCGCGACCCGCTACATCGCCCGCGATCTTGGACCCAAGGGCATTCGGGTCAATGCGATCTCGGCCGGGGCGATGCGGACGCTCTCGCTGGCCGGAATCAAGGGTGGACGAAGCATGCTTGGCCAGGGACGGGCGCTCAGCGCGCTCAAGGAAGACACCTCGATGGAGGGCGTGGCCGGTTGCGCCCTGTGGCTCCTCTCCGATCTCGGGCGCTCGACCACGGGCGAGGTGATCCATGTCGACGCCGGCTTTCACATGATGGGCCTGCCCAGTGAAGAGGGCGAAAGCTAGCCGCCCGTGACCGTGCGCCCCGATGCCGATGTGATCGTCGCCGGGGCGGGAATGGCCGGCGTGACCCTGGCCCTCGCCCTGGCCAGCGGCGGGTTGAAGCCCCTGCTCATCGATCCGCAGCCGTTCGACGCCCAGTGCGCGCCCAGCTTCGACGGCCGGGCCAGCGCCATCTCGTTTTCCGCCTATCGCCAGTGGCGAGCGCTGGGCGTGGCGCCGTTTCTCGACCCAAACGCGCAGCGCATCGAGCAGATCCTGGTCACCCAGGGCGGCGGACCTGGCCTGCTGCGTTTCGCCGCCGACGAGATCGCCGTGCGCAGTCAAGGCGAGCCCCTCGGCTACATGCTTGAAAACCGCCATATCCGCGCCGGCCTGGCCAACGCCGTGGCGGAAGCCGGGATAGAGGTCATGGCGCCCCAGCGCGTGGTCAGCGCAAAGACCCCCGGGCCCGTTGCCAAGGTCGCGCTCGAGGACGGGCGGACCCTCACCGCGCCGCTGATCGTCGGGGCAGACGGCCGCAGCTCCCTGATCAGGCGCGAGGCTGCAATCGCCACCCAGGGCTGGGGCTACGGCCAGTCCGGGGTTGTGGCGACCGTTGGCGTCGAGCGCGACCACGTCGGCGTCGCCTACGAGCATTTCCTACCCTCGGGACCCTTCGCGATCCTGCCGCTGACCGGGCGCCGGGTCAGTCTGGTGTGGACCGAAACGACCGCCCGCGGCGCGGCCCTGGCCAAGGCGTCGGAGGAGGCATTCGCCGCCCATCTTGGCCGCCGCTTCGGATCGTTTTTGGGTCAGATCGAGGTCCTGGGTCCAAGGTTCGTCTATCCGCTGTCGTTGCAGCTGGCCGAACGCCTGGCGGCCCCGCGCATGGCCCTTATCGGCGACGCCGCCCACGCCATTCATCCGATCGCCGGCCAGGGCCTCAACATGGGGCTGAAAGACGCCGCCGCCCTGGCCCAGGTGCTGACCGAAGCGGCGCGCCTTGGCGAAGACATCGGCGCTCTGGACGTCCTGGAGCGCTATGGACGATGGCGGAGCGTCGACAACATCGGGGTCGCCCTGGCCACCGATCTCTTCAGCCGGCTCTATTCGAACAACAACCCGCTGCTGCGCGTGGCTCGCGGCGTGGGCATGGCCGCCGTGGGCGGGGTCGGTCCCTTGCGGCGATTGTTCATGCACGAAGCTGGCGGCGCGCTGGGCGACCTGCCCCGCCTGCTGCGCGGCGAGGCCTTGTAAAAACGGCCGTCTCCCGTGCGCGGGAAAAGGATCACTCCCCCTCGGCCAGTTCGCGGGCTTCTTCCGGGAGCATGATCGGCACGCCGTCGCGTATCGGGTAGGCCAGCCGCGCCTGACGGCTGATCAGCTCCTTGGCGGCGCGGTCGTAGTCGAGCCGTCCGTGGGTCACCGGACAGACGAGAATCTCCAACAATCGCGGATCGACTTCAGTGGTGGCGGCATCGTCGGTCATCGCCCAGCCCTACTGCAGAACGCGTGGCGCGTCATCATCGCCGCCGGCCGCGTCGATGGCCAGGAGGGCGGCCAGCGTTTCATGGCGCTCCTCCAGGCCCGGCGCTTCGAGCAGGGCCTGCTTCTCGGCCGGGGTGAACGGCAGCGCCATGCACAGGCTGTTGACCAGGGCCAGCGCAGGGGCGGCGGTGACAGTCTCCCACTCGATGCCGAGACTGCGGGCGTCGAGGTAGCGCCGCAGAACCTCCAGCAGGGGTGCGCGGGCGAATTCCAGCGCCGCGTCCTCGCCATCGAGATCGGCCTCGAACGGGGAAAAGTCGACCTGCAGCTGGCGATAGGGCGCCGGCGTCGGCACTTCATCGCCGGTCTCGAACCGGCAGACGCCCGTCAGTGCGATCAGATACTTGCCATCGCCCGCCTCTGAATAGCCGGTCACCCGCCCGGCGCAGCCGACGCGGGCCAGCCTTGGCCGCCGACGGTCGCCGCCAGCGACGGTCTGGACCATGCCGATCAGGCGATCGCCGGCCATCACATCGTCGACCATGTTGAGGTAGCGCGGCTCGAATATCTGCAACGGCAGGGTCGCGGCCGGCAGCAGCAGCGCGCCGTCCAGCGGGAAAATGGCGATCGCGCCGGGGAGGTCCGTCAGCTTCCGATAACTGGCAACCACCGCGCGGGCCTCGCCTCTTTCAGGTGAACAGGATCGACGACAGGCGACGCCGCCCGTCCCTGGCCACCCGCGATGCCCCGCCCGCGGCCTCGAACACCATCAGCAGTTGCTTGCGCCCGGCGCCGTCGTTCCAGTCGCGGTCGCGCTCGATCAGGGTCAGCAGATGATCGGCCGCGCCCTGATAGTCACCCTTCGCGGCCAGGGCCGTCGCCAGATCCAGCCGCGCCTGATGATCGTCGGGATTGGCCGCGACCCTTTTCTCCAGGCCCTTGGCGTCCTTGGGCGCATTGGCGGCGAGGGCCAGCGCGGCGCGCACGCTCTCCAGGTCGGGGTGTTTGGCGCCAGGCGGGGCCATCGCCACCACTTCGCCCGCCCGCTTGGCGTCCCCGCCGGACAGGTAACAGCGCGCCAGTCCGCCGATCGCCCCCAGATTGGCTGGATCGATCTTCAGCGCCTGGGCGAAGGCCGCCGCCGCGCCGCCGGTATCGCCTATTTCGAGCAGGCGCTTGGCCTCCTCGATCAGCACCGTCGCCGGCGAAACCTTGGGGCCGCCCAGCTTGGCCAGCTTGTCGACGAACGTCTTCACCTGGCTTTCGGGCACGGCGCCGGTGAACCCGTCCGCCGGCCGTCCGTCGACGAAGGCCAGCACGGTCGGGATCGACTGCACGCGCAGCTGGCCGGCGATGGCCGGGTTCTTGTCGATATCGATCTTGACCATCCGAACGGCGCCCTTGGCGGCCAGGACCGCCTTTTCGAGCATCGGGGTCAGCTGTTTGCAGGGGCCGCACCAAGTCGCCCAGAAGTCGACGATCACCGGGCTCTCGCGAGATGCCTCCATGACATCGGCGACAAAACTCGCGTCGGTTCCGTCCTTGATAAGGTCGGCGGGCGCCTTTCCAGGCGCGGCTTCTCCGATCAGCGACATGGCGTCTCCAGGCGTGGGTTTCTAAGACGCCCTTACATGGTCGCCCGCGAGCGCGCCTGCAAATCTCACGGGGCCGAAAAATCGACGATCAGCGGATCGACGCCCAGCGCATCCAGGAACTGTCGCAGGCCCGCCCCGCTGACGGTGGTGGTCGAGGTGTTGATCAGAGGGTGAAAATTGACCCGCTCGGCCGTCGCCAGCGCGGCGTCGAGCACGAAACGCACGCGATGGGCTCCATCGTTGATCAGGGCGAAGGCGGTCACCGAGCCCGGCGTCACCCCAAGGGCCTCCATCAGCGCCCCTTCGCTGGCGAAGGATAGGCGGGCCGAGCCGATCGTGGCGGGAAGCGCCTTCAGATCGATGCGCGTGGAATCCTTGGCCGATACCAGCCACAGCGCGCCCTTGGCGTCCTTGAGGAAAAGGTTCTTGGTATGGGCGCCGGGCAGGGCCGCCTTTATCGCCTCGCCCTCGCCAACCCGAAAAACCGCCGCGTGTTCCAGTGAGGCATGGTCGATGCCGTGCGCACCGAAAAACGCCTCAAGATCGGCGCGGCTATGCATCGGGCGCCGCTGCGGCGAGCGGGCTTTGCGCCGGCCGCTTCGCCCGGCTACAACTTTTGGCAAGCGTCCGCATCCCTCGAGGGGCCTCATGGAACTGGAATGTTTCCCCACCGCCTCGCGGCCCCCGGACATCGTGCCCGGCCGACCGCAGAGGGCCTGGATGGAGTCCTTTCTCGACCGCCATCCCTATCGCTGCCTGCCGATGACCATGGCCAACACCACCGGCTGGGAGATCCTCTGCCCGGTGGGCTTCACCGCAGCCTGGAATGGGGGCGTCAACCAGGCGGACATCACCCTCACCCCCGACCACCCGTTTCCCGATTTCGCCCTGTTCGTGAAGAGCCACTTCTCGCACGGGGTGATCACTTTTCATCCAGGCTATCTGTTCCGCACCCCGGAGGGCTGGTCGATGTGGGCGGGCGGGCCTCCCAACCACGTCAAGGACGGAGTCCAGCCGCTGGCCGGTCTCGTCGAAACCGACTGGCTGCCGTTTCCGTTCACCATGAACTGGATCTTCACCCGCCCGGGCAAGGTGCATTTCGCCAAGGGCGAACCGTTCTGCTTCATCACCCTGGCCCAGGACAAGCCATTGGAAAGTTTCGACCTGGTGCAACGCTCGCTGGAAAAGGACATGGACCTGCTTGGCCAGTACAACGCCTGGTTTGCCCGCCGCGACGACTTCAATACCCGTTTGTTCAAGGGCGATCCGGGGGCGGTGAAGGAAGCCTGGCAGCGTTACTATTTCAAGGGGGAGATGCCTGAAAACACCGGTCCCGGCCCCAAGGCCCACGTCAATAAACGCCGCCTCAAGGCCCTGAAGCTCGGTGCCTGAACCGCGGTGGCGCGCCT
>JAYTRF010000146.1:0-2257 GCA_043746375.1 Caulobacteraceae bacterium | reverse complement strand
TGAAGCGATGAGCCAGCCAGACCGCGAGGCCATACTCGCCGCGCTCGACCAGATCGCCGATCCGAAGTCGGGGCAGGGACTGGCGCGGGCAGGCCTTGTACAGGGCCTGAGCTTGGCCGAGGGCCGCGCGAGCTTCATGCTCGAAGTCGCCCCGGCCGACGCGGCGCTGTATGCGCCGGTGCGGCTGGCGGCCGAGCGCGCCTTGCTGAGCGTCGGCGGAGTCGAAAAGGCTCAAGTGGCCTTGACAACCGCCGCCGCTCCGCCTGCGCCAGGGGTCGTGCGTGTGCGCAGGGGCGCCCAGGTCGCCGTCGATCCCAAGGCCCAGACTGCCGGCATGCCGCCGGCCGAGCCGCTGGCCGACGTCCGCAGGGTGATCGCCGTGGCCAGCGGCAAAGGCGGGGTCGGAAAGTCGACCGTGGCGGTCAACCTCGCCTGCGCCTTCGCGGCGCTTGGCCTGCGCGTCGGCCTGCTGGACGCGGATATCTATGGCCCATCGGCACCCCGCATGCTGGGCGTCGATGAGCAGCCGAAGTTCGAGGACGGCAAGCTGACCCCGCTCACCGCCTGGGGTCTGAAGGTGATGTCGATCGGCTTCATCGTCGATGAGACCCAGGCGATGATCTGGCGCGGACCGATGGCCTCCTCGGCTGTGCGCCAGATGATCCAGGACGTCCGTTGGGGGACCGAGGCCGAACCCCTCGACCTGCTGGTCGTCGACCTGCCGCCCGGGACCGGCGACGTGCACCTCACCTTGGTGCAGAAGCTGGCGGTGGACGGCGTGGTCATCGTCTCGACGCCGCAGGAGATCGCCCTCATCGACGCGCGCCGGGCGAGCGCCATGTTCGCCAAGATGAACCCGCCCGTCGCCATCCTGGGGGTGATCGAGAACATGGCCTTCTTTGCAGATCCCGCGGGCGGCGAGCCAATCGCCATCTTCGGCCGCGGCGGCGCGCGGGCGGAGGCGCAGCGCCTAGCCGTCCCGTTCCTGGGCGAAATTCCCATCGACATAGCGCTGCGCCAGGGCGCAGACGATGGCCGACCGCTCGTCGCCGCTTCGCCCGACAGTCCGGTGGCGCAGGCATTCATGGCGATCGCCAAGGCGCTGGCGGCAGCGTTGGGATAACAGCCGTCTACGGCGGCGCCTACAGGGGCAGACTTCTCCTTCAGCCCGCCGTCGGCCCCATCATCGACTCTTCCGCCGCAGCCACCGATAGCCGGGCGTCCCGTTCGTCGAGGGCCGCGCGGATCTCACCGTGGCGCTTGGAGTCGAGCTTGTAGCCGAAGAAGGCCGCGCCGCCGACGAAGACGAAAATGATCGGCGCAAAAAGATAGCACATCTCAAGGCCGAAGATGGCGTGAGCCGTGTTCACCGCGCCCTCCTTGCCGTTGTACCCGACGGCTTTGAGGATCGGAAAGACGATGACCACGGTGATGGCCGCGCCGATCTTGGTGGTCGTGGTGACCATCGAAAAGAGCAGGCTGGTCAGGTCCTGGCCGCGATCGAGGCGCACCTCGTCGACCACGTCGGCGACCATGGCCCGGACCAGCAGCAGAAAGGCGCTGGCGCAGAAGCCGACCGCGAACATGCCGGCCACAGTCGGCAGGGTGTCACTCAGTCTGTGACCCGGCCCGACGGCGGGCAGCGCCATCAGCGTCGTCTGGGCGACGGCGTAGGCGACGCAGGCGACCTGGATCGTCCGATGCTTGCCCAGCGCACGGGCTACCCGGCCCCATAACGGGGCGCCGAAAAGTCCCGCGCCGATATAGAAGATCAGCAGGAAGCCGACCTCGGCGATGCTGAAGCCCTTGGCGTCGTGAAAGAAATAGACATAGAGCGGAGCGGTGGTGCCGGGCCCGAGCGTCAGGGTCAGGTCAGCGAAAATGATCCGCCGCATGGTTGGCCGTGAGATCGCCGCCCAGTAGTCGGCAAAGCTGAAGCGCGGCCGCCCGGCGCGCGGCGGAATGCGCTCAGGGGTGAAGACTGCGCAGATCAGGATGGCCAGCGGCAGGGCGACGATCATGATCCAGCCGATCGCCGGCATGCTGGCCGCCTTGCCGAGCACGATGGCCCCGCCGGTGAAATTGGGCAGCACCAGCAGCGACACCGCGCCGATTACCGCCAGACCCTGCGTCCAGCCATAGACGCGGGAGCGATCGTTATAGTTGGTGGCCAGCACCGCCGACCACGCTGCAAGGCTGAGGTTCAGCATCGAAGCGCCGGCCGATACCACCAGCAGCCAGATCACCAGGTGACTGG
>JAYTRF010000145.1:0-2712 GCA_043746375.1 Caulobacteraceae bacterium | reverse complement strand
GCGGGGCGAGGGAGTTTAAGCTCAGCCCTTGCGCAGGAACACGTAGTCCGCGGAGTAGGGCGCGCTGGAGAAGGTGCCTGCCTTGTCGCAGGCGCCTTCGAGCTTGCCGCCCTTGGTGTTGATCCGCTGCACGGTCGTGACACCAGTGAGGACGCCGCTGCCGCGCTGGGACGCGACGCTGAGCTTCAGCCATGGGATATCATTCGGCGTCGTCCCCGGGGCATTGCCGGCGGCCTTGCCGACCACGGCGCTGCCGTCGCTGTGTTCCCAGTTCGGTCCGGCATAGTGCCGGCCGGTGGTCTTGCCGTCGGCCAGCAAGGTCGCGATCGGCTCGCGGAACGCCCAGGCCGTTTTGCCGTCGGTACCCGCTTTGCATTCGTACACCTGCGCGCCTTCGGCGTGCACGCTGAGCACCACAGCCTCTCCCGGCGCCGCGATAGAATCGGGAAGCGTGGTCTCGTCGGCGAATGCGCTGACGCATGAGCCCGACAGCAACAGTAATGCAACCGCAGCAGGTCTAACGAACGGCATGGTCATATTTCCTGATTTTCCTCATCGCCTGCGACAAACGCGAAGCGTTTGCGCAAGGCAGCAAGGTGGTGACGAAGCAATCCATATTCCATGGATTGCTTCGAGGAGTTTACCATCGGGCGCGCATTTCGCGCGACCCGTTGGCTCACAATGACGAGACCAATTTTCGTGGCCTGTATTTATGCCATCGCCTTGGTCAGGTTTTCCGCGACCTTGTCGAGGAAGCCGGTGGTGGAGAGCCAGCGCTGGTCGGCGCCGACCAGCAGTGCCAGATCCTTGGTCATGTAACCGGATTCAACGGTATCGACGCAGATCTTCTCGAGGGTTTTGGCGAATTTCCCGAGCGCTTCGTTGTTGTCGAGCTTGGCGCGGTGCGACAGGCCCTGGGTCCACGCGAAGATCGAGGCGATCGAGTTGGTCGAGGTCTCCTTGCCCTTCTGGTGTTCGCGGTAGTGCCGCGTCACCGTGCCGTGGGCGGCTTCGGCCTCGACGGTCTTGCCATCGGGCGTCATCAGCACCGAGGTCATCAGGCCAAGCGAGCCATAACCCTGCGCAACCGTATCGGACTGAACGTCGCCGTCGTAGTTCTTACAGGCCCAGACGTAACCGCCCGACCACTTCAGCGCGGAGGCGACCATGTCGTCGATCAGGCGATGTTCGTAGGTCAGGTTCTTGGCTTCAAACTGCTTCTTGAAGTCCTTCTCATAGATTTCCTCGAAGATATCCTTGAAGCGCCCGTCATAGACTTTCATGATGGTGTTCTTGGTCGACAGATAGACCGGATAGCCACGGTTGAGACCGTAGGTCAAAGAAGCCCGGGCGAAATCGCGAATCGAATCGTCGAGGTTGTACATGCTCATGGCGACGCCGGAGCCGGGCGATTTGAACACCTCGCGCTCGATCACGGTGCCGTCCTCGCCGACGAACTTCATCGTCAACGTACCCTTGCCGGGAAACTTGATGTCGGTGGCGCGGTATTGGTCGCCATAGGCATGGCGGCCGATGATGATCGGCTTGGTCCAGCCCGGCACCAGCCGCGGCACATTCTTGCAGATGATCGGTTCGCGGAAAATCACGCCGCCGAGGATGTTGCGGATGGTGCCGTTGGGCGACTTCCACATTTCCTTGAGGCCGAATTCCTTCACCCGGGCTTCGTCCGGGGTGATGGTGGCGCACTTGATGCCGACACCGTGGCGCTTGATGGCCTCGGCCGCGTCGATGGTCACCTGGTCGTTGGTGGCGTCCCGGTGCTCCATGCCCAGGTCGTAATAGTCGATGTCCAGATCGAGGAAGGGGAAGATCAGCTTTTCCTTGATCATCTTCCAGATGATCCGGGTCATTTCGTCCCCATCCAGATCGACGACGGGATTGGCGACTTTGATCTTGGCCATGGGCGCTCCAGCTTGAGCCTTCATTAAGGCGCGCTACACCGGCCGGCGCACAGGGCCGCCCGGGGGCGCGAAACAGGGTCTCGCTATAGACGCTCGCGAGCCCGCGCGAAACCCGCTATTGGCCTGCGCATGAGCGAAGCGCTCCCTTGTCCTTGCGTTATCCTGAACGAGCCCCAGTTGGCCGAGAACATCGGCGCGGTGGCGCGGGTGATGGCTAATTTCGGCCTGCACGACCTGCGCATGGTGCGCCCCCGCGACGGCTGGCCGCAGGAGCGGGCCTGGGCCAGCGCCTCGGGCGCCGATTGGCCGCTGAACAATGCGCGGATATTCGACCGGCTGGAGGATGCGGTCGCCGACCTGCACCGGCTCTACGCCACCACCGCCCGGCCCCGGGAGACCCGCCTGCCGATCCTCACCCCGCGGGAGGCGGCGGCCGAGGCCAATACGGCGGCGCATCAGGGCCTGAATGTCGGGCTGCTGTTCGGCGGCGAGCGGGCAGGGCTGGAGACGGCGGATATCGCCCTGGCCCAGGCCATCGTCACCATTCCCATCGACCCCAAGTTCCGCTCGCTGAACCTGGCCCAGGCCGTGGCCCTGAACGCCTACGAGTGGCGCATGACCCTGGCCGACCGGCCTGCCGCCGCCTTCCACGCCCAGGATGACGTCCCCGCCGACCAGGGCGAGATGATCGGCTTCTACGGGCATCTGGAGCGGGAGCTGGAGACCTCCGGCTTCTTCTACCCCCCGGAAAAGACCCCCTCGATGGTGCGCAACCTGCGGGTCATCTTCG
>JAYTRF010000144.1:0-1752 GCA_043746375.1 Caulobacteraceae bacterium | reverse complement strand
GCGAGGCGCTCTCTACGTCGCCCGGGAGGATCAGGTTGCAACCTTCGAGGCCATGGTCGCGTCCCCCGGGGTGTCGGCTGGCGCGCGCTTGATCGACGGCTCGGAGGCCCGCCGCCTTTCGCCGCTGCTTCGGCCCGGTTACGCTGCGATGGGCATCTTCGAGCCCGACGCTCGTGACATCGACGTTGACGCGCTGCATCAAGGCTACCTTCGACACTTCCGCGCCAAGGGCGGTTGCATATTGCTGAACGCCGATCTCAGAGGTCTTGAAGCGAAGGCTGGCGCGTGGCGCGCGGACACCTCTGTGGGAAACATCGCCGCGCGGATTGTGGTCAACGCTGCCGGGGCCTGGGCCGAGCAGATAGGGACCATGGCCGGCGCAGCGCCGATAGGGCTGACACCGCGGCGGCGTACCGCCGTCCTGGTAGACGCGCCGGGCGGACCTGAAATCGCGGCCTCTCCGGCCACCATCGACGTAGACGAACAATTCTACTTCAAGCCCGACGCCGGTCTCGTTCTGCTCTCCCCGGCCGATGAGACCCCGTCGGCCGCCTGCGACGCGCAGCCTGACGAATTGGATATCGCCACCGCTGTCGACAGGATCCAGACCGCGACCACGCTCGAGGTCCGGCGGTTGCGCAGCAAGTGGGCGGGCCTTCGCTCGTTCGTGGACGATCGTACCCCGGTGGTTGGCTTCGATGAACGCCAGGCTGGCTTTTTCTGGCTGGCCGGCCAGGGCGGCTACGGGATCCAGACCGCGCCGGCCATGGGCCGGCTCGCGGCGGCTCTGCTGCGCGGCGAGGAGATACCCGCCGAGCTTCTGGAGCTGGGGGTGGATCGCGCCGCCATCGGTCCAGGCCGGTTGACGCGCTGAACCTTTCGCCCGCCGCCGTCGAGGGAAGTTCTGGCGGACAGCGGCGGCCAAGGCGCCGATGCGTCGCTTTGACAAATCCGCGCCGCTCAACGATGCACCCGCAGTGCGCATCGCCATCATCGGAACCTCGGGATCGGGCAAGTCCACGCTGGCCAAACGCCTGGGCAGCGTACTTGGCCATGCGGTGATCGAGCTGGACGCGGTCAATTGGCAGGCCGACTGGACCGACCTGAACACCCATGATCCCCCTGAGTTCGTCCGGCGCGTGGAGGCCGCCATCGAAAAGTCATCGTGGATCACTGACGGCAATTATAGCCGGGTGCTGCCGCTGATCCTGCGCCGAGCGAGCGATGTGATCTGGCTCGATTACGCTAGGTCCGTGGTCATGAGCCGTGTGCTGCGTCGCTCTCTCTCCCGCTCGCTGAGTGGGCGCGAGCTGTGGCCTGACACCGGCAATCGCGAGCGATGGCGCCGATGGCTTTCCAAGGAGCACCCGATCCGCTGGGCGTGGGATACCTTCGAGCACCGGCGCGTCCGCTATGAAGAGGCGTTCGCCGACCGACGGCTGTCACATTTGACCGTGCATCGCCTGCGCCGGCCGGCGGAAGTTCCGCCCCTGGTTCTAACCTTGCAAAACCGAAGCGGAGCGCCGATCCTTCGGCAATGAGCCGGGCCTTCGTCAAGGAAGCTGATGGCGCCCCGCCTGACCCCGTCCTGGAACGGCCTATCAGTGCTGCGCCCAATCTGGTCACGCCGCGCGGCGTGCGCCTGATCGAAGCGAGGGTCGCCGCGCTCGAAGCGCAGCTGGCAGGGGCGAAGGATGACGCCGCGGTCGCCCTGGTGCGCCGCGACCTGCGCTATTGGGTGACCCGTCACGC
>JAYTRF010000143.1:0-1795 GCA_043746375.1 Caulobacteraceae bacterium | reverse complement strand
AATTGGCCCGATCGGCCGCGGACGCCTCAGGGGCGATCAGGGTGGCGACATCGCAGCCCCGCTTCGACGACAGCAGGTCGGCGACGGCAATCACCATCGCAGGATCGGCAAACGGGATGTCGCCCTGAAGGTTGATCACCGCGTCGTACCTGCCATCGGGGTCCAGCGCCTCCAGGGCAGCCAGGATGCGGTCGGATCCGCTCGGCAGGGCAGGGTCGGTCAGCACCGCGCGGCCGCCGGCGCGTTCCACCGCCTCGACAATCTCCGCATCGCCGGCAGCCACAGCTACGGGACCGACGCCCGCCGCTTGCGCCTGCCGCAGCACGCGGACGATCAGGGGCGCCCCGGCGATGTCCGCCAGCGGTTTTCCGGGCAATCGGCTGGCCGCCATGCGGGCGGGAATGAGAACGATGGGTGTCATTTTTTAAGGTGTCGACGGCGGCATGGGGCGCCCCCAAAGGCTTGGTTGCGCAAGCGCCGGTAGCGTGTAAGAGAGCCCAAAGCAACAACCGGCGGGTCTCCGGCGGCGCAGGCGCCCTCTGGAGCCGACGCCGAAATCAAAGGTCTTTTCAAGTTGGCGAACAGCGGCCTGACCTTCAACAAGTTCGCCGGAGCGGGGCTCGTCACCGCCTTCACCATCGCCGTGCTGACGGTCGGTGTGCCGATGCTGTTCGAACGCACGCCGCCCGCCCACCCTGGCTACCTGGTCGCCGTACCGCTGGTGACCGCGAGCGGCACGGAGGCCCCCGACGTGCCGCCAGACTGGGGAACGGTTCTGCCCACCGCCGATGTCGCGGCGGGAGAAGCCAAGACCGCAGCTTGCAAATCGTGCCACAACTTCGATCCCTCGGGCGCCAACGGGGCCGTTGGTCCAGGCCTCTATGGCGTGGTCGGTCGCAAGCCGGGCTCCCACCCAGCCTTTGCCTATTCGAGCGGGATGGAAGCCTTTGGCGCCGCTCACCCGATCTGGACCTTCGATGAGATTTATAATTTCCTCAAGGGGCCCCAGGCCTACATCAACGGCACCAAGATGACCTACCTTGGATTGAAGTCGCCCCAGGACCGGATCAACGTCATCGCCTACCTGCATACCCTTGGTTCGACGCTGCCGATCCCCGCCGCCAAACCCAACCCCCCGGTCGCCGCCGCTGCCAAGGGGGCCGTCACTGGCGCACCGGCCACCGCCGCTTCCGCCAGTGCGCCGGGCGCCGGTCCGCCCAAATCGACGCCGGCCACGCCGACGCCCGCCACCCAGGCGGCCACGGCCCCTGCCAATGGCGGCCCCAAGCCTTAGCCAGGAATCCCACTCTCGTCGACTGCTCTTCCGCGACGTACATCGCGTTCCGCGTAACACCGCCCGTCGGCTATCGGAGGGGGCCGGCCATAAACACGTCAGGCTCTTTGACCACCCAAAGCTGACCGGGGAGCCCCTGTGTGGTCCGTAGGGAGTTTGTCCGTGAGCGAGCTGGAACCCAGACTGCCAGTCATCTTCTTTGGTCACGGCAGCCCCATGGAGGCCCTCGGCGGCCGACCAAAGATACCGGCGATGTATATCTTCAGCCTTCAACCGGGAGAAGCGTTGACCCTAGTACTGATCGTCGGTGGCTTGGAAAGGCCGCCCCGGACCGATGGTGACGATGAATCCGGCCACGACGTCGAGCAGGACCATCAGAGAGATCAGGCAGAAGGTCGAGGTCGCGAAAGACGGCTCCAGCAACAGTTCGAGCAGGCAGGCGACGAACAACAGCATCGAAAGCGCATGATTGATCATCGCCGCCCGGCGGCTGGCCGTCGA
>JAYTRF010000142.1:0-7595 GCA_043746375.1 Caulobacteraceae bacterium | reverse complement strand
GCCTATGTGAAAAAGGTCCGGGCCATCCTTCGTTACCTGGGAACCTGCGACGGCGACATGGAAAAGGGCAATCTGCGGGCCGACGTCAACGTCTCGGTGCGCAGGCCCGGTGATCCGCTGGGGACGCGCTGCGAGATCAAGAACGTCAACTCGTACCGCTATATCCAGCAGGCCATCGGTTACGAAGCCCGCCGGCAGATTGACGTTCTCGAGGCCGGCGGGGCGATCAGGCAGGAGACACGCCTCTTCGATCCCGGCCGGGGGGAGACCCGGTCGATGCGCTCGAAGGAGGAGGCGCAGGACTATCGCTACTTTCCGGATCCCGACCTTCCGCCCCTTGAGCTCGATCCAGAGTGGGTGGCGGCCCTAGAGGCGTCCCTGCCGGAATTGCCGGACGCCAAGCGGGCGCGCCTGGCGGCGCAGTATGGGCTGTCAAGCTACGATGCGGGCGTCCTGGCCATCGAACAGGCGAGGGCGGACTTTTTCGAGGAAGCGGCGGCGGGCCGGGACGCCAAGCTGGTGGCCAACTGGACAGCCAACGAACTCCTGGCGCGGCTCGCCAAGGCAGGTCTGGAAATCGCCGAAAGTCCGATATCGCCTAGCGATGTGGCCGGCCTGGTGAGGCTGCTCGAAGACGAAGTCATTTCATCAAAGATCGCCAAGGAAGTGTTTGACCGCATGTGGGCGGGGGAGGGATCGCCAGCGCAAATTGTCAAGCGCGAGGGTCTCGTGCAGGTCAGCGACGAGGGCGAACTCGAGGCACTCATCGACCGGCTCATTGGCGCCAATCCTGGTCAGGCCGAAGCGGTGAAGACCAGACCACAGGCCATCGGCTGGTTCGTCGGCCAGGTCATGCGGGAGACCGGCGGCAAGGCCAATCCGGCCCGGGTCAATGCGATTCTCAAGGCCCGACTTGGGGCCGACTAGCCATCGCGCAGGTTCCAGGGGGACGTTAACACGTCGTTGAGCTTGGTTTACCGATAGTAACTAGCGCTAATTCTTGCGCGCCAACTTCATCCCTGCCGGAAATCCACCTTAACTATATGTTCAGTGAGTATCGCCTTTCCTGATCTCGTCACCGTCGTGGGCGGCCGGTCCAATGCGGGCCGGAGGGCGCGACGAGGGGAAGATCGATATGTTTGCGCAACCATCCCAGGAAGCCGAGGCGCGGCTCCCGTTGCCAGGGGAGCAATCGACTGGCGATGAACTGTTCCGGTTGGGTCTGCTCTATTCCACCGGTCAGGGCGGCGCCCCTCTGGACTATGTATCGGCTCACATGCTGTTCAATCTGGCCGCGATGCGCGGTTCGGTCGAAGCCAAGGTTTATCGGCGTGAACTTAGCGGAGAGATGGATCCGGCCGACGTCGCCGAAGCCCAGCGGGCGGCCCGCCAATGGCTGGCGGGCTGATCGTCTCGATCGGGCGGCTGAAGGAGGAACTCAACCGGCCTGGTGGGCTCCAGAACCTGACCGCCAGTCGAACAGTTCCTGAAGCACGGTAAGCGCGGCGCCGCGCGAGGTCGTCAGGGCCGGATCCCGCGCTAGAATAAGTCGCGCATCATCGGCGGCTGCAGCGATCAGGTCCCGGTGGGCGGCGGGGTCGGCGAACCTATAGGCGGGAAAGCCGCTTTGCCGAAGGCCGAGCGGATCCCCGCCCCCGCGCAAATCCAAGTCCAGTTCGGCTATCGCAAAACCATCGTCGGTGCGCCGCAGGATGTCGAGGCGGCGCGAAGCGATTTCTGACAGCGGGGGATCGTAAAGTAGAACGCAGCTGCTGTCGGCGGCGCCACGTCCCACCCGGCCCCTCAATTGATGCAGCTGGGCCAGGCCGAAGCGCTCGGCCTGTTCGATGACCATGATTGAAGCGTTGGGGACGTCGACACCCACCTCGACGACTGTCGTCGCCACCAGGACCGAAATCTTGCCGCTGACGAAATCCGCCATTACCGCGTCCTTTTCCGCGGGCGCCAGTCGCCCGTGGACGAGCCCGACCTTTTCGCCAAACACCCGGCGCAGATCGCCCGCCCGCGACTCCGCCGCGGCGAGATCGACGATCTCCGAGTCTGAAACGAGGGGACATATCCAAAAAGCTTGAGCGCCCCCGGTGACCGCTGCTGTCAACCTGGCTACCACCTGATCGATGCGGGGCATGGGCGCGGCCCGCGTGGTAACCGCTCTGCGGCCGGGCGGTTTTTCATCAAGGCGGGAAATATCCAGGTCACCATAGACAGTAAGTTCCAGGGTGCGCGGGATGGGCGTCGCGGACATCGCCAGCAAATGAATGCCGGCGCCCTTGGCTTGGAAACGTGCACGTTCGGAAACGCCAAATCGATGCTGCTCGTCGACCACCGCGAGCGCCAGCGAACTGAAGTGCACGTCATCCTGAATGAGGGCGTGGGTGCCAACGGCCACCGCGGCTGCCCCATCAGCCAGGCTGGCCAGTTTCTCGGCGCGCGCAGCGCCTCTGTCTCGCCCGGTCAGCAGAACCGCGGTTACCCCCCGGTCGGCCAGGCGGGTGGCGATGGTTTCAAAGTGCTGGCGCGCCAGAATTTCCGTCGGGGCCATCAGCGCAGATTGCCCTCCTGCGGCCGCGGTATCGACCATGGCCAGCATGGCCACTACGGTCTTTCCGGCGCCGACATCGCCCTGGATGAGCCGGGTCATCTTCCGGCCCGAGGCGAGATCGCCGCGTATTTCGCCAAGAGTCCTCGACTGGGCGCCGGTCAGGCGGAAAGGCAGGGCCTCTTCGACGAGGCGCGCCAAGGGGCTAGGCCCGATCACCAAAGCGGCGTCACCCCTGGTCTCCTGCTTGCGTTGGGCGAGGGCGAACTGGTGAGCGAGCAACTCATCGAAGGCAAGGCGCCGGCGATGCGGCGCCTGAAGCGAAACGTCGGCCCCCCCGGACGGGGCATGGAGGCGCGACAAGGCGCTGCGCCAGGAGGGCCAGCCCTGTTGCACCATCCAAGCGGGGTCCTGCCATTCGCAAAGTTCCGGAGCCCGCTCCAGCGCCTCGAGGGCCAGGCGCCTGACCGTGCGGGAGTGAAGCCCTGCGGTCGCTGGATAGATCGGCTCGATCGACGGAATCTCTGCTTCAGCCCGAGCGTCCAGCAGATAGTCAGGATGGGCGATCTGCAGTTCGGAGCCGAACCGTTCGAGTTTGCCGCTTACCGCCCGCCTGGCGCCGACAGGGTGCTGGCGTTCGAGGTGAGGGCCGTGGGACTTGAAGAATACCAACGTCAGAAACGCTGTGCCGTCGTAGGTGCGGATGCGCCAAGGTTGATTGGCGCGCGCGGGCTTGATGTGAGCCTCGACGGTGACCAGGAACGTCTGGGCTTCGCCTTCGATCGCCTCGGCGACGGTGGTCTGATGGCGTGTGACCACCGACTGGGGGGCGAGAAAGGCCAGGTCGCGGACCAGCGGCCCCGCCAGACGCTCGATTAAAGGCGCGATCTTCGGACCGACCCCCTTAAGGCTGGTCACGGAGGCGAACAGGGGAAAGAGAATCTCTGGCCGCATTGGGTGCTAAGCATAACCCGCCATCAGCGCGGGTTCCTGTTTTCAATCGCCGTGATACCCCTCACGCCTACACCGAGGAGACACGACATGCGCGAACAGCAAGGCTACGCGGACGTTCCAGGCGGACGCATCTGGTGGAAGAAGCTCGGCGCTGGATCAAAGACGCCGCTCCTTACCCTGCACGGAGGCCCAGGCGCCGGTCACAACTATTTGCTGTCTCTGGCCGAACTGGCGGACGAACGGCCGGTGATCTTCTACGATCAGCTCGGCTGCGGTCGCGCCGACAGCCCCGACGATGAGACTGTTTACACCATCGCTCGCTCGGTCGATGAGGTGGACGCCGTGCGCAAGGCCCTCGGCCTAGAGCGGATAGTTCTGTTCGGCCACTCGTGGGGCTCGGTTCTGGCCATCGAATACCTGTGCCAGGATCGCGGCATTGGCGTGGAGAAGCTGATTCTCGCTGGAGCCTTGGCCAGCGTACCGCAGGCCGCCGCCGGCCAACAGCGCCTGATCGACAGGCTTGCCGATGGCGGGGGCGAGCGCATGCGCGCCCTGGAAGCCGCAGGCCAGGAGAGCTCGCCTGAATACGCCGCGCTGACACAGCAGTTCTACGATTTACACGTCTGTCGGCGAATTCCGTATCCGCCGGAGGTGCAGGCGAGTTTCGAGATCGTCGTCGGTTCGATTGCCTACCGGGTGATGAACGGCCCCAACGAGTTCACCATCACCGGCGTCATCAAGGACTGGGACCGGCGGGCCGATCTGGGCCGCATCGATGTTCCGACCTTGATCACCACCGGCGAGTTCGACGAGATCAGCCTCGAGTGCCACGAGACCATCCGCGACGGCATCGCCCGGTCCCAGCTGCAAATTTTCCCCGGCGCCTCGCACATGGTGATGAACGAGTCGCCAGACGCTTACGTCGCCGCCGTGCGAACGTTCATCGACCAGGCGTCGGCGTGATCGGCGACCCGTCTGGCGTCTGCGGCGCAGTCCCTTTATATCCTCACACAATCCATGGATGAGACGAGGCTGAAGAAGGTCAGGTTTCGCGCCTGGCGACGCGGATTTCGCGAGGCGGACCTTATTTTGGGTCCGTTCGCCGATTCCCATGCGCAGGACCTCAGTCCCGACGATCTGGCGAAGTTCGAGATCCTTCTTGAGCAGCCCGATCCTCTGCTCTACGCCTGGATTCTCGGCGCAGAGCCCACGCCGCTGATCTTCGACCACCCCCTGATGGCCCGTCTCAGGGCATTTCGTCCGCCCATTTCGGCGCTGGACGGGCGCGCAGACCGTCAGGGCTGACGCCGCTGTCGCAGTCTTCCGATCTCAAGCGCGTGGCGACGGACCAAGGTCGCCTCGAGCTTACCGCGGCGCCCGAAGGGTTCGACGCCCTGGTAATGGCGGACATCGTCCGCGCCCGGCGGGGTCTGTCGGTGTTCGTGGCCCGGGAGAGTTCGCGCGCCGGGGCGTTTATGGAGGCGATGGGTTTCTTTGCCCCGGAGTTGGAGGTCATCAGTTTCCCGGCTTGGGATTGTCTGCCCTACGATCGCGCCGGCCCCTCGGCCGGTGTCGCTGCGGTCAGGATGGCGGCGCTGACACGCCTGACCCGTGGCGTTGAGACCGGCAAATCCGCACTTCTGATCACGACCGCGAACGCCCTGTTGCAACGGGCGCCGCCGCGCGCGGTTGTCGGCCGGGCGGGCTATGCTGCGACCGTGGGGGCGAGCGTGGATATCGCCGACATGGAGCGGTACTTCGCGGTCAACGGTTATCACCGGGCTTCAACGGTTTCGGATCGCGGCGAGTTCGCCATCCGAGGCGGCGTCATCGATGTCTTCCCCCCCGGTGCGGAGGAGCCGGTCAGGCTGGATCTGTTCGGCGACGTGCTGGAGTCGATCCGCGCCTTCGATCGGGAGACGCAGCGCTCGACGCGGCAGCTCAAGTCCGTCGACCTGTTCGCAGTCAGCGAGGCGTTGCTGGACGCCAAGGCGATCGCGCGTTTCCGCACCGGTTACATCGCGGCCTTCGGCGGCGCCGGCGACGATCCACTCTATGCCACCGTGAGCGAAGGCGGGCGTCGCGCGGGCATGGAACACTGGTTGCCGCTCTTCTACGATCACATGGAGAGTCTCTTCGACTACCTGCCGCCGGGCACCCTGATCGGCGTCGATCACTTGGCCCGCGAAGCCCGTGACGAACGTCTGGCGATGATTGCCGACGCCTATGAGGCCCGCCGCCAGGTCGAACAAAAAGTCCATTATCGCCCATTGCCGCCGGACGCCCTCTACCTGAGCAACAACGAATGGGACGACGCGCTCAGTGGTTTTCCCACCCGCCACTTCACGCCGTTTAATAAAGAGGCCGCTGAGGGCGTCGTCGACATGGGCGCGAGGATCGGGCGCACCTTCGCGGCCGAGCGTTCTCGAGATAGCGTCAATCTTTTCGAAGCAGCCGCCGACCACGCCCGGGCGCTGACTGCGGCAGGCAAGCGGGTGCTGTTCGCCTCGTGGTCCGAAGGTTCTTCCGAGCGGCTGGGCGTGATGCTGGCCGATCATGGACTGGGGGGCGTCAGCCTTGCGCCCTATTGGCAGGCGGCCAAGGCCGCGGACGCCAAGAAGCCGCAGCGCGCGGTGTTGCCGCTCGATACCGGTTTTGAGACTGACGCCCTAGCGGTGATTTCGGAGACCGACATCCTGGGCGATCGCCTGGCGCGGCCCCGGCGCCGGCGGCGCGGCGCGAATTTCCTGGCCGAGGCCGCGGCCCTGACGCCCGGGGATCTGGTCGTTCACATCGACAACGGAATCGGTCGTTACGAGGGGCTGAAGACGTTGGAAGTGCAGGGGGCGCCGCACGATTGCCTCGAGCTTCACTACGCCGCCGACTCCAAGCTCTACTTGCCGGTCGAGAACATTGATCTGCTGACCCGCTATGGAGCGGAAACTGAAGGCGTACAACTCGACCGCCTCGGCGGGGCTGCATGGCAGGCGCGAAAGGCGCGGGCGAAGGAGCGCCTGCGCGAGATGGCTGCGGGCTTGATCGCCATCGCCGCGGCGCGCGCGACCCGTGAAGTCGAAGAGACGGAAGCGCCCCATGGCCTTTTCGACGAGTTCTGCGCCCGGTTTCCCTATGAGGAGACCGACGATCAGCTAAGCGCGATCGGCGACGTGCTGGGCGACCTGGCCTCCGGCAAACCGATGGACCGGCTGATTTGTGGCGACGTCGGGTTTGGCAAGACGGAGGTGGCGCTTCGTGCGGCCTTCGTGATGGCGATGAGCGGCCGGCAAGTGGCCATCGTCTGTCCAACGACGCTGCTCGCGCGACAGCATTTCACCACTTTTCGAGATCGGTTTCAGGGGTGGCCGGTCAGGGTGCGAAGGCTCTCCAGGCTCGTGCCGGCCGCCGAGGCCGCCGAGACTCGCGAGGGCTTGGCCAATGGACAGATCGAGATCGTCATCGGCACCCACGCCGTGCTCTCCAAGCAAGTCCGTTTCAACAACCTCGGCCTCGTCGTCGTCGATGAGGAACAGCATTTCGGGGTCAAGCACAAAGAGGCGCTCAAGGCACTGCGCGCCGAGGTGCACGTTATGACGCTCACCGCGACGCCAATCCCGCGGACCCTGCAGATGGCGCTTTCCGGCCTGCGGGAGATGTCGATCATCGCCACGCCGCCCGTCGATCGCCTCGCGGTTCGCACCTACGTCACGCAATGGGATCCGGTCTCCATACGCGAGGCGCTGCTGCGCGAAAAGTACCGCGGCGGACAGACCTACTATGTCGCCCCGCGAATCTCCGACCTGCCGGAACTGGCGAAGTTCCTCAGAGAGCAGGCGCCGGAAGTGAAGTTCGTCATCGGCCATGGCCAACTCGCGCCGACCCAGATCGAAGATGTGATGAGCGCCTTTTACGACGGGTCGTACGACGTGCTGCTTTCGACCAGCATCGTCGAGTCCGGCCTCGATATCCCGACCGCCAATACGCTGATCGTTCACCGGGCCGACATGTTCGGGCTCTCCCAACTCTACCAGTTGCGCGGGCGGGTGGGCCGAGCAAAGGCGCGCGCCTACGCCTACCTGACGAC
>JAYTRF010000141.1:0-6720 GCA_043746375.1 Caulobacteraceae bacterium | reverse complement strand
ATTCAGCACATCCTATGCGCAGTTCCTGTTGAGCTTCGATACCGCAGACCTGATCGACGCGATTGGCTGATGCTGGCCGGATCCTGAGGGCCCAAGGCGGGAGCCAGTTCGTGCGTCAGCCTCGTGACGGCACATGGACATATCAGCTCCCGACGAACTCGATTTAGTGTCCAGTGTCCTTCCCGCAAGCGGACGTTCGAAAAGTCGCCTATGAGTCACGACCGGTCCTTCGCCGTCCCACAATTCCCACGCCACGCCATCCAGGTCCACGATCGTGAGCCGTTGGGCCTTGCCGATCGCCCTCAACACACCCTTCCTCCCTCGTCGTCATGTCCGCGACCAAGATCCTCTGGGGCCAGGTGCTCCTCGTCGGCGCCGTTGTCCTTGGCTTCGTTTGGTTCGCGACGGAATGGACGGCCTGGCGCCTGGCCTTCCAGCCCGGCCTCGGCCACCCCTGGTTCGAACTCTTCGGGTGGCCCGTCTATCAGCCACCCGCCTTCTTCTGGTGGTGGTTCGCCTTTGACGCCTATGCACCCCACATCTTCATCCAGGGCGCCTATATTGCCGCGTCTGGTGGCTTCGCCGCAATCGCGGTGGCGGTCACGATGTCGGTGTGGCGCGCCCGCGAGGCAAAGCGGGCCTCGACCTATGGGTCCGCACGTTGGGCCGATGCCCGCGAAGTGCGTCAAGCGGGCCTGCTCGACACAGATGGCGTATTGCTCGGTCGCTGGCGAGGGGCGTATCTGCGCCACGATGGTCCAGAACATGTGCTCTGCTTCGCGCCCACTCGAAGCGGCAAAGGTGTCGGGCTTGTCGTCCCGACACTGCTGACTTGGCCAGGTTCGGCGATCGTTCACGACATCAAGGGCGAGAACTGGACCCTGACCGCCGGCTGGCGGGCGCGGTTCGGGCGGGTGCTGCTCTTCGATCCCACCAATTCGCAAAGCGCCGCCTACAACCCGCTGCTGGAGGTTCGCCGCGGGGAATGGGAGGTGCGCGACGTCCAGAACATCGCCGATGTCCTAGTCGATCCCGAGGGCGCCCTGGAACGACGCAATCACTGGGAGAAGACCAGCCACTCGCTGCTTGTCGGCGCGATCCTACATGTCCTCTACGCGGAAGCCGACAAGACCCTGGCCGGCGTCGCCACCTTCCTCTCCGACCCCAAGCGCCCGATCGAGACGACGCTGCGGGCCATGATGACGACAGCGCATCATGGTGTGCGCGGCGTGCATCCCGTCGTGGCCAGCGCCGCCCGGGAACTCCTCAACAAGAGTGACAACGAACGCTCGGGGGTGCTTTCCACCGCGATGTCGTTTTTGGGCCTCTATCGCGACCCCGTGGTGGCGCGGGTCACGCGCCAATGCGACTGGCGGATCGCTGATCTTGTCGAAGGCGCCCGTCCGGCGACCCTCTATCTGGTGGTGCCACCCTCCGACATCAGCCGTACCAAACCCCTCGTCCGCCTGATCCTCAACCAGATCGGACGACGATTGACCGAGGACCTGGAAGCAAAGGGCCGGCGTCACCGGGTGCTTTTGATGCTCGACGAATTTCCCGCGCTGGGCCGACTGGACTTCTTCGAAAGCGCGCTCGCCTTCATGGCCGGCTATGGCCTCAAGGCCTTCCTGATCGCCCAGTCGCTGAACCAGATCGAGAAGGCTTACGGCCAGAACAATTCAATCCTCGACAACTGCCATGTGCGGGTGAGCTTCGCGACCAACGACGAGCGGACCGCCAAGCGGGTCTCCGACGCGCTGGGAACGGCCACCGAACTGCGGGCGATGAAAAACTACGCCGGCCATCGCCTGAGCCCCTGGCTTGGGCATCTGATGGTCTCGCGCCAGGAAACGGCCCGGCCCTTGCTGACACCCGGCGAGGTCATGCAGCTTCCATCCGACGACGAACTGGTGCTGATCTCGGGCTGTCATCCGATCCGCGCCAAGAAGGCCCGCTACTATGAGGATCGGCAATTGCAGGCCCGCGTCCTGTTGCCGCCGAGGCCCAATCCCTCGACCGCGCCTGTGAATGGACCGGGCGTCTCCACGCCTCGCGACATCCACGATTGGACGACCGCGATCGTCGAGCCGCCGAGCGCCGAAGCGACCAACGATCCGGACAACGCCGGCATCCGCCGCGAACCCGAACTCCCTGAGCATGAGGAGATCGCACCGGAGGCGCGCAAACCCGTCCAGGAGTTCGACCTCTCGAATGACGATCCAGACGATGACGCCGTGCGCGTCCGTGCGATGCAGCGCCAGATGCGCACCCTCGCCCGCCAGGTCACGCTCGATCCGGCCGACGACATGGGTCTCTGAGCCCGTGCGCACCAAACACACCTTCCGCCTGCCGCCGGACCTCGCCGGCAGGCTCGCCGACTATGCGGCGCGCAAGCGGGTTCCCCAGGCCCTGGTGGTGGAGACGGCGCTGGCCTCGCATCTGTCGCCGGACGGCGCCGACCGGCTGGAGGCGGCGCTGGCCAGGCGACTCGACCGCATGACTCGGCAGATGGAGCGGCTGGAGCGCCACGGCACCATTTCCAATGAGGCCATCGCCCTTTTCGTGCGCTTCTGGCTGACCAGCACACCGCCTTTGCCAGATACCGCCCAAGCGGCGGCCCAGGCGAAAGGGCGAGAACGCTACGAGGGCTTCGTCGAAGCCTTGGGGCGTCGCCTCGCCAAGGGCCACACCCTCGCCGACGAAGTCACCCGCGATATCGGTGCTGACGAGCCGAGCGTCGACCCGGAAACAGCGGTTCCCTGATCGGCCGAACCGCCGATCACCTGTCCTTCTACGCCAGGCCGCGATGACACCATCGGCCTTGTTGCCAATCTTCGATTCCGCCCTCTCTACTCAACTCCGCTGATCAATCGGCCTCGCCGCGAGGCCAAGTTCCCGGGGTTGTTCGTGACCAACACCTCCTTCCGATCCGAGGCTTTCGCACGGGGCGCGCGCATGCTGCGCACCGCCTTGGGACCCGCCATCGCCGGTCATCTTGAGGACCCCACGGTCGTCGAGGTGATGCTGAACCCCGATGGGCGTTTGTGGATCGACCGGTTGACCGGCGGTCTGGAGGACACCGGCGCCCGCGTCGCGCCGGCCGACGCCGAGCGCATCGTGCGCCTGGTCGCCCACCATGTCGGCGTCGAGGTGCATGCCGGATCCCCGCGCGTCTCGGCCGAACTCCCCGGAAGCGGCGAGCGGTTCGAGGGCCTCCTTCCCCCCGTGGTCGCCGCGCCCTGTTTCGCCATCCGTCGCCCCGCCGTCGCCGTCTTCACGCTGATCGACTATGTGGACGCCCACATCATGTCGGCCGATGAAGCGGGCCTGCTGCGAACCGCCGTCCGCGACCGCAAGAACATCCTGGTCGCCGGCGGCACTTCCACCGGCAAGACCACCTTGGTCAACGCCTTGCTGGCCGAGGTCGCCAAGACCGGCGACCGGGTGGTGCTGATCGAAGACACTCGCGAACTGCAATGCGCGGCGCCCAACCTGGTGGCCCTGCGCACCAAGGACGGCGCGGCGTCCCTCTCCGACCTCGTTCGCTCGTCCCTGCGCCTGCGTCCCGACCGCATCCCGATTGGCGAGGTGCGCGGCCCCGAGGCGCTGGATCTGCTCAAAGCCTGGGGCACCGGCCATCCGGGCGGTATCGGCACCCTGCACGCCGGTTCCGCCATCGGCGCCCTGCGCCGGCTCGAACAGCTGATCCAGGAAGCGGTCGTCACCGTCCCCCGCACCCTCATTGCCGAGACCATCGACCTCATCGCCGTCCTCGCGGGCCGCGGTTCCGGCCGCCGCCTCGCCGAACTCGCCCGTGTCGAGGGCCTTGGGCCGCGCGGCGACTACGTCCTAACCCCCGCTGGAGATTGCTGAAGATGCCCATCCGCCTTCGCCACCGCCTCGGGACGGCGGTCGCCATTCTCGTTTGCGCCGCGCTCGCCGCGCCGGCCTGGGCCGCCGGCTCTAACATGCCCTGGGAGCAGCCGCTCAATCAGATCCTGAGCTCCGTCCAGGGGCCCGTCGCCAAGGTGATCTCGGTGATCGTCATCATCGTCACCGGCTTGACGCTGGCCTTCGGCGAAACGTCGGGCGGCTTTCGGCGGCTGATCCAGATCGTCTTTGGCCTCTCGATCGCCTTCGCCGCCAGCTCGTTCTTTCTCTCGTTCTTCTCATTCGGCGGCGGGGCGCTGGTGTGATGGACGAGCCCGTCACCGGCTTCTACGCGCCCGTCCATCGCGCGCTCACCGAGCCGATCCTGCTGGGCGGCGCGCCGCGCAGCGTCGCCATCGTCAACGGCACCCTCGCCGCCGCAGTGGGCCTCGGCCTTCGCCTGTGGATCCTCGGGGCGGCGATCTGGCTGATCGGTCACCTCGCCGCCGTCTGGGCCGCCAAGCGCGATCCCGCCTTCGTCGAGGTGGTCCGCCGTCACCTGCGCTACCCGCAACACCTGGTGGCGTGAGGCGAGCCATGTTCAACCTCGCCGAATATCGCCGCAAGTCCCAAAGCCTCGCCGACTTCCTCCCCTGGGCGGCGCTGGTGGGTGAGGGCGTCATCCTCAACAAGGACGGGTCGTTTCAGAGGACAGCGCGGTTCCGGGGACCGGATCTGGATTCGGCGACACCGGCCGAACTGGTGGCGATCACGGCCCGGCTCAACAATGCCCTGCGGCGCCTCGGTTCCGGCTGGGCGATTTTCATCGAGGCGCAGCGCCAGGCGGCGAACCGCTATCCCGCGTCTGAGTTTCCCGATCCGGTCTCCAGCTTGGTGGACGCCGAACGCCGAGCGCAGTTCGAAGAAGAAGGCGCGCATTTCGAGAGCCGGTATTTCCTGACCCTCGTCTGGCTGCCGCCGGCCGAGGACGCCGCGCGGGCCGAGGCCTGGCTCTACGAGGGCCGCGCGCGGGGCGGAGCCGATTGGCGCGGCGCCTTGGCCGGCTTCGTCGATCGCACGGACCGGGTCCTGGCCCTGGTCGAGGGCTTCATGCCCGAGGCCGAGTGGCTGGATGACCCCGAGACCCTCACCTATCTGCACGCCTGCGTCTCGACCCGCCGCCATCGGGTGCGCGTCCCAGAAACGCCGATGCATCTGGACGCCATCCTCGCCGATGAAGACCTGACCGGCGGCTTGGAGCCCCGGCTCGGGCGGGCGCACCTGCGCACGCTGACGATCATGGGTTTCCCGTCCCAGACCTGGCCAGGCCTCCTTGATGATCTGAACCGCCTCGCTTTCCCCTATCGCTGGGCGACCCGCGCCATTTGTCTCGACAAGACCGACGCGGCCAGGGTGGTGGGGCGCATCCGCCGCCAATGGTTCGCCAAGCGCAAGTCGATCATGGCGATCTTGAAGGAGGTGATGACCAACGAGGCGTCGGTGTTGATGGATAGCGACGCCGCCAACAAGGCGGTGGACGCCGATCTCGCGCTGCAGGAACTCGGCTCCGACATGGTCGGTCAGGCCTATGTCACCGCCACCGTGACGGTTTGGGACGAGGATTCCCGGCTCGCCGACGAGCGGCTGCGGCTGGTCGAAAAGGTCATCCAAGGGCGGGATTTCACCTGCATGCGTGAGAGTGTGAACGCTCTTGAGGCCTGGCTCGGGAGCCTTCCCGGTCATGTTTACGCCAACATACGACAGCCGCCGATCTCGACGTTGAACCTCGCCCATATGATGCCGTTCTCGGCGGTGTGGGCGGGACCGGAACGGGACGAGCATCTGGGGGCGCCGCCGCTCTTCTTCGCGCGGACCGAAGGCTCAACCCCGTTTCGCCTTTCCCTCCACGTCGGCGATGTCGGCCACACGCTGGTGGTCGGACCCACCGGCGCCGGCAAGAGCGTGCTCCTCGCTTTGATGGCCCTGCAGTTCCGCCGCTATGCCGGCGCCCAGGTGTTCGCCTTCGACTTCGGGGGATCAATCCGCGCCGCGGCGCTGGCCATGGGCGGCGACTGGCATGACCTCGGCGGCGCCCTCGCCGACGACGTGGCCGAACCGGTCGCCCTGCAACCGCTGGCGCGCGTCGATGACGCCGGCGAGCGCGCCTGGACCGCGCAATGGGTCGCGGCCCTCCTCGCTCGGGAGGCGGTGGCCGTCACCCCGGAATTGAAGGAGCATCTGTGGTCGGCCCTGACCTCCCTCGCCTCGGCCCCGGTCGCCGAGCGGACCATCACCGGCCTCTGCGTCCTGCTGCAGTCCAATGCCCTCAAGCAGGCATTGGCGCCCTACACCGTGGGTGGCCCTTGGGGGCGGCTGCTGGACGCCGAAGCCGAGCGTCTGGGCGAAGCCGAAATCCAAGCTTTCGAGACCGAAGGGCTCATTGGGGCCGGCGCCGCGCCGGCCGTCCTCGCCTACCTCTTCCACCGCATCGAGGACCGCCTCGACGGTCGCCCGACCCTGTTGATCATCGACGAAGGGTGGCTGGCCCTCGACGACCAGGGCTTCGCCGGCCAGCTGCGCGAATGGCTCAAGACCCTGCGCAAGAAGAACGCTTCGGTGATCTTCGCCACCCAATCGCTGGCCGACATCGACGGCTCGGCGATCGCGCCGGCCATCATCGAGAGCTGTCCGACGCGCCTCTTCCTCCCCAATGAGCGCGCCCTCGAACCGCAGATCGCCGCCATCTATCGCCGCTTCGGCCTGAATGATCGCCAGATCGAAATCCTCAGCCGTTCCACGCCCAAGCGCGACTACTACTGCCAGTCGCGGCGCGGCAACCGGCTCTTCGAG
>JAYTRF010000140.1:0-5377 GCA_043746375.1 Caulobacteraceae bacterium | reverse complement strand
CGGGGCGAAGCGGCGCTTCGATCCCGTCGCCATCGCCGCGGTGTGCTTCACCGAACCTGAGATCGTCATCGCCGGCCTTTCGCCGGACGAAGCGAAGGCGGCGGGCAACGTTCCGATAGTCGGCGTCTTTCCCTTCAGCGCCAACGGCCGGGCGCTAAGCATGGGTGCGGCGGACGACGGCGGGTTCGTGCGCGTCGTCGCCCGCTCCGACGATCACCGGCTACTTGGCGCCCAGGCGGTCGGCGTCCACGTCTCCGAACTCTCCGGCGCGTTCGCCCTGGCTCTGGAGATGGGCGCCCGCCTTGAGGACATTGCTGGGACGATTCACGTCCATCCGACGCTCACGGAAGCTTTCCACGAGGCTGCACTGAAGGCTCTCGGCCACGCCATCCACATTTGACCGCAACAGAAGGGGCCGCCTTGTGTCTGATCGCCTCGATGCCGTCGACACCCGCATCCTCGACCTCATCCAGGAGGACGCCAGCCTTTCGGTAGCCGAGATTGCCGAGCGCGTCGGCTTGTCCTCGAGCCCCTGCTGGCGGCGGATCAAGCGGCTGGAGGATGATGGGGTGATCCTGCGCCGCGTCACCATTCTTGATCGCGAGCGGCTCGGCCTGAATTTCGAGGTTTACTGTACGGTCAAGCTCTCGCTGCCGACCAAGGATAATCTGGATGTGTTCGAGCAATCGGTGAAGGGTTGGCAGGAGGTCGTCCAGTGCGCAACGGTGACCGGGGCGGCCGATTACGAACTGCGTATCGTCACCCGTGACATGCACGCTTTTGACGGGTTCCTGCGCGACAAAATTCTATCCCTTGGCCTCGTCTCCAACATCGAAAGTCGCATTGTCATACGGGCGGTGAAGAACGCAACGGCGGTCCCACTGGGGCTCGTCAGCGCCGGCGGCGCATGAAGCCTCTCGTCATCAGGAGTCGGGTCTGGGTTCGCCTGAAGCGGCCAGTCGCGCCTCCGCATCTGTGACCATGGCCACAAAACGCGGATCGGCGCGGATCGGCGCCAAGTCGGGATCGACTCTGGCGTGGTTCAGGTCGCCACTCAAGGTAGCCCCGAAATAAGGTCCCAGGAGGTCCAGAGCGGCCTCCCGATCGCCAAGGTGGGCGCAAAATGCGCAGGCAAAATTGTAGCGCATGTTCATGTTGTCGGGATCGATCAGCATAGCGCGCCTGACCCAGTCCTTGGCGCGGTCGGCTTGGCCGAGCACCGCCAGCGCCATAACACCCCAGCCAAGAGCCGCGCCATTGCTCTGGTCGCCGGCAAGCGCTTCTTCGACGCGGGGGAGCGCCATGGCCGCGGCGCAGCGCGCCCCTGCCTGATCGCCCAGGGCGGTGTAGCAAGTGATCAGCATTCCCGGGCCCCTGAAATCGTTTTGGCTGAGACCTGAAACCTTCTCATAAAAGCCGATCGCATCGTTCAACCGGCCCTCGCGAAAACTGAGGTACCCGGCCGAAGCATTCGCCTCATAGGATTGCGGATCGAGCCGAAGGGCGACCCTCAGCTCGACCCATGCTTCCTCGTTGTGGCCGCTGCGCGCGAGGTGGTCAGCCTTGACCGCGTGCGCCTCCGCCAAGTCAGGGTCGAGCATCAGCGCGCGATCGGCCGCCGCTAGTCCGTCGTCACCCGCCTTGCCGTAATAGAAGCGCAGGGCGGTCTGCGCCCTGGCCAGCAGGGCCCACGCCCTCGCATAGCCAGGATCGATCTGAGTAGCCCGCTGGCAAAGGCGAATGACCTCCTGCTCGCGGTGGCTGTCGCCTGCGTTTCCCGCAACATACTGGCGCCGGGCCATGAGATAGAGGTTGTAGGCGTCGGGGCTGCCAGTCCCGCGCCGCTCGATCGCCTGTTTTTCCTCCGGCAGCAGCTTGAATCGAAGCGCGCCGACGATCGCCTGCGAGATCTCGTCCTGCATGGCGAAGATATCTGTGAGGTCACGGTCCCAACGCTCCGCCCAAATGTGGTCGCCGGCGGCCCCGTCGATCAGCTGGGCGGTGATGCGAACCCGTTCGCCGACCTTGCGCACGCTGCCTTCGAGGACGTGAGCGACGCCGAGCTGGCGGGCTATCCGCGGCACGTCGACTGCCTGGCCTTTGAACTGGAAGGCTGTGTTGCGCGCCACCACCGTGAGGGCCGACACCTTGGCGAGGTCGGTGATGATGTCTTCGCTGATTCCGTCGGAGAAGTACTCCTGCTCGGCATCGCCGCTCATGTTGGCGAAGGGCAGCACGCAAATGGACAACCGGCGCAGCTCGGTCTGAGCGATGCCATGTTCTGACGCCCCTCCAGCCAGGTTTCGGTCGCCGGCCGTTTGTTGGTCTAGCCTTCCGGGGGGCACCTCCCGCGGCCGAGGCATGAACGCGCGCAGACCCCGGCCGACGGGAGAAAGGACCACGCCGCCGATGACCACCAGGGCGGCCAGCGCCGAGAGCAACTGCTCGTGCGCAACCAGCCACCCGGCGAATGTCTGAATCCCGCCCACCGTCCCTACCGCCTTGGCCGCCTGAGTGACCGTAAGCGCATGGGCCGTTTCCGCCTAGGGGCGGCCGCGCTGCCGGCGGGCTTGGCCTCTGCAGGGGCGCAGTGTCGACAGCGAGTTTGCGCCCTGGTAACCAAGGCGGCCCGCCGCGCCGCTAAATGGGGCGGGCGCCGGGCTGCGAACGGGGGCTTTGATCATGAGACTTTCAAAATGGGTTACCTGCGGCGCTGTCGTCGCAGCCGCGGCCGTCCCGTTTGACGCGGCGAACGCCGGCAACCCAGGGCCGATGAGGCTCGGGAGTTCGGCTCCGGCGGCCGCGATGTCCGCCGCGAATACCACGACCTATTGCCAGTTCAACACCGGGCCGAGGACCGGCGTGACGGTGAATCTGCGTGGAATTCCGTTTGCGGTCGGTGTGGCCTGCGGCGACGGAAACGGCAGCTACGGCGTTTCGGTCCCTCGCCCCGGAAAGTAAGCTTCGTGGGAATGGGCGGGGCGATCGTGGCGCAGGGCTGTTGACGGGCGGCGATGATTGAGCTCGTCATCGACGCACGCCGCCATGATCTTGGCGGCTTTAAGGTCGGGAGGGTGCTGCCCTACGCGCCCCATCCGATGGTCGGCCCCTTCGTGTTTCTCGATCACTTTGGCCCTGCCCCGATGCCGGCGGGCTTTCCGCGCAATGTCGACGTGCGGCCCCATCCGCACATCGGTCTTTCCACCGTCAGCTACCTGTTTGAGGGTCAGATCACCCACCGCGACAGCGTCGGCTCGCAAGTCGATATCGTCCCGGGCGAGGTGAACTGGATGACAGCCGGCGCGGGCATCACCCATTCCGAGCGGTTCGAAACCCTCAGACGCCACGGCGGAACCCTGCACGGCATCCAGGCCTGGGTCGCCCTGCCAGATGGGCAGGAGGATGTCGCGCCGGCCTTCGCCCACCACGAACCTGCCGACCTGCCGACCTACCAGTCGGGCGACGGCCTTTGGGCGCGGCTGATCGCCGGCGAGGGTTTTGGCGCGCGGGCCAATGTCAGAACCCACTCGCCGATGTTCTATGTTCACTGGCGGTTGCAGGCGGGCGGCCGGGCGCAGATTCCGGCCGACTACCCCGAACGCGCGGCTTTCGTCGCGGCGGGATCGATCGAGATCGACGGCCAGGCCTTCGGGCGCGGGCAGATGGTTGTCTTCGCCGCAGGTCAGCCGGTTCTGGTTACCGCCGTTGATGAGGCCGAGGTCATGCTCCTGGGTGGCGAGCCCGTCGGGCCGCGCATCGTGGAATGGAACTTCGTCTCCTCGTCGCGCGACCGGATCGAGGCCGCCAAGGCCGACTGGCGCGCCGGCCGGATGAAGTTGCCGGACTTCGACAAAAACGAATTCATCCCCCTGCCCGACCCGCCGCCAGCGGCTAATCCGATGTCGTAGAGGGGCTGACCAGCGCTTTACGCGCCTGTTCCCAATATTGCGCGCCTGTGATCAGGGTGATGAACGCCGCCAGCCACAGCAGACCGTGCGCAATAAGGCTGGCTGGACCCTGAATGGCCGGGTCGGCTGGGAGCCCCAGTGCTGTCCAGCAGGCTACGGCTAATTCCGCGCCGAGCGCCACCAGCTGCAAAGTGGTCTTCCATTTGGCCAGCAGGGTCACGGGCAGGGAGACCCCCCTTCCCGCCGCCGCCTCGCGCAGCGCGCTGACCGTGAATTCGCGAAACAGGATCAGTGCGGCAGGTATCGCCACCGGCGCATTCGAGCCAAGCGACAGCAGGCCAAGCACGACGCCACAGACGAGCACCTTGTCGGCGATCGGGTCGAGAATCGCGCCCCAGACCGTGGTTGCGTGCAGGCGGCGGGCCAAGGCGCCATCGAAAAAGTCGGTCACCGCCGCGATGACGAACGCCCAGAAAGCCCAGCGCTCCAGCCCGAACTGAGTTGCGGGCGTCATTCGGTCGCTGAGTAGAGCAGAGGTGGCCAAGGCGAAGAAGGTGAACAGCGCCAGCACCAGACGCAGGCCGGTCAGCAGATTAGGGAGTCGGTTCATGGTATCGACTCATAGCACAAGGAGGGCCGGCGATGACCAAGACCGCGCTGATCATCGGCGGTTCCGGCCAGATCGGCTATGCGGCGGCAAAGGCCCTGGTGGCGGCGGATTGGCGCGTCCGGTGCGGGCAGAGAAACCCCTCGGGTCTGGCGCCCGAATTGATCGCCCTCGGTGTCGAGCCAATCCAGCTCGATCGATCGACGCCCGGCGCCCTCGCCGCCGCCGTTGGAGGGGGTGTCGATGCTCTTATCGACGCCGTGGCGTTCGATGAAACGCATGCCCGGCAGCTTCTGGAGGTCCAGGGGACGGTCGGCGCAATTGTGGTCATCTCCTCGGCGAGTGTCTATCGCGACGAACGCGGCCGCACCATTGACGAGGCGCGAGCCAACGGCTTTCCCCATCTCCCGGTTCCCATCCCTGAAAACCATCCGACAGTGACGCCGGGCCCGCAAACCTATTCCACCCGCAAGGTCGCTCTCGAACAGGCGCTTCTCCAAGGCGCGGCAACGCCGGTGACCATTCTGCGCCCTTGCGCGATCTATGGACCGGCTTCGCACAGCCTGCGCGAATGGTGGTTCGTCAAACGCATCCTCGACGGACGTCGACAGGTTCCTGTCGCCTACGAAGGCAAGAGCCGCTTTCATACCAGCGCAACCGTAAACATCGCCGCGTTGATCCTGACCGTGCTCGGCCAGCCGGCGACGCAAGTTCTCAATGCCGCCGATCCCCGATCGCTGACGGTGATGGAAATGGGCGCCGCTGTCGCCGCTGCCTATGAGCATGAATTCCGCTTCGTTCCATTCGCAGGCCCGGGGGTGGATGGCGTGGGCGACAACCCATGGGGCGTGCCTCGTCCGCT
>JAYTRF010000139.1:0-2559 GCA_043746375.1 Caulobacteraceae bacterium | reverse complement strand
ATCATGGAAGCGGCCATCGACGCCGGCGCGCAGGATGTCGAGAGCGATGCCGATGGCCACGTCGTCTTCGCCGCCTTCGAGGAGGTTAACGAGGTCGCCCTGGGCCTTGAAGCCGCCCTTGGCCCCGCCAAATCCACCGGCGTAATCTGGAAGCCGAAAACCTCGACGTCGATCTCCGGCGCTCCTGCCGCCACCCTGATCAAACTCATCGAGGCTCTCGATGATGAAGACGACGTCCAGAACGTCTGGTCCAATGACGAGATCAGCGAAGAGGAGATGGCCCGTTTGGCGGGGTGAGCGCCTCGCACCTGCGGCCGCTAACCCTTCGTTAACCGTAACATTGCTTCCCCTGAGCGTCGCGCCGCGCGATGGTGGCGGAACAGATGATGAACGCGATTCGCATCCTGGGCCTGGATCCGGGCCTGCGCCGTACCGGGTGGGGCGTGGTAGCCGTCGAAGGCTCGCGGCTGGTTCATGTCGCCCATGGGGTGGTGGCGCCCAGCGACACGCTGGGATTGGCCGAGCGGTTGCTGGTGCTGTTCGAAGCGATCAGCGAGATCATCGTCCTGCACGGTCCCGATGAAGCGGCCGTCGAGGAAACCTTCATGACCGCCAATGGCGCATCGACGCTGAAGCTCGGCCACGCCAGGGCCGCAGCGATGATCGCGCCGGCCCGCGCCGGGCTGCCGGTGGCCGAATATGCCGCCAAGGTGGTCAAGAAGGCGGTCGTGGGGACTGGCAACGCCGACAAGCACCAGGTCGCGTTCATGATCGCCCGGCTGTTGCCATCGGCCGGCGCGCCGACCGCCGACGCTGCCGACGCTCTGGCGGTCGCGATCACCCATGCCCACGCCCGCACAGCGAGGCGCCTCGGAGCCGCCGCATGATTGGGCGACTGCGCGGCATGGTCGCCGAAGTTGCGGAGGAAGACGCTCTGATCGATGTCGGCGGCGTTGGCTATGTGGTCCGTTGCGGGTCGCGCACGCTCACGCGCCTACCCGGGCCGGGCGACGAAGCCCTGCTGCACGTCGAGACCCAATGGACAGAATCGGCCGGGATGCGGCTCTATGGGTTCCTTTCCCGCGAGGAACGGCGGGCCTTTGTGGTTCTGCAGGCGATCCAGGGGGTCGGCCCCAAAGCGGCTCTGGGCGTGCTTGACGTGTTCACGCCGGCCGAACTCGCCGCCGCGGTGGCCCGAGAAGACAAGGCGGCTGTCGCCAGAGCCAACGGCGTTGGCCCCAAACTCGCCCAGCGTATCGTCACCGAACTGAAGGACAGGCCCATCACCGACGGTTCCGTGGCCGCCTTCCACGCCGCTGCTTCCAGCCCCGCGCCGCCCACCGCCGCCGGCGAGGCGGTATCGGCGCTGATGGGCCTGGGCGTGGCCGAGGTTTCCGCGCGCCGTGTCGTCGATCAGGCGGCGCTGCGTCTGGGCGAAGGCGCCGATGAGAGGGTGCTGATCAAAGCCGCCCTCCAGGAGCTTGGCCGGTGACCCGGCTGGTCTCCGGCGATCCGGCCCCGCTGGAAGGCGCTGACCGGGCGCTGCGGCCACAGACCCTGGCCGAGTTTGTCGGCCAGGCGCAATCCAAGGCCAACCTGCGCGTGTTTATCGACGCCGCCAAAAGCCGCGGAGAGGCACTGGACCATGTGCTGCTCTTCGGCCCTCCCGGCCTTGGCAAGACCACCCTTGCGCAGATCGTCGCCCGCGAACTGGGGGTCAATTTCCGCGCCACTTCCGGCCCGGTGCTGGCCAAGGCCGGTGACTTGGCCGCGATCCTGACGAATCTCGAGCCGCGCGACGTCCTCTTCATCGACGAGATCCATCGCCTGGCGGCCAACGTCGAGGAAATCCTTTACCCGGCCATGGAGGATCATGCCCTCGACCTGATCATCGGCGATGGGCCGTCGGCCCGGTCCATCCGCATCGATCTCTCGCCCTTCACCCTGGTGGCTGCGACGACCCGGGCCGGCCTGCTGGCGACGCCGCTGCGCGACCGATTCGGCATTCCATTGCGGCTGAATTTCTATACGCCGGAAGAGTTGCAGAAGGTCCTCAGCCAGGGCGCTGGAAAGATGGGCGTCAACCTTTCCGCCGACGGCGCCGCGGAGATCGCGGCACGGGCAAGGGGAACGCCCCGCGTGGCCGGCCGGCTCCTGCGCCGGGTGCGGGACTTCGCCACCGCCGAGGGTGCGGAGCTCATCGACCGCGCCTGCGCCGCGCGCGGGCTGGCCCGGCTTGAGGTCGACGCGGCGGGGCTCGACTCGCTGGATCGGCGCTATCTCACCGCTTTGATCGAGCACTATGGCGGTGGGCCTGCGGGGGTGGAGACATTGGCTTACGCCATCGCTGAGGCGCGCGATGCGGTGGAGGACGTGATCGAACCGTTCCTGATGCAACAGGGCTACATCCAGAGGACGCCGCGCGGACGGCTGGCGTGCGGAAAGGCCTATCTGCATCTGGGCTTGACCGCGCCGGCCGCGCCGCCGCGCCAAGCGACACTGTTCGCCGAGGAGGCGTGATGGGCGCCGTCGATGGCCCGTCCGCAGGCCGTTTCTACG
>JAYTRF010000138.1:0-5951 GCA_043746375.1 Caulobacteraceae bacterium | reverse complement strand
ATGGACGATGGAGAAGAGTGATGGCGCGTATCCTCTGCGTGTGGTCGCCGAACTGGGCGATCGCCAACTGGAAACGCCGCAACCCCTGCGCCTCGCCGGGTGAAGCCGCCCAGCAGAAGGATGCCCAGCCCTTCGTCCTGATCGCCACAGTGCGGGGGGTTCGCCGGCTGTCGGCGGTGGACGGGCGGGCCGCGAAGCTGGGGCTTTTCGTCGGCCAGAAGGCGACGGACGCCGCCGCCCTGGTTCCCGAGCTGACCAGCGCCGATACGGACGACGAGGCCGACGCCGCGGCCCTCGCTGCGCTTGTCGACTGGTGCGTGCGCTTTTCCCCGGCCGTGGCCCCAGATCCCCCCGACGGTCTTTATCTCGATATCGGCGGGGCCGCGCATCTGTGGAACGGCGAGGGGGCCATGCTCGCCGACCTGCTGGCGCGCCTGGAAAAGAACCATATCGCCGCCCGCGCCGCCGTCGCCGATACGCCGGGCTGCGCCTGGGCTCTGGCCCATTTCGGCCCAGCCGACACCATTGCCCCCGCCGGCCATACGGCGGCGCATCTGGCCCCCCTGCCGGTCCACGCGCTGCGGCTGGCGGGGCCCGACGCCGACCAGATCGCTCGCCTGGGCCTGACCACCGTCGGCCAGCTGATGGGCCTGCCGCGCGTCCAGCTCACCCGCCGCTTTGGCCCATCGATCGTGCGGCGTCTCGATGAGGCCCTCGGCCGCTGCGAGGAAGCGCTGAGCTTTCGCCGGCCGCCGAGCCCCTGGCTGGCGCGCCTGGCCTTCGTCGAGCCGATCAGCACGCCCGAGGATCTGGCCCGCGTCAGTGTCGATGTCGCCCGTCTGCTCTGCGCCCAGCTGGAGCGGGAGGGGCGGGGGGCCCGGCGTTTCGAGCTTTGCTTCCACCGCGTCGATGGCGCCGCCCTAACCCTGACCGTCGGCCTTTCCATGGCCGGCCGCGAGGCGGAGCGCATCGGGCGCCTGTTCGCCCCCCGCCTGGAAACCATCGATCCGGGTTTCGGGATCGAGGTGGTCACCCTGTCCGCCGATGGCGTCGAGCGGCTCGGCGATGCGCAGGGGGAATTGATCGGCGGCGGCAGGGGCCCCTCCGGCCCCGACGTCGCGCCGCTGGTCGACCGGCTGGCCAACCGGCTGGGCGATGGCCGCGTGTGGCGCGACGAGGCTCATCCAAGCCACATCCCAGAGCGCGCGGTCAGTCGACGCCCGCCGCTGTCGCCCGGCGCCGGCCACGGCTGGGACGCCGGCCGTCCGCGGCCCCTGCGCCTGTTCACCCGCCCAGAGCCGATCGAGGCCATGGCCCCGGTCCCCGACGATCCGCCGATCGTCTTCCGCTGGCGCGGCCTCGCCCATCGCGTGCGCCGCGCCGAGGGTCCAGAACGCCTGGCCCAGGAGTGGTGGCGCCTGGCCCCGGGAGAGTCTGGGCCAGGCCACGTCCGCGACTACTACCGAGTCGAGGATGAGGCTGGAGCCCGATTCTGGCTGTTCCGCGCCGGCCTCTACAGCGCCCCCGTCCCCCCCCGCTGGTGGCTCCACGGCCTCTTCGGATGAAGTCAAAGGACGCCTTCAATCCTTGTCCAGCAAGGGGAGAAGAGTTTTGACCTACGCGGAACTGCAGGCGACGAGCAATTTCAGTTTCCTGGAGGGGGCGTCACATCCAGGCGAACTGGTCGAGGAAGCCAGGGGCCTTGGCATGGCGGCCATCGGCGTCGCCGACCGCAATACCCTGGCCGGCGTGGTCCGCGCCTGGGCCAAGGGCCGCGAGATCGGCCAGCGCGTGCTGACCGGCGCCAGGCTCGACTTCGCCGACGGCACTCCCAGCGTGCTCTGCTACCCCACCGACCGCGAAGCCTATGGCCGGCTGACGCGGATGCTCACCGTCGGCCAGCGAAGGAGCCGCAAGGGCGAGTGCCGCCTGACCGGCCCCGACCTGATCGACCACGGCGCCGGCCAGCTGATCCTGGTCATTCCTCCGCCCAATCTCGACGAAGCGTTCGAAGGCTCGCTGACGCGCCTGGCTGGAGAGTTTTCAGGGCGCGTGTGGCTGGCCGCAGCCCGGGGCTATGGCGCGCGGGACCTGGCGCGGCTGGCGCGGCTCGACGAGGTGGGCGCGCGGTGCGCCGCGCCGATGATCGCCGTCAACGATGTCCTCTATCACGCCGCCGAACGGCGCCCTCTGCAGGATGTTCTCACCTGCATCCGCGAAAAGTGCACGATCACCGAGGCGGGCCTGCGGCTCGAGGCCAACGCCGAGCGGCGCCTCAAATCGCCCGCCGAGATGGCACGGCTGTTTTCCCGCTGGCCACGCGCCATCGAGCGGACGGGCGAGGTCGCCGCTCGCATAGGTTTTGATCTCTCGCAACTCAAATACGAATATCCGGACGAGCCCGTGCCGCCCGGCAAGACCGCCATCGCCCATCTGGCCGATCTGGCCTGGCAAGGCGCCGCCTGGCGCTATCCGGAAGGGCTGCCGCCCAAGGTTCGAGCCCTGCTGGCCCAGGAACTCGAGCTGATCGAGGAACTGAACTATCCCAACTACTTTCTCACCGTCCACGACATCGTCAAATGGGCTAGGGCCCAGGGCATCCTCTGCCAGGGGCGCGGCTCCGCGGCCAATTCGGCGGTGTGTTTCTGCCTGGGGATTACCGCCGTCGACCCGTGCGCGCCCAAGCACGACGTGCTCTTCGCCCGCTTCATCTCCCGGGAGCGGGACGAGCCCCCCGACATCGACGTCGACTTCGAGCATGAGCGGCGTGAGCTGGTCATGCAGTACATCTACGAGCGCTATGGCCGCGAGCGGGCGGCGATCTGCGCGACGGTCATCCACTATCGCCCGCGCAGCGCCATCCGCGGTGTCGGCAAGGCGCTCGGCCTGACCGAGGACGTCACCGCCGCCCTGGCCGGGACCGTCTGGGGAAGCTGGGGCGACGGCCTGCCTGACGACCATATCCGACAGGTGGGCCTGGATCCGCAAAGCCCCCAGATCCATCGGGCCACCGACTTGGCCGCCCAGCTACTGGGCTTTCCGCGCCACCTGTCGCAGCATGTCGGCGGCTTCATCCTCACCCGCCGGCGCCTGGACGAAACCGTGCCGATCGGCAATGGGGCGATGAAGGATCGCACCTTCATCGAGTGGGACAAGGACGACATAGATGCGCTGGGCCTGATGAAGGTCGATGTGCTGGCCCTGGGCATGCTGAGCGCGATCAAGCGTTCGCTGGACATGCTGGCCGCCGACCACGGGGTGGTCATCGCCGACATGGCCGACATCCCCCACGAAGATCCCGATGTCTACGCGATGCTGTCCCGCGCTGATTCCGTCGGCGTCTTCCAGGTCGAGAGCCGGGCCCAGATGTCGATGCTGCCGCGCCTCAAGCCGCGCGAATTCTACGACCTGGTCATCGAGGTGGCCATCGTCAGGCCCGGTCCCATCCAGGGGGACATGGTCCATCCGTATCTGCGCCGCCGCGAGGGCACCGAAGTGGTCACCTATCCGGCGCCGGCCCCCGAACATGGTCCGGTCAATGAGTTGGAAAGCGTGCTCGGCAAGACCCTGGGCGTGCCGCTGTTCCAGGAACAGGCCATGCGCCTGGCGATCGAGGCGGCCAAATTCACCCCCGAGGAGGCCAACGGCCTGCGGCGCGCCATGGCCACCTTCCGCCATTACGGCGATGTCGGGGTCTATGGAGCCAAGTTCGTCGCCGGCATGGTCGCCCGCGGCTACGACCCGGAATTCGCCGGCCGTTGCTTTCGCCAGATCGAGGGCTTCGGCTCCTACGGCTTTCCCGAAAGCCACGCGGTCAGCTTCGCCAAGCTGGTCTATGTCTCGGCCTGGCTCAAGCACCACCACCCCGACGTCTTTTGCGCGGCGATGCTCAACAGCCAGCCGATGGGGTTCTACCAGCCCGCCCAGCTGGTCCGCGATGCGCGCGAGCACGGAGTCGAGGTTCGCGGCGTCGATATCACCCTGAGCGCCTGGGACTGCACCTTGGAGGAAAAGCAACCTGCCTCGCCTTTATGCGGGGGCAAGGCGGTGCGGCTGGGGCTGCGGCAGATCAAGGGCCTGGCTGAGGAAGAGGGGCGCCGCCTGATCCTGGCGCGGGCCGCGGGCGCGCGGAGCCTCGAGGAACTGGCCCGTGGCGCTGACCTTTCGCGGCGGACGCTGGAACTCATCGCCGAGGCCGATGGGCTGCGCTCGCTCGGTCTCGACCGACGCGCCGGGCTCTGGGCGGTGAAGGGCCTGTCGGCGCAGCTGCGGGCCACCGCCGGCGCGCCGTTGCTGTCTGTGCTCGGCGGTCCGGCGGAAAGCCAGGTCGAGCTGCCGCTGATGAGCCTGCCGGCCCAGGTGATGGAAGACTACCGCACCACCAGCCTGTCGTTGAAGGCCCATCCGTGTGGCTTCTTCCGCCCGCTGCTTGACCAGCTGGGCGCGGTCGCCGCAGCGCGGCTGAAGGACAGGGACGACGGCGCGCCGGTCGCCGTCGGCGGTTTGGTGCTCATCCGCCAGCGCCCCGGAACCGCTAAGGGCGTGGTCTTCATCACCCTTGAGGACGAGACCGGTTCTGCCAACGCCGTGGTCTGGAAGGATGTGTTCACCACTCACCGCCGCACGGTGATGAGCGCCGCCTTCCTTGTCGTCCATGGCCGCCTGCAGCGCGCCGGCGATGTGATCCACGTGGTCGCGCAGCGCTTCACCGACCTCACCGGTCATCTGGCGCGGATGAAAAGCCCGAAAGGCCCGATGGCTGGTCCATCGCCGGCGCCGCGCCTCGTCCGCAGCCGCGACTTCCACTGATCCAGCGCAGCTACCTTGGTGTGGCGTAGGCCGAAGACATCCAGCCGCGGTTGCCGTTTTCGTCGTCAACTTCCATCCACACGCCATTGCGCTGCCCCGTCGGATAAACCAGGGCGCCGGCGTGAAGCGTGTAGACAATGCGCGCGCTGATCGCCGGCTCGCCGCGCAGCTGAACCTGGGTTGTCGTTTTCTGGGCGGCTATCGGCGCGTTGGCCGATGCTTGACCGGGGGCCTGGGCCTGCATGTACTCGATCATGTCGGTGAAGGCGTTGAAATAGGCGGCCATGATCACCTTGCCGATATCAGTCGAGGTATAGCCGCTGCCGGCCAAGGCCCCAAAGCCCGCCCAGCCGCCAAAACCGCCGCCGCCGCCGAAAGAAACGTCGGTCTTCTTGGCCGCGCCCTCGGCTATGTGCAACTGCTCGGTGGTGCGCGCGTCGGTCAGAGTGATGAGGACATGGGCCTCTGAACTGTTCGTGTGGATTCCCGCCGCCAGTGCGCCAAAGCCGCCGGGCAAGAAACCGCCGACCAGTCCGCCCAGATTGCTGCCACCGGAGTTGGCGTTCTGGGTGACGATGTCCGGAATGATGAAGTAGTCGGCTGCAAGCACCTGGCCTCGGCCCAGGTTCGAGCCTCGCTGCAGGTCGCCGGACGCGTTGAGGCCGGCTTCCTGGTTGCGCATCGCCAGACCGCCGTTGCGATCGACGATCCGCACGCAGCCCGATCTTAGGGCGTAGAACTTGATGATCGCCTCGGGATTGGAAAGTCCCAACGCCGTCCACCAGTCGCGATCAGGCTCGCGCACGGCGGCCACGCCCAGCGGCCGCGCGCATTTCGGCAGATCAGGGGTCATGGCGTTGCGCGGCCCGTTACGGTCCATCCCGTATTGCGCCAAAGCGGGCGTCGCCAGCGACGCGGTGGCCAGACCGACCGTCAGCGCGGCGGTGAGAAGTCTTCGCATGAACTTTGCCCCTTCCTGCGAGCAGGGCCAAGCTTAGCCGTTGGCTTGCCGCCGTCAACCACCTCTGCCGTGCACTCGAGTCCTAGCATTACAGTTGCAGCTGTGTTCGTGTTTGGACGTGAGCGCGTCGCGCTGCGGCCTGATGGGCTCTTCGCCATAGAGACCAGGCGATGACGTCGGC
>JAYTRF010000137.1:0-6436 GCA_043746375.1 Caulobacteraceae bacterium | reverse complement strand
AGGCCGCTCGGCGACCAGCCACAGCGAATCTATGTAGCCGATGCCGATGTTCCACCGCACAAGATAGCGTTCAATCACACCTCCTCCCCGAGCCTGCGACGCAGACCGGCCCATGCGATCATGTGCGAGATCGCCCATTCGCCCTACAAGCCCGCGCCAAGCGACGACGCCCTGCGGCGCATGACGGTCGACTGGCTGATCGACATGGACCTCATAGACAGGCGCGGCGACGTCGCCGAAACCCGGATCGTCGATGTCAAGTACGCCTACCCCGTCTACACGCGTGAGCGGGCGGCCATTGTCACGCGCCTGCGGCGCTATCTCGCCTGCCTGGACATCCATTCGATTGGCCGCTTCGGTGGCTGGGAGTACCTGAATTCGGATGCCTGCATGCTGCAGGGGATGAGCCTTGCGGCCACCCTCGCCACCGGCCCTGGCCCGCACGATCAACCACCTGTGCGCGCTGCAGACTGACATCAGGCCTCGGGGGCGCAGACACTCTGTACCGCGCGTGGATTGGGCGCTCACCGACGGCGGCCTGGACCACAGTTTCACGCTTCAGCCGCTCAGCATCGAGGGAACCACCGGCCTCAACGTCGCTGCGGGGGTCGGCGAGCTGACGCTGCGCTATCACGGCGATCGAGACTGACGCGCCGCCGGGGGCGCTGGGCCCAGCCTATTTGAAAGCGTAGTTCAGCGCCGCTCCGACCAGCTCGTCCTGGCGACCAAACCTCGAAGATCCGTCGGTGTCGGCGCCGGGGGAATCGAGCGGATGTCCGTCGGGCACGCATACGTAGCCCACCGAGGCCATCAGGCCGCGGGGCGCGAAGCCGTAGTCGACAACCGTCTTTGTAAAGTCGTCATGCGCCGGCAAGGTGATCGGCCCATAACGCTGGTCCTGGGCGGCCTTCGCTTCGGCGGAGCCACTCGCGTGCTCCACCCGGGGCGGGGTCGGAGCGGTCTCTGCGTGCACCGCCATCGGCGAAGCCGTGAGGGCGACGATGCTGAGCAGGGTCGGGAACTGGGACAAACAGCTTTCCTCATAGCGAAATGGTGCTCGTGGAGATCGTATCAGCCGCTTGGCCGGGTGTCACAGACGGTTGGGCATTCTGCGTTCGCATTAAAGTGCGCTTGGCATCTTCTGGTTCTCAACCGGACTCGCTCTTTCCATGTCATGGCTGTGTCATGGCGCTGCGATCTATATTGCGAGGTCCGCCCACTTCGGCGCTAGCTTGCCGGCGCCGGGTTGCGTGCGGGAGAGGCCATGGTTCGCGGCAATGAATCTCAATCGTCCCGCTTTCCAAAGGGGGCTGCGTCCATCGTCATTTTGACCACTGCGGGGGCGGTCGGGTTTTTGGCTTTGGGGATCAGTGGCCAGTCGCCACTCGCCTTCGCGATCCCGGGCGCTTGCGGAATCGGCGCTCTGGGCGTGGTGCTGGCGGCCCGGAGATTATCCCAGGGGGACCAGGGGCCAGTGGGGGAGGCGGACCGCGCCGGGGCAGGGGTTGTGGACGTCAACTCCCAGTTCAAAGCGATGCTCGATGGGTTGCCCGAGCCGGTGCTGCTGGTGACGGGCGCAGCCAAAGGCGACCTCTCTGGCCAGAGATTTCTGTTCGCGAGCGCCGCGGCGCGCCAGGTTCTGCCCATCGAGCGCGCGCAGGGTCCGCTTGCGACAGCCCTGCGCGCGCCCGAGGTGCTGCAGGCTGTCGACGAAGCTCTGTTTGGCCAAGGCGCGGGCGAAGCGGCTTTCCTGCTCGGTCCCGGCCAAGCCCGCCAGTGGCGCGCAAGGGCGGCCAGGCTCACGGCCGACGAGGCGGGAACGCCGCCCCTCGCCATCTTGACACTTCGCGACGAAACCGACGCCGTCGCCAATGCGCGCCTGCGGGCGGATTTTCTCGCCAACGCCAGTCACGAGCTTCGGACGCCGCTGGCGTCGCTGAGCGGTTTCATCGAGACGCTGAGTGGCCATGCGCGTGACGATGACGCCGCCCGGGATCGCTTCCTGCCGATCATGCAGGCTCAGGCCGACCGCATGCGGCGGTTGATCGAAAATCTGATGAGCCTGTCTAGCATCGAGCAATCTGAGCACCTGCCGCCGGCCGGCGAGGTCGATCTGGCGCAGGCGGCGGCCGATGTCCTGGACGCCCTCGGCCCGCAGGTGAAAAACCGCGGCGTCCAATTCAATCGTCGGCTTCCAGCCCCAGGCGTAGCGATGATCGTCGGCGATCGAGACCAAGTCATCCAGGTTGTTCAGAACCTGGCCGAGAACGCGCTCAAGTATTCGCCGAAAGGCGGTATGGTCGAAATCGAGGTGACGCACTTGCCTGAACTGCCGACCCCATCGCAGCGCGGGTCCGGCGAAACAACACACTCACTGCTTGTCCCGACCTTGACCGCCGCGCCGGGATATTTCGCTATCGGCGTGCGGGATGGAGGCCCTGGCATTGCGCGGACTAGTCTTCCGCGCCTGACCGAGCGTTTCTACCGTGTAGAAGGCCAGAAGAGCGGTGAGCACGCCGGTACGGGTCTGGGCCTCGCCATCGTCAAGCACATCGTCAACCGCCACGGGGGAGCGCTCTATGTCGAGAGCGACTTCGGCGCGGGCTCAACTTTTACCGCGTGCTTTCGCTCGGTCGAACCCTTCGCCCAGCCGTGTCTCGATGATTCGCTTGGAGATCAGAACGGGTAGTAGCGGAAGCTGGTGAAGACTGAATTCTCGTTGGCGCTCGGTGCGCCGCCCACGCCAGCAAAGGCGTGCCGCTCGGTGTAGGAGTACTGGACGCCCCATTGGATGCGGCCAAAGCGGCCCTGATACGGCTTGTCCCAGAAACCGACGGTCGCCTGGTCGATGTACCGCGTGTTGCCGACGCAGACGCTTGATCCTTCGATTTGGCAGCCGGTGTTGATGTAGTTGGGATTGCCAAGGCCGTTGAAGATGGTCCCGTTGGTGTAGGCTGCCCTCTGTTCACGTTCCTCGCCGGCAAAGGCGTAGATGTCGAGCTGCGGATTGACGTGCACAGTGCCCCCGAACAACACATCGAGTTCGCGAATGGGGTGCAACGTGCCGTCGGTGCTCAAAGTCGCGTCCGGCAAACCGGCGGCGCCATAGCGTCCGATGCCGCTGCCGTAGAGCGCCGAAACCTGCAGGTCGAGAACCTTGGGCACTACCGTCAGGACGGCCCCGCCGCCGACGCCGCCCGCCGCGGTATCGTTGTTGCTGACCACCCCGGCGGTGTTCAGCCGCTCATAAAGATCGCGGTAAATGCCGAAGGCTTCCAGGTGGAGGGAATGGCCTGAGAGGTTCTCCTCCAACGCGACCTTGGCGATCACGTCGGGCACGTGGTTGAGCGACAGGGTGTTGATCGAATTGAACCCCGAGCCGGCCGGCCCGCTTATCACCGGCGTCACGCCAGGAATGAACTTGCCGTTGTTGAAGAACGTCGTCTGCGGATTTTCCAGCGAAACCGCGACCCAGACCTGCTTGTTCCAGTCATAGGCGATGCGGAACTGTGGCTGCCGGGCGAAAACAAAGCCGGGCACGTACTGAGCGTCGATCTGCGGCGGCGTCAGTTCGTTGCGCGGGGTGATCCCCTTGCTGTTCATCGTCGCCAGCGACCAGTTTTGCCCGGCCAGGAAATGCCACCCGCCATTATCGGTGTCCCAGTCGATGGTTGCATAGATCTGACGGATACGCGGATTGTAGGAGTTGGTCTGATTGGAGTTGGCCGTCTGAGCGGCGCTCTGGAAATCGAACTCACCGTAGCCGGCCAGATGTACCGTGGGACTGACGTCGCCCTGCACCAGAGCCGTGATCCGGCTCTGGCGGCCGGTGAAACGCAATTCATGCGTGCGGCCGACTGAATTGTTTCCGTACGGAATGGCGTTGAAGTTGGAGGCGATATCCGCCTCCATGTTCTTCGAACGATAAATCGACTCGGCCGCCACGAAGCCGCCCAAGGTGAGGCTTACTCCCTTGATGTGGAGGCTGTCGGTCTTTGGGGCGGCGGCGGCGGCTGCTGTCCGCACTTCGCCCGGCAGCGTTTGGATCTGAGTCTGGAGTTGCGCCTCCGCCGCCTGCTCTCGCGCCTGGGTGTCGGCGAGCTGCGTGCGAACCTGTTGCAATTGGGAGTCCGCCTGCGCCTGAGCGGAGGCCTGCGAGTCGCGCCAGGACTGCAGGGCATCGACCTGCGCCTTCAGTTCGCGGACTTCATCCTTTAGCGCGTTCTGCGATGAAGACTGGGCGGTTTGCGCCAGGCTGCGATGATGGCGCACGACCTTGGCCTGCGCGCCGCCGCCAAGGCCGGCGGCGAGAAATAGGCTCAAGGCCGCTCCGCCAAGCAACGAGTTTTTGCATGTCATCGGTTTCTGAGGTCCCCGCTTTGCCCATCGACTGAGGGGCTGAACAGAGACCTGCCGCAGTTATGTGACGGCTGCGTGTGATTTGGATGACAGATATGCGACAGTCGTGGAACCCAGGGCTCCAAGCGAACGTTGGCGCAGCTGTCGCACGATTGTCATGACTCGCCGCTAAGAGGCTTGCCCGTCGAAGCCCGACGAATTCCACCTCAGGGAGCTGCCACAAAATGTGGACGAACATTCTCAGGCGCACGGTCGTCGCCGCGGCCGTAAGCACAACCCTCTGCGGCGTCGCAGGCGCGGCCGAGATCACCGGAGCCGGCTCGACGTTCGTCTACCCGGTGCTCTCGAAATGGTCGGCGGATTACAGCGGGAAGTTCGGCGATCGCGTGAACTATCAATCGATCGGTTCAGGCGGCGGCATCGCCCAGATCAAGGCCGGGACGGTGACGTTCGGGGCAACCGACAAGCCCTTGGACCCCGCGGAACTCGCCCAATCGGGTCTGGCGCAATTCCCGGTTGCGATCGGCGCCATCAGCCCCGTGGTCAATATCGCCGGCGTTGGGGCGGGGCAGATGCGCTTCACCGGCCCGGTTCTGGCTGCGATCTACCTGGGCGTGATCAAGACCTGGGACGATCCGATCATGCGCAAGCTCAATCCGGGCGTCAGGCTGCCACATGCGGCCATCACCGTGGTCCATCGCTCAGACGGCTCGGGCACGACTTACAACTGGGCGTACTATCTGAGCCAGATCAGCCCCGTTTGGAAAAAGGACGTCGGTGCGGGAACTTCGATCAAATGGCCAGTCGGTGTTGGAGGGAAAGGCAATGAAGGCGTCGCCGCCTACGTCAACCAAATTCCCAATTCGATCGGCTATGTCGAATACGCCTATGTGATCCAAAACCACATGCGGTGGGCTTTCGTTCAGAACCGCGCCGGCCGGTTTGTCGGTCCGACGATCGCGGGGTTCCAGGCTGCCGCGGCCACCGCTGACTGGGCTCACAGCCGGGATTTCGATCTGGTGATGACCAATGCGCCAAGCGCGACCGCCTATCCCATCGCGGCTTCGACCTTCGTTCTGATGTACAAGCATCCCAAGGATGCCGCCCAATCGCAGGCTGCGTTGAAGTTCTTCAAATGGTCGCTGGAGCATGGGCAGGCCGACGCCGCGGCTCTTGACTATGTGTCGCTGCCGCCGGTTCTAGTGAAGCAGATCGAGCGCTATTGGGCGAGCGAGATCAAATAGCCGTCCGTTGTGAGCGGCAGGCCGCCGGGCAGGCGTCCCTCACGCGGCGCTGGCGGCATGACGGAGTGAGTGATGTCCATCGTCAGCGACGAGTTCGGAGGCTTCACGCCGCCCAGCCCGTCCGCCAGCGCGCCCGGCGCCCCACGGTTCTCGGGCATGGGCGATCGGGTCTTTCAAGGCCTCACTGGGGCGATGGCCGCCCTGGTGCTGACGGTTCTCGGCGGAGCGGCGCTGGCCATGCTCTGGGGCGGCATGCTGGCTTTCAGGACCTTCGGGGTCCGGTTCCTGTACTCGACGGACTGGGACGCGGTTAACCGACAGTTCGGCGCGCTGATCCCGGTCTACGGGACCCTGGTCACTTCGGCGATCGCCATCCTCATCGCGGTGCCGATCAGCTTCGGCATAGCCATCTTCCTCACTGAACTGGCGCCAAAGTGGCTACGCGGGCCGGTGGGCACGGCGGTTGAGCTGCTCGCGGCGGTGCCAAGCATCATCTACGGAATGTGGGGGCTGTTTGTGTTCGTCCCCTTCGTGAGCACGAACATCGAACCGTGGATGAGTGACCATCTGGGCGCTCTGCCGATAGTCGGGCCGCTGTTTACGGGACCACCCATCGGCATCGGGATGCTGACGGCCGGGATCATTCTGGGGATCATGGTCATTCCGTTCATCACGGCTGTAATGCGGGACGTTTTCGGTGCGGTGCCTGCGGAGCTCAAGGAATCCGCCGTGGCTCTTGGCGCCACGACCTGGGAAGTCGTCAGCCATGTCAGCCTGCCCTACACGCGATCGGCCGTGGTCGGGGCGATTTTCCTGGGCCTCGGCCGCGCTCT
>JAYTRF010000136.1:0-1555 GCA_043746375.1 Caulobacteraceae bacterium | reverse complement strand
GCGGCGCGGCGTGAGCCGTGGCGGGCGCCGCCCGTGCCCTTCTGCTTGTACATTTTCTTGCCGGTGCGCGAGACCTCGTTGCGCACCTGGATCTTGTGGGTGCCGGCGCGCCGCTTGGCCAGCTGCCAGGTAACGCAGCGCTGCAGGATGTCGCCCCTGATGGCGGTGATGCCGAAAATGTCGTCGGGCAGTTCGACCGAGCCGTCGCCCTTGCCTCCACCCAGCGTGATCACGTCGATCTTCATGTGGCGTCGCCCCCGTCGGATGCTTGCGGCGCCTGGATATGATCATCTTCCCCCTCGGAGGCGGCGCTGTCGGCCGATGTCGCATCAGCGGCAGCCCCCTTGAGGGCCCCAGGTCTTGGCGCATTCGCGGGCGGCGCGATCTTCACCGCGTCGCGGATCCGAACGTAGGTTCCCTCCGTCCCCGGAACGGCGCCCCTGATAAGAATAAGACCGCGCTCCACATCGACGCGGAACACGGTCAGATTGAGGGTGGTGACATTGTCCTGGCCCATATGGCCGGCCATGTGCTTACCCTTGAAGACCTTGCCAGGATCCTGTCGCTGGCCGGTCGAGCCGTGGGCGCGGTGCGATACCGAGACGCCGTGGGTGGCGCGCATGCCCCCGAAATTCCATCGCTTGATGGCCCCGGCAAAACCCTTGCCGACGGTCATGCCGGCGACATCGACCTTCTGGCCGGCCAGGAAATGGTCGGCGGTGAACTCCGCTCCCACCTCGATCAGATTATCTTCGGACACCCGAAACTCGGCAACGCAATGCTTGGGTTCCACTAGGCCCTTGGCGAAGTGGCCCCGCATGGCCTTGGACGTGTTCTTGGCTTTCTTCGCGCCGGCGCCCAGCTGAAGGGCGACGTAGCCGTCCCGCTCCAGAGTGCGCTGGGCAGTGACCTGACAGCCTTCCAGGCTAAGCACGGTCACCGGCACATGGGTCCCCGCCTCATCGAAGAGGCGGGTCATGCCGAGCTTCTTCGCAATTACTCCGGTGCGCATCTTTCTAATCGCCCCTAGAGCTTGATCTCGACGTCGACGCCGGCCGAAAGCTCGAGCTTCATCAGCGCATCGACTGTCTGCGGCGTCGGATCGACGATATCGAGCACGCGCTTGTGCGTGCGGATCTCGAACTGCTCGCGCGACTTCTTGTCGATGTGCGGCGAGCGGTTGACGGTGAAGCGTTCGATCAGCGTGGGGAGCGGGATCGGGCCGCGGATGGTCGCCCCGGTGCGCTTGGCGGTGTTGACGATCTCACGGGTCGAATGGTCGAGGACCCGGTGATCGAAGGCGCGAAGCCTGATGCGGATGTTCTGACGGTCCATATCGCTCTTTCAACTTCCCTTTGAGGCCAAGAGAGCCTCGCGTCCGCCAGACCGTTTCAAAGACCAGCCGGCGCGATCCAATAAGGACGCCCGGACGCAAAAGCCCGCAAAAACGAAAGGGCCCGCGCGGTGCGCCGCGAGGGCCACTGGTCTGGGTTCACCCGACGAGGGCGTGGCCAGCTTCGTTTCGCGAACCGCGTCTGCCCCAACAACCTGAACG
>JAYTRF010000135.1:0-6157 GCA_043746375.1 Caulobacteraceae bacterium | reverse complement strand
TGTTCAGGTTTCTTGGATGCCCGCCAGGCGCGAGAATGGGATCGCTCACGGAGGCGGGTGTCCGAGAAAGCTCGAAGGCTGACCCGCGGGGTGGCGGCGAGACTTATGGGGATTTGAGTTGTGCGGTGGTCCCATTGGGACGCTGGCCGCGTGTGGCGGTGCGCTGACGGACGGATTTATCGGGTGCGCCATCGGTGGCGGCGCGTTGCAGGCTGGGTTTTTGGCGTCGCGGAGCCCTTGGATCTGGATGTTGGCGCAGGCGCTGGCCGATCCGGCGTAGGGCCGGCAGTGCAGGTCTGCCGTGTCGGGTGGCGTGATCGGCGAGCGTCATGAGCTATCGATCCTGAACGCCGGCCTTGAGGGCGCAGTGCTTGGCGAGCAACCGCGCTGGAAGATCTCAACGAGGATCATCCGGCCGCCGCAGCACGGGCAAAGGTTGGCGGGCTTTTCCGGAGCGTCAGTCTCGGAGCTGGTGTCGGGCGCCGGAGATGGAGCCGGCGCGTGGAGCAATGCACGGGCCTTGGCCAGGTTGGCGGCGCGCGTGGTGTTGGCGAACAGGCCGTAGTGCCGAATGCGGTGGAATCCGGTGGGCAGCACGTGGATCAGGAAGCGGCGGAGAAACTCGGCGGGGCCTAAGGTCATCAGCTTGCGCCGCGCCGGTCCGTCCTGGCGGTAGTCCTTCCAGTGGAAGGTGACGCCGTTGTCGTCCCAGGCGACCAGGCGGCTGCTGGATATGGCCACGCGGTGGGTATAGCGGGCGAGATAGGCCAGGACGGACTCGGGGCCGGCGAACGGACGCTTGGCGTAGACCACCCATTCCACACGGCGCAGCGGCGCCAGACGGGCGGCGAAGGCGGCCCGGTCCGCAAGGCCGGCGATGTCACCGAAGAAGATTAGGTGTCCCTCGGCATGGGCGGCGGCGAGTTGGTCCAGGAACAGGCGGCGGAACAGCCGGGAGAGCACGCGCACCGGCAGGAAGAACCGGGGGCGGCAGGAGACCCAGCGCTGGCCGTCAAGCGAGAGACCGCCGCCGGGCACGATACAGTGCAGGTGAGGATGGTGGGTGAGCGCTGATCCCCAGGTGTGCAGGACGGCGGTCAGGCCGATGCGGGCGCCCAGATGCGCGGGATCGGCGGCGATAGTCAGCAGCGTCTGCGAGGCCGCCTTGAACAGCAGGTCGTAGACCACGGCCTTGTTCTGGAAGGCGATGTCGCCGATCCGCGCCGGCAGGGTGAACACCACATGGTAGTAGGCCAGCGGCAACAGCTCGGCCTGGCGCGCCTCCAGCCAGCGCTGGGCGGCGGCGCCCTGGCACTTCGGGCAATGCCGGTTGCGACACGAGTTATAGGCGATCTGGACGTGGTCGCAGTCCTCGCAGCGCTGCACATGACCGCCCAGTTCCGCCGTGCGGCAGGCTTCGATCGCCGACATCACCTTGAGCTGGCCGAGACTGAGGTGACCGGCCTGGTTCAGCCGATAGGCCGGACCATGGGCGCGGAAGATGTCGGCGACGTCCAGCGTCGGGCGCACCCGACGCGCGTCAGGCCGGCGGCGGTCTCAGCTTCAACAGGTCCAGCGGACTGTCGATCCCGTCCAGGGTCTTGCTGGCGATGTGGGTGTAGACCGCCGTGGTCTCCAGCTTCTTGTGGCCGAGCAGGACCTGGATCACCCGGATATCTATGTTCTGCTCCAACAGATGGGTGGCGAAGCAGTGTCTCAGCGTGTGCAGACAGACTGGCTTCTTGATCCCGGCTCTCGCGACGGCTTCATGAAAGGCGCGGTTCAGCGATCGGGGCGTGACCGCGTTGAAGGGCGTCACACGGCTGGTGAATAACCAGACTGGCGGACGAGCCACCTTCCACCAGTTGCGCAGGCTGGCGAGGAGATCGGGCGAAAGCAACGCGTCGCGATCGCGCCGGCCCTTGCCTTGTTCGACCCGGATCCGCATGCGCCGGCTGTCGATGTCGCTGACCTTGAGCCCCACGACCTCCGAGGCGCGTAGACCCGCCCCATAGGCCACGCTGAGCGCGGTGCGCCACTTCAGGCTGGTCGCCGCCTGCAACAGACGGGCGACTTCCTCCTGGGTCAGCACCACGGGCAGCCGCTGGGGCTGGCGAACGATAGGGATGTAGTCGACCGCATCGGGCCGCTTCAGCGTCACGCGGAAGAAGAACCGCAACGCCACCATCGCGCCATTGATGCTGGCTGGGGACAGCCCGCACTGCGTCAGATGCAACTGATATCGCCGAATGTCCTCAAACGTCAGCTCAGCCGGGGTTCGGTCGCAGTACCGGCAGCAAGTCCGTACCGACCGAATGTAGCTTTGCTGTGTCCGCTGATCGAAGTTGCGGATGGTCATGTCTTCGATCATCCTGCGGCGCAGCGGGTGGATCGCTTCTTCGGGCATCACTCGTCTCCTGTCTTGAGGAGGACGTGGCCCACCCACGTTCCCCTTCAGACAGGAGCTGCCGCTGCTCTCACACCTTCAACTGATCTTCATCCCGCGCTAGCGGGTTAGTCCGCCGACCCCTAGCGATCCTGCCCGCTAGTGGGTGGGAATGGCGTAATTGATGAGGAAAAAGACTTCGAGGCCGAACACGAGGGCCGCAGCCAACCACTGAATCCATTTGGGTCGAACCCATCCGGCGATGATCAACGCGATCCCCATCGGCACGATGGCCAGGTCCTCTGCTATCCAGTCGTCGGGATTGAGCCCCGCCATGTTGTTGCGGTCCCACCAGTTCACGAACGAACCGATGACGGCCAGCGCCAGGAAGAAGCCGCAGATGAGCGGCCGGCGCTCCTTGAAGATCGCTGGAAGGTCGATCAGCCCATCGTCTCGCGCTTCAGCGATCCGGAATGTCGAACAGGCAAAGTACTGAACGGCGGCGGTCAGAAATTGGATCAAGACCTCGGCGACCGTCCAGCGCTTCAGGGCCACAAGGCCCCAGAGCGCCATCCAGTTCACCAGCAACAACAGCAAGGCGCTGACCAGCCAGGCGACGTAGAGGCCCGACAATCGAACGCGCTTTCTTGCGATGAGAAGTTCGGTGGCGCTCGACAGCAAGTGGGTCAGCGCCACCGCGTAGACGAATGACAGCAGAAGGGTGACATGCTCGAACACCAGAATCCCTCCCCCAAAGGGTCGCCAGCGCCGTGAACAACGCACGTCGACGATCTTTTGGGATTTCGCCGAGGGCTGCAAGCCCGCCGTGGCTCCGGTCTGAGCAGGAGCCTCCGACTTCCGTTACCCACCCAACTCAGTCATTCGGAACGTCCGTTGGTCGGACGGGAACCATCCGTTAGATTCTCACCACTAGTGAGGTTGCGCGATGATCTCGCGCGCGACCATTTAGGGTGACGCCATAGAGACTAGGCGAGCCGCGACAAATCGCCCGCTACCGAGCCGTCAACCGGCGCTCAATGAATATCTGCCACCTTGAGTGTTTGCAAATCGCGGTCGAGGCCGGGATTGGCGAAGACGGGCGTGGGGGGCGGAGCATGGCCGACGATCTGCAGAAGGGCGCCGCCGCACCCGAGACGTGTACCGCCAGCTGGTTCTTCGAAAGCTCCAAGGACCTTTTCGGGGTGCTGGACGCGAACGGCCGGATCCTTTCGGTCAATCCTTCCTGGGAGGCGATCACCGGCTGGAGCCGTGAAGAGTTGATCGGCCGTCCGTTGATCGAGTTCCTGCACGAAGACAGCCAGCTGGAACTGCGCGCGAAAGATCGCCTCCCGACCGTACAAGACGCGGTCAGCACCCACATACGCTTGGCGCATAAGAGCGGCGGTTGGGTCTGGCTGGAGGGCTATTCGCGGCGCGGTCCGGACGGGGAGACCGTCGGCATGTTGCGCGACGTCACCGCCGAACGCGTCCGGGCGGCGGAGCTGGAACGGGTCCGGGAAGGCAATGCCCGGTTGGGCGAGGTCGCCGGCGTTGGCGCCTGGCGCTTCGATCCCGCAACCAACGAGCTGGAATATTCACCGGAATGGCAGGCCATGCTGGCTCGCGAGGGGATCACCCTGCGGGTCGCTGACGACTTCCGTGGAGCCTGTCATCCAGAAGACCTGACGAGAGTGTTCGCCGCCATCGAGAAGGTTATTCGCGAGGGCGGCACCGAACCGTTGGACCACCGCGTCCGGGCGGCCTCCGGCCGATGGATCTGCATCCGCGCCCATATCTGGGCCGAGACCCGGCTTGACGGCAGCCAGGTGGTGCACGGCATCTCGCAGGACATCACCGAACTCACCGAGGCGCTACAGGCCGCCGCCAACGCGCGCCTGGAATCGGAAATCTACAGCCAGAAGCTCGGCATTGCCCTGCAGGCCGCCCACGGCGCGGTGGTGGAGATCGATTTCAAGGCCGAGCGTGTCTGGACGTCGCCGGAGTTCGTGGCCCTGATGGGACGGACCATGACCTTCGAGGAAGCGCGCGACCCCGTGTGGCCCTTCGTGCATGCCGAAGACGCCGAGATGGTGGCCGCCGCCGTGGCGTCCTGGCGCGATGGAGCAACGCCGGAGCCGCTGGACTTCCGCGTCGTGCGGCCAGACGGGAGCCAGATCTGGGCGCGCTTCTTCGCGCAGATCGAGCGCGCGCCATCTGGCGGCTGGCGCCGCGTCGTGGCGTTGCTGATGGATGTGGACCAGCGCAAACGCCAGGAGCTGGCGCTGATCGAGGCGGAGCTGGCGGCCCAGCTGGCGGCCGAGGCCAAGGCGCAGTTCCTGGCCAATATGAGCCACGAAATCCGCACGCCGATGAACGGCGTGCTGGGCGTTCTGCATCTGTTGAAGGACCAACCCGACCCGGAAACGGCCCGGGCTCTGATCGATGAGGCCCTGGCCTGCGGCTCCATGCTTCAGGCGCTGCTGGACGATGTCGTCGATTTTTCCAAGCTTGACGCCGGGCGCGTCGAACTCTCGCTCGAGCCGACCCAGCCGGCGGCGGTGATCGAGGCCGTCGCCAAACTGTTGCGACCGCAGGCCGAGGCAAAGGGCCTAACCCTGCAGGTGCAAGCCGAGAACCTGCCGGCGTGGGTGCTGACCGACCCGGTTCGCCTGCGCCAGTGCCTGTTCAACCTGATCGGCAACGCGGTGAAGTTCACCGCTGAGGGCTCTGTGACCGTGCGGGCGTCGGATCGGGACTCGCCGAGTGGCCCGCGCCTGCGCTTCGAGGTGCAGGACACCGGCATCGGTATCAGTCAGGAGGCTCAGGCCAAGCTCTTCCAGCGCTTCCAGCAGGCGGACGCCTCGACCACGCGCCGCTTCGGCGGTCCGGGGCTGGGCTTGGCGATCACGCGCAAGCTGGTCGAGCTGCTGGAGGGCGAGGTCGACGTCCGCTCTGCGCCAGGCGAGGGCTCTACCTTTTGGTTCGAGATCGCGGCGCCCCCGGCCGAGCCGCCGGAAGAACGGAACCTGGTGGGCGAAGGGCTGCTGGAGGGCCTGCACATCCTGGTTGTCGAGGACAATCCGACGAATCGGATGATCGCCAGCAAGATGCTGGAGAGCCTGGGCGCGCGGGTGGACACTGCCGAGGACGGCGAGGGCGGGGTCAAGGCCGTCGGCGTTCAGGCCTTCGACCTCATCCTGATGGATATCCAGATGCCCGGGATCGACGGGATGGAGGCCACGCGCCAAATCCGCTCCCTGGCCGGCCCGGTGGCGCAGACGCCGATCATCGCCCTAACCGCCAATGTGCTGCGCCACCAACATGATCTCTACCGCGCCGCGGGCATGGACGGCGTCATCGGCAAGCCCATCTCGCCGCACGCTCTGCTGACCGAGATCGCCCGAGTGGCGGGCGCGGGCAGCGAAGCCGAGGCGATCGCCCACTCGGCCTAGGCGCACCCGCCACATGCGGCCAGTCCGCCCGCGCCCTGCGATCTTGCCTCCCTGATGATCGCAACGTCGGGTGGCGCGCCTCGATCAGCTCAAGGGCCTGAACCTTGATGCCGGTCGGCATCTGCCGGTTGCTGGCTCGGCCGCGCTTCTTGGAGATGAGGGCCGTAGCACCTTGCTCCTGATAGGCCCTCGACAGCCGCAGGACAATGCAACGTCATCCTGGAGGCCTCCCGCGCAAACGCGAGAGAGGGTGACATCTCTAAATGGCACGGTGCGACATTACTAAATGGCTACATACATGTTGCGTCTAATATATCTT
>JAYTRF010000134.1:0-3709 GCA_043746375.1 Caulobacteraceae bacterium | reverse complement strand
CCACCGTTCCCATCGCAAAAGCCCTCCCGCGAATCAGAAGGCTTCGACAGATTCAGCACTCCAGCAACTTGTCACCCCTTAACTCACCCGATTGCCCTGGGCGGTGTGATTGCCGGCCGCATGCGACTATAGATTCGCGGGCCTTGTAGTCTTTCGCTTGAAAGGGAGCTTCATGCGGTGGCTGCGCGAACTTCGACCCGCCGTCCTGGCCGCCGCCCCTCGCGCCTCGGCGCTGCTCGTCGCGGCCTCGGGGGTCATGTTGCTCGCGTCGGGCGCGACGCCGTCCGATCCGGTCCGTTTCACCTGGCTGGCCGAACACGCGCCGATCGTGCTCATCGAGATCAGCAACTTCGTCTCCAGCATTTTGGGGTTGGTGCTTGTGATGCTGGCCTTCGGCCTGTCACGGCGGCTTGGCGCCGCTTGGACCGCCAGCACCGGCGTACTGCCGGCGGCCGCGATCCTGGCTCTATTCAAGGGCTTCAACTGGGAGGAGTCGCTCATCCTCCTTGCGCTGACCGCGTTGCTGCTTCCGTGCCGGGAAGCTTTTTCCCGATCAGCGCGCCTTTCCAGAATGGAGATCACCCCGGGCTGGATGCTCTCGGCGCTGGCGGCCGTTGCGGGGGCCGGGCTCGTCGGCTGGTGGTCATTTCAAAATCTCGACCAGGCCAATGCGTCGGTGCTCAACGCCCTGGGCGATCCCGACCGGGCCATCGCCTCGTCGGCCGGGGCCGCGGCCCTGCTGCTCATGGTGGGGGTCTGGCGGCTGCTGGCTACGCCCGCGACCCCGCCCGTCGTCGGTGAAACCGACTGCGACTTTCGCCGTGTCCGATCGATACTGGCCAGCGCCGATTGCGCAGAGCCCGGCGCCAATCTGGCGCTGCTTGGCGACAAGCGGTTCCTGTTTTCACCGTCGGGCAGAACCTTCCTCATGTTCGGGGTCAGAGGGCGTTCATGGATCGGCTTGGGCGCTCCTGTCGGCTGTCGCGAGGAGCGGCTCGAGTTGTTGTGGCGTTTCCGGGAGTTGGCCGACGCCCACGCCGCGCGCCCTGGCATATATGGCATCGGCCCAGAGGACCTGCCCGATCTGGTCGAGCTCGGCTTTTCGATCCAGAAAATAGGCGAGTCTGCGGCGGTGCCGCTGGATAGTTTCTCGGTCGAGGGCCGGAAGTTCGGCAATGTGCGACGCAGCTGGCGCAAGGCCGGCGAGGAGGGCGCCCGTTTCGAGATCGTGCCGGCGGGCGACAGCGGGGAGCTGGCCCTGCGGTTGCAGCACGTTTCCGACCAGTGGCTCGGCCATCATGCCGGGGGCGAAAAAGCATTTTCAATGGGAGGCTTCGCGCCGGCCTACGTCTCTGAGTTCCCGCTGGCGATCGTCCGCCAGGGCGACGTGGTGATCGCCTTCGCCACCCTGTGGCTGACCGCCAAGCGCACGGCCTTCTCTATGGACCTGATGCGCTACAGCGATGACGCTCCCAAGAACGTTATGGATTTCCTGTTCGTCGAGCTTTTGCAGTGGGGGCGGGAGCAAGGCTACGTCGCGTTCGAATTCGGCATGGCGCCCCTCGCCGGCCTTGAGGATCGCCCCCTGGCCCCGATCATGTCGCGGGTGGGCCGGCTGCTCTTCGAACGCGGCGAGGAGATCTACAATTTTCGCGGGGTTCGCCGGTTCAAGGATAAGTACGATCCGGTGTGGCAGCCCCGCTACATTGCCGCGCCCAGCAAGTGGGCCATTCCCATCCTGCTGGCCGACGTTGGTCTCTTGTCATCGGGCGGAATGAGCGGCATCGGTCGCCGCGGCAAGCGCGGCGCCGAGGCAGCCCACGACAAGGCGCGGACCTTGGCTTAGCAGCTGTGCTTGCCGATCTCGTGGCCCGCCACGGCGCCGGCCCCGGCGCCTAGTAGTGTGTTGCCGAGCCGGCCACCGCCGAGCGAACTGCCCAGTATGCCGCCGCCGACAGCGCCGACCACCGTGCCGGTGTTCCCGGCCCTGCGGCAATCGTGCCGATAATAACGTTCGCGCCCATAGTGATGGTAGTAATGGTAGTGGTGGTGGGCGTCCCAATAGCCATCCCGGCGGTCGTGCGCCGCAGCAGGTAGGCTCAGTGAAGCAACGGCCAGCGCCAGGGCGCAGCCCGCGATTCTCATGGTCGTCATTTCAGGAACAATCTCCAAGTCGAAACCCTCAGCGCAGGAATGACCGCGCGCGATGAAGGTTCCCGACAGACAGCCGAAACCTGCCTACTGCGGCTCACGCCACATGCTCCAGATCGGCGGCGCGTCCGATCGCGGGTGGTGCTGCGAGATCACTTCGAAGCCATGGCGGCGGTAGAGGCCGACGTTGCGCTCGGTCTGGGTGTCGAGATAGGCGCACTGACCCGCTGCATCGAGCCGATCGGTTCCGACCTTGAGCAGCCGCGAACCGACCCCGTGCCCTTGCGCCTCGCGCGTTACCCCCAGAAACCACAGATAGGCGTGCGGCCGATCCATCGGATGGTGCTTGTCCATGTCGGCACGCAAGGCCGAGAGACGGGTGAAACGCGCCAGGCCGGTGACGTAGAGCAGGGTCGGCAGCGCGCGCAGATCCTGGATCAGGGGCGTTGGGCCGACAAATTCGAACGGCATCCACACCGCGGCCGCACCTCCTGAAGGCGGTCGTTCGATCCGTCCGGTTCCGAAAGCCATGCCTGCGATCAACAGCTGGAAGAACTTCAGCCGAGCGTCGGCGCGCCGGCCATCGGCGCGAAAGAACCAGTCGAACATCGGGTCATCGGAAAAGGCGTCGGAGAGGTCGCTGATCACCCCCGGCAAATCGGCGGGGCCAGCTTCTACCGGCGCCTCCGCGCCCCGACGCATGGTGTCGATGTCGATCATCTCGCCCAGCCCCTGATCTGTTTTTGCTATAGCTTTTCGGACAGTTTGATCGCCGCGCGGCATCCGAGGCGAATGGCCCCGGCCATCAAGCGATAAGCTGGCGCGGCACGCGCCCCCTCCGCCACCGCCAGGTCGCGATGAGCCAGCTCCTCCTGCCGAAAAGACTCCAGTTCGGCGGCCAATTCCGGCTCGCGATCGCCCAACTCCTCGACCTGAGCCCCGTAGTGGGCTTCGATGACGGTCTCGACCGCTTCAGTGCAGGCGTGGGCGCTCTTTTCGCCGACCAGGGCGGTGGCCGCGCCAAGGACGAACCCGGCGGCGCGCCACAGCGGGGCCAGTACTGTCGGGCGGACATTGGCGCTGGTAAGCATCGCTTCGAACCGCGCCAAATGGCGGCTCTCGTGACCCTCTAGCTCAGCCAATTGGGCGCCGATGCGTTCGCCTCCACGCGCGGCCTCGAACACCGCCCTCTGGCCGCGATAGATGTGCACTGCGCCCAACTCTCCGGCATGATCGACACGCAGGATTTCGGCCAGCCGCGAAGCGAAGGCGTGAGGGCCTGGCCGAGGCGGCAGGGGCCTGGCGTTCATGTCCCCGTCCTCCCCCGCGCCGCCGCCCAACCGCTGACCGTCGCAAGGCCGAGCGAGATCAGCGCGTTCCATCCCGCCATCGAGAGACCAAGGAACACCCACGGCGCCTTGTCGCAGGCGGGGACAGAGGCTTTGGCGCTCAGCACCCTGGCCAAATCTGCGGCGGTCACGTGCACCGCGCCGCCACTGCACGCGGCCGGCCCCTTCCACCAGCCCCATTCTGCACCGGCGTGGTAGCTAGCCAAGCC
>JAYTRF010000133.1:0-2966 GCA_043746375.1 Caulobacteraceae bacterium | reverse complement strand
GTTCCAGCGGCTGGGCGTTCTGGGAGACTGGGCGCATCGCTACGCCACCATGGACTTCGCCAGCGAGGCCGCGATCGTCGCTGAGTTTCACAAGTTCATCGCCAGCGGCCAGGTCTATCGCGGTTCGAAACCGGTGATGTGGAGCCCAGTCGAGCGCACGGCGCTGGCCGATGCAGAGGTCGAATACCATGACCATGTCTCGCCGACGGTGTGGGTGAAGTTTCCCGTTGTCCAGGGGCCAGACGCGGCCCTGGGCGCCCACGTGGCGATCTGGACCACGACGCCTTGGACCCTCCCTGCCAATCGGGCCATCGCCTACAATCCGGAGATCGCCTACGCGGTCTACCGCGTGGAGGCTGTCGAGGCGGACCTGCCATTCGCGCCATGGGCGAAAGCCGGCGACCGGCTGATTCTCGCCCGAAGCCTTGCGGCCCGGGTCTTTGCCGCCGCCAAGGTCAGCCGCTGGCTCGAACTTGAGGCGATCGACTGCGCCGGAATGGTCTGCGCGCACCCCTTGGCCCCTCTGGACGGCGGCTATGGCTTCGCCGTTCCGCTCCTGGCCGGCGACCATGTGACCGAGGATATGGGCACGGGCTTCGTTCATACCGCTCCGGGTCATGGGTCCGACGACTACGCCCTATGGCTTGCGCACGGTCATCGAGAGATCCCCGAAACCGTCGACGAGGACGGCGCCTACTATCCGCACGTGCCGCTGTTCGGCGGCCTCAAGGTGCTGGAGACCGAGGGCAAGCGCGCTGGCAGGTTCGGTCCCGCCAACCCCGCTGTGACCGACAAGCTGGTTGAGGCCGGCGCCCTCCTGGCCCGCGGGCGGCTGGAGCACAGCTATCCGCATTCCTGGCGCTCCAAGGCCCCGGTGATCTTTCGCAACACCCCCCAGTGGTTCATTCGGCTAGACAGTCCGCTGGAGGATGAGATCCACTGCGGCGCTACGCTTCGCGAAAATGCCCTTGCCGCGATCGACGCCACGGTCTTTTTCCCGCCGGCAGCCAAGGGGCGCATCATGGCGATGGTCGAGAGCCGTCCCGACTGGCTAATCAGCCGCCAGCGCGCCTGGGGTTCGCCGTTGGCCATGTTCGTCGACCGCACGACCGGCAGGCCCCTCAACGATGATCTGGTCAACGCGCGGATAGTGGGCCTGATCGCGGAAGAAGGCGCCGACGCGTGGTTCACGCGCCCGTCTCGGGACTTTCTAGGAAACCACGACCCCGAACGTTACGAGAAGGTCGAAGACATCCTCGATGTGTGGTTCGATTCCGGCTCAACTCACAGCTTTGTGCTGGAGGCGGCCGAGCACAGTCGCTGGCCCGCCGATCTCTATCTTGAAGGGTCGGACCAGCATCGCGGGTGGTTCCAGTCTTCCCTGCTTGAGGCGTGCGCGACGCGCGGCCGTGCGCCCTTCGACGCGGTGCTGACGCACGGGTTCACCCTCGACGAGAAGGGGGAAAAGATGTCGAAGTCTCGCGGCAATACGACCGAACCGCAGACGGTGATCAGAGATAGCGGGGCCGAGATTCTGCGGCTGTGGGCGGCGCTGGCGGACTATTCCGAGGACCAGCGCATTGGCGGCGCGGTCTTGCAGACCACGATCGATGCCTATCGCAAGCTCCGCAATACCATTCGCTATCTTCTGGGCGCCCTGGCCGGTTTCGATGACACTGAGCGCGCGCCCCTTGAGGGGATGCCGCCGCTGGAAAGATTCATTCTACACCGGCTCTGGCGCCTCGACGGTGCGGTGCGCGCTGCCTATCTGCGCTACGACTTCGCCGATGTGGTCCGCGGACTAGCCGAGTTCTGTTCCAACGACCTTTCGGCTCTTTACTTCGACGTGCGCCGCGATGTGCTCTATTGCGACCGGCCGGATTCGCTCCGCAGACGCGCCTGTAGAACGGTGATGGATGCCGCGTTCGAGCGCCTCACCATTTGGCTGGCCCCGCTTATTCCGTTCACCATGGAGGAGGCCTGGGGGACGCGTTTTCCCCAGCGGGAGGCCAACGCCCTGCGACTGTTTCCGGCCACGCCCGAAGACTGGCGCTGCGAGGCGGAGGCTGCGCGCTGGGCCAGGATCGGCGAGGTCCTCACGGTGGTCACTGGGGCCCTGGAGGTCGAGCGCAGGGACAAGCGCATCGGTTCGGCGCTGGAAGCGGCGCCGCGCGTTTATTTGTCGGACAAGGTACTCCTGGCCGCCTTCGAAGGCCTCGATCCGGCGGAAGTCTTCCGCACCAGCCAGGCAGAGCTGATCGCTGGCGAGGGCCCGGCGGACGCCTTCCGGATGAGTGAAAGTCCCGGCGTCTGCGTCGAAGGCCTTATCGCGCAGGGCGGCAAGTGCGCACGTTCGTGGCGGATCTTGCCTGAGGTCGGGGCCGATCCGCGATATCGCGATCTCTCGCTGCGCGACGCGGACGCCGTGGCCTGGTGGGACGCGGGCGGACGATGAACGGCGCGCGGCGGGCCCGGACGCTGGCTTATGGGGCGGCCATCGCCGTCGTCGCACTTGACCAATGGCTAAAGCATTGGATCGTGGGCGATTACCGTCTCGCCGACGGCCAGACGCTGGCGCTCTGGGGTCCACTGCACTTCACCCTGGTTCGCAACCCGGGTGTCGCCTACGGCCTTTTGCGCAGTCACGCCCAGTGGTCCAGGTGGGCTCTTTCGGTGTTCGAACTGGCGGTCGCCGGGGCTTTGGTTGTGTGGGCGTGGCGCAATGGACGCAGCTTCCTGGCGCTGGCCATTGGATTGGTGCTGGGCGGTGCCGTGGGAAACTTGATCGACCGGGTCATACATGGAGCGGTCGTCGATTTCATCGACCTTCAGGGCCTTCACTTTCCCTGGATTTTCAATGTCGCCGACAGCGCCATCACGGTCGGCATCGCCCTCTTGATCGCCGAGAGCCTTTTTGCACCGCGCGAAACGTCTTGAGCGAATGATCCCCGGCGGCGCCTCTGTCG
>JAYTRF010000132.1:0-99253 GCA_043746375.1 Caulobacteraceae bacterium | reverse complement strand
GCGAGCGCTGATGACGTCGCCGACAGCGTCAATAGCCGCGCGCCTTGGAAAGTGTGCGCGCCAGGCGAGGCGTATCGTCCGGCCCGCCCGCGCTTGCAGTGGCCGCAGCACGATGCCCGCATCCTGCGCCGCGCCCGCCGCGAGCCCCGGGATCAGGGTCGTTCCGTAGCCAGCAGCCACCATGTTGATCAAGGTCGAAAGGCTAGATGCACGCAGCGCACCGCCCAGCGCTCCGCTGTTTCCACAGGCCGCCAGCGTCTGCTCGCGAAGGCAATGGCCATCCGCCAAGACCAGAATGTCACGCGTCAGATCCGCCTCGGCGACCACGTCGCCCCCTGCCAGCGGGTGCTCGGGCGGCAGAGCAGCCAGGAACGGCTCTTCGAACAGAGGCCGGCTCGCCAGGTCCAACCCATCTACCTCGGTGGCCAGCAGGATGGCGTCCAGTTCATGAGCGCGAAGGCGCTCGAGGATCGCCATGGTCTGGTCCTCCCACGGCTCCACCTCAAGCGCGGGCAGGGCGTCGCGAAGCGGCGCGAAGATAAGCGGCAGCAGGTAAGGCGCCAGCGTCGGGATGATGCCGAGTCGGAACCGCCCAGCCAGCGGGTCACGCATGTTTTTCGCAACAGCCAGCATCGCCTCTGTCTCTGCTACCGCGGCGCGGGCATGACCGATCATCCCCAGGCAAGCAGCGGTCGGAGCCACCGTCTTGTTGGTCCGCTCGAACAAGACGACGCCGAGTAGGTCCTCAAGCTTGCGGACCTGTATCGAAAGTGTCGGTTGACTGACTCCGCACGTCGTGGCGGCGCGGCCGAAGTGCTGGTGCTCAACCAGGGCCAGCAAGTACCGAAGATCTTGAAGAGTCATTGGGCGGCCCGAAAGCGATCATAGAGTGAATCTATAATGCCGATAGATTCCAGAGCCTTCCCTATATCATTAGAAGGCTCCATTCTACGGTCAACAAACTAGCGGGCGATGAGGCGTCTCGGCCGGAACGCCCCGCCAAGCGGCCAGCAGGATCGGAGATGACTATGGACGGCAACGAGCTCGTCGAGCCCACCACCGAGTGCCCGCTCAGGCACGGGGTCCGGTTTCACACCAGCTTTGGGGGTCGGTCGAACCGCGACTGGTGGCCGAACCAGCTGAATCTGAAAATCCTTCACCAGCACTCGGCGCTGTCGAGCCCGATGACGCCGGCGTTCAACTACGCCGAAGAAGTCGGGAAGCTGGACGTCGACGCCCTTAAGAAGGACCTCGCCGCGTTGATGACCGATTCTCAGGACTGGTGGCCAGCCGACTATGGCCACTACGGTCCCTTCTTCGTACGAATGGCGTGGCACAGCGCGGGGACCTATCGCATCGGTGACGGCCGCGGCGGCGCGGGCTCGGGCACGCAGCGGTTCGCCCCGCTGAACAGCTGGCCGGACAACGGCAATCTGGACAAGGCGCGCCGACTCATTTGGCCGATCAAGCAGAAGTACGGCAATAAGATCAGCTGGGCTGACTTGATGATCCTGACCGCCGACGTCGGCATGGAGACAATGGGCTTCAAGACCTTCGGCTTCGGTTTTGGCCGCGAGGACGTTTGGGAGCCGGCGGACGATGTTCACTGGGGGGCCGAAGACACCTGGCTGGGCGACGCGCGCTACAAGGGCGACCGCCAGTTGGACAAGCCCTTGGCCGCCGTTCAGATGGGACTGATCTACGTCAACCCTGAAGGACCCAACGGTACGCCCGATCCGCTGGCCTCGGCACGGGACATTCGCGAGACGTTCGCGCGCATGGCTATGAACGACGAGGAGACGGTCGCCCTGATCGCCGGTGGCCACACCTTCGGCAAGACCCATGGCGCCGGAGATGCGGCCCTGGTCGGGCGGGAGCCGGAAGGGGCGAGCATCGTCGAGCAGGGACTCGGGTGGAAGAACAGCTTTGGGACCGGCAAAGGCGTCGATGCGATCACCAGCGGCCTGGAAGGGGCCTGGACGCCCAACCCGATCAAATGGGACAACGGCTATTTCGACACCCTGTTCGGCCAGGAATGGGAGCTGACCAAGAGCCCGGCTGGCGCCAACCAGTGGACCCCGAAGGACCCCGCCGCGCGGGATCTCGTGCCGGACGCGCACAATCCGTCCCGACGGCACGCGCCGATGATGGCCACGACGGATATCGCCCTGAGGGTCGATCCGATCTATGCGCCGATCGCCAAGCGCTTCCACGAGAACCCGGACCAGTTCGCCGACGCCTTCGCCCGCGCATGGTTCAAGCTCACCCACCGCGACATGGGCCCGCTGGCCCGCTACCGCGGCCCGCTCGTGCCGAAGGAAGAGTTGATCTGGCAGGACCCCGTTCCGGTCGTCGATCACCCGTTGATCGACGCGCGGGACATCGCAGAGCTGAAGGCCCGTATACTCACTTGCGGCCTTTCGGTTTCGCAGCTTGTCTCCACGGCCTGGGCCTCGGCCTCGACCTTCCGCGGCTCGGACAAGCGCGGTGGCGCGAACGGCGCCCGTATCCGCCTGGCCCCTCAGAAAGATTGGGCGGTCAATGATCCGGCCCAGCTCGCGACCGTGCTGGCGGCCCTCGAGGGCGTCCAGTCGGCGTTCAATGCGGCGCAGACAGGTGGCAAGAAGGCGTCGCTGGCCGACCTCATCGTGCTGGGCGGTGGCGCTGCCGTCGAACAGGCCGCCAAGGCTGCGGGCTATGCGGTCGAGGTTCCTTTCACGCCCGGCCGCACCGACTCTTCCCAAGAACAGACGGACGTCGAGTCATTCTCCGTGCTCGAACCGACCGCCGATGGGTTCCGCAACTACGTCAATGGTGAACACGTCCTGACGGCTGAGGAGCTGCTGGTCGACCGCGCCCAACTGCTGAAGTTGAGCGCACCCGAAATGACGGTCCTGGTCGGCGGCCTGCGGGTGCTGAACGCCAACACCGGCCAGTCCCAACATGGCGTCTTCACCAAGCGCCCACAGACCCTGACCAACGACTTCTTCGTCAACCTGCTCGATATGCGTACGACGTGGACGGCAATCTCGGATGCAGAGGCCGCTTTCGAGGGGCGAGATCGGGCGACCGGCGAACTGAGGTGGATCGGCTCCCGGGCCGACCTGATCTTCGGTTCAAACTCCCAGTTGCGCGCGCTGTCGGAAGTCTATGCTCAATCGGACGGACAGGGCGCCTTCGTGGAGGCCTTCGTGGCGGCGTGGTCAAAGGTCATGAATCTGGACCGCTTCAACCTCGGCTGATTTCCGGCAATATCCAGGGCGCTGGCGCCGTCCACGGGCAACCGTAGGCCGCTAGGGCGTGGGCGAGTTGGAAACCGACCGGCCTGCCTGAAGCATGTGTGCTTATTTCCGATAATGTATCTTAGGCGCGAAACTCCTCTGTAGATCCCCGATAAGGTCACCGTGCTACGGGGTCGGAAATGGGCGTCAAAAACTACCTGATCGAAGGCGTCTCCTGCACCGGCAAAACCACTGTGGCCGAGGAGCTGCGGTGGCGCGGTTACCATGTCGTGCACGGCGACCAGGAACTGGCCTATCTGGGTGATCCACAGACCGGTGAACGGCTCGACTCCTGCGCGGACGGATCGGACAGCGTCAACTGGAGGCACGAGCACCACATTTGGGATGTAGAGAAGGTCAAATCCCTGCTCGCGGACCGCCGTCACGCGCGGTCGTTCTTCTGCGGCGGCTCGAGAAATTTCCGCCACTTCATTTACCGGTTCGATGCGGTGTTCATTCTGGACATCGACGTCGGTACATTGAACCGGCGTCTTGCCCTCAGACCGGCAGACCAGTTTGGCGGAAACGAGAGTGAGCGCGCGCTGATTGCGCGCCTGCATGAAACAAAAGAGGACATCCCGAACGACGCGGTCAACATCGACGCGACGGCGCCAATCGCAAGGGTCGTCGAAGAGATACTCCTGAAATGCAAAACCTGAACCTCCGGCGAAACGCCTCATCGTGCGCCGAGAAGCGTCCAATGCCCTCGAGTGGAAAGTAGCCGCTGGCGCGGCGGACGCCCCTTAACGGTGACGGACCTCAGTCACTCGAATTCCGCTTTCGTCTCTGAACACGCTGAACGGCCCAGGATCAGCCTCGTCGGGATAGTGTATCCGCTCTTCGCCCACCGCCCGGGACCCCACGATAAGCAGTTGGACTGGGGCGTCGGAGCGGTTGATTAAGTGATGTGCGTTCGCAGCCCCGGCTGGAAAGCCAACGAAATGGCCAGGGCCGATCTCACGGTCGCCGTTGTCATCCTGCAAGGTGACTACGCCTGAGAGGACGTAGACGAATTCGTCCTCGCGCTCGTGCCAGTGGCGCCGCGCGCTTTCCGCTCCTGGCGCCAGCGTCAAGTAATTGACCCCGAATTGAGTTACGCTAACCGTCTTGGCCAACTGCCGTTCCTGGCGCCTTTCCGTCGGCGCAGAAGGCCCTCAATCAGGGGCAGGCGGCGTGTCGGCGACCCGAGCTACGAACGTTTGAATCGCCCCCTCCCCTTTCTAAACGCGCTTTGAAGGTGCGTGGCTCAAATTCTTACCCTTTCGGGACGCCAAATGGCGTTCCATCCTTGTGAACGAAGCGGCCGTCGGCGTTGGTGCTCATCATGTCGACGTCCGCGCAGGTGGTGATGTCATCTGGGGAGCGCGAGCCAACTTCCAGATAGATGGCGACAGCATCGGATCTGTTGATCAAGTGATGACCGTCGCCAGAGCCTTTGGCGAAGGCGGCGCATTCGCCGGCGCAGAGGAGCGTTTCGCCGGCGTTTTCCACGAGTGTCAACTGGCCCTCGAGAACATAGACGAACTCGTCCTCGGCCGAATGCCAGTGGCGCTGGCTGGACCAGCCGCCGGGCGGCAGATGCATGATATTGACCCCGAAGTCAGTCAGACCGCCAGCGTCCCCCAGACGTTGCCGCACGCGCTGCGCGCAAGGCGCATCGAACGGCGACGGATAGCCGGAACCCTTGCGTCTAGGCACGGAGGCGGTGTCGATCTTCGGCATTTGCGTATCCCGACGGGCTGGCGAGTATAGGCAGGGTGAGACGCCGTCGCATGGCTACGGGGTGTCTAACAGCAGGATCGTCTCAAGAGTGTCGAGCATCTGCGCCCAGCCATCCTGCGTCGCAGAGCGCGCGACCGCCGCGATGCCCTCCTGCGTCAGCGTGAGCAGACTGCCGTCGGGGTGCGGCGCGATTCAACCACGACGCGGGTGATCGCGGGCGAGAACTGAGGCATCCCAAAGCTGAACACCAGCCTCCGCGGCCGATCAATTTCGACATACTGTCCAGTGGCGGCGTAGTCGACGTCATCGCGCCGGTCGGTAATCGTCCAGGCGCCGCCCGGCCTTGCGTCGATCGTCGTGCTGTGGCTCTCGCTGGCAGGCGTGGTGAATAGCCACCTTTCGGCGATACCTGGATCAAGCCAGGCATCGAACAACGGCTCGGGAGAAGCGCCGAATTTTCGGATCATGCTGGCGGTGCAGGGCGATGTCGGCACCATCAAGTTTTCTAGCCCCAGGGTCCCGATCGCTGTTCCGGCTTTGCACTTGGGGAAGCCGTTTCAGAATCAGCCCCCCACGGTCCAGGGAGGCCGGCGGCAACCGGACCCGGCTGGTTAAACGAGGGGGCGGCGACAGCGGGTTCGACGATCCGGCCGCCGCCGTATTGCTGGAGCGCGGCAATGCGCTTTTCCACCGGCGGATGAGTGGCGAAAAGGCCGAATATTCCGTCGTCGTCTTCCTCAAGGAACATCGCTCGCATCGATTGAGGGGCGTCCAGGTGCGCGTGACCGGACACCTTCTGCAGGGCCGAGATCATCGCGTCAGGGTTCTTGGTCAGTTCGACGGAGCCGGCGTCGGCGACGAACTCGCGGCTGCGTGAAATGGCCATGCGGATCACGACCGCGAGCAGTGAACCGATGGCGGCCGCGGCCATGGCGATGACCCAGAACACCCAGACTCCCCTGCCCCGCCCCCGCCCGCCGCCGGTGAAGAACACCGACCGATAGATGATCTGGCACATCAGGGTGATAATGCCGGCGAAGATCGCCGCGATGACCATGGTGCGGACGTCGCGGTTGATCACATGGGTCAGCTCGTGGGCGAGCACGGCCTCAAGTTCGTTGTTGTCGAGACTCTGCAGAAGCCCTCGGGTTACCGTGATCGAGAACCGCCCCTCGTGCAGGCCGCTGGCGAAGGCATTCATGCCGTCGCTTTCGATGATCCGGATCGTCGGCGTCTTGATGCCACGGGAGATGCAGAGGTTCTCGAGCAGGTTATAGAGCTCCGGCTGATCGGTGCGCTCGACCGGCCGCGAGCCGGTGGCCATGTCGACGATCGACTGGTTGAAGACATAGGCGATGGCGAACCAGATCGCCGCCACGGCGATCGCGGCGGGCGCGGCGCCTGCCAGCAACCGCAGCGCAAAAGCGATGTCGCCCGCCGGAGTGCCAGTGCTGGGCAGCAGTCCGCCCCAGATCATGCCGAGCGTAAGCACAAACACCATGCCGACGAGCAGCAGGGGAAATCCCGCCAGCAGCACCGCCGAGCGGATATTGTTGTTCCAGATGTAGGTCTGCAGACCGACAGCCTGCATGGCGCTGGTCCTTTAACCTTAGAACTTCACCTGCGGGGCCACGCTCGCCGCGGCGCGATCGGCCCCAAGGTCGAAGAAGTCCCTGGCCGTGAAGCCCATGGCGGCGGCGAACAGAACCGCCGGGAAACGCTGGACGGATGCGTTGAATTCCCCAACCGCGTTGTTGAAGAACCGCCGCGCGGCAGCGAGCTTGTTCTCGATGTCGGTCAGCTCGGCCTGCAGCTGCATGAAGTTCTGGTTGGCCTTCAGATCGGGGTAGGCCTCCGCCACCGCCATCAGCCTGCCAAGCGCGCCGGTCAGTGCGTTCTCGGCCGCGACCTTGGCTTCGACGCCATTGGCGGAGGTCGCCGCTGCGCGCGCGGTCGTCACCTCGTCAAAGACGCCGCGTTCGTGGGCGGCGTAGCCCTTGACGCTTTCGACCAGATTGGGAACCAGATCCTGGCGTTGCTTCAGCTGGACATCGATGTCGGCGAAGGCGCTGTTGGCGTTCTGGCGCAGCGCCACCAGGCGATTGTAGGTTCCGACGAGCATCACCGCCAGGATGGCGACGACAACCAGAACGAGGATAAGCAAGGTCATTTCTTCCAGGGTCCCCGACAACTTGAAGCCTTAGGTAGTGCGCGCGGCTCCTTTTCGCCAGCAAAGTTGCACGCGCTCACCAGGCGCCGATCTCCCGCAACCTGCGTGCCAGTTCCGGAGGCGGTCCTTCGGCGAACGCCGCTTCCCCCATATCGGCCGGGGCATCGCCGGAAGGGAGGTAACGCCAACCCTGAAACGGCCGCCGAACGGTGGGCACGGTGAGCACTATGGCTTCATCAAGGACGATCTCACAGCGCCGATCCAGGCCCTCGCCGACGGTGGCCACGCTCTCGATGCGCTGGCGCGAGAGAATGGCGCCCTTGAACACGCGGTAGAGCGAGCCGCCGTCGATGAGTTCTTTGGCGCGCCGGGGCGTCTGGCGCGTGCGCAGAATCCACGGCCGGCCCCGCTCCTGCGCTGTGTGGCGCCACTCAAGCAGATCTTCGACCGTGTCGCAGCCAACACAGAGCTTGAGGAGATGCAGGCTCACAGGGCGGCCGGCGGCTCCAGCCGCGCCACCATCGCTCCTTCCGCCACCTGATCACCCAGAGCGACGCCGATTTCCGCGACAATTCCGTCGAACGGCGCTGTCAGCACGTGCTCCATTTTCATCGCCTCCAGAGCCGCGAGCGCCTGACCGCGCTTCACCGCCGCACCGACCGCGATCGTCAACGAGACGATCTTCCCCGGCATCGGCGCGCGAACCGCGCCATCGCTCACGGCCGCAGCAGCCTCTTGCGGTCTCGCGCGGCGACGCAGGACATGCGCAGCGCCGGCCGAAAAGATCACGGCGTCGTCATCGCCGGCCCGCAACGCCTGGCCCTCTGCCGTAAAGTCGAATCCCAGCGCGCACGGCGCCCCGTCGACGGCGAGCGCGGCGCTATCGGCCGCGGCGCCGTTCAGGCGAAAACCGGTAGCGCCGCCGCGCGAATTCCACGGACTTGGGGGGAAAGCCGTGCCCACGCCATCGAGCGCCTCGGCAGCCGCAGCGACCGCGCCGGCGGCGACGGTCGGCGAGCGATCACCCGTCAGAGACTGCAGCCGCGCATCGATGAAGCCGGTGTCGAGCCGCCCGGCGATGAAGTCCGGATCGCTTAGGCAGCGCGCCAGAAAGGCGGCGTTGGTCCTCACCGGCCAGACCTCGACCTGTTTGCAAGCTTCGCTCAGTGCCAAAGCCGCCGCGTCCCGGCTCGCGGCGTGGGCGATCAGCTTGGCGATCATCGGGTCGTAATGGGGTCCGATCGCGTCGCCTTGGCCAAAACCGCTGTCGACGCGGACGGTCGCGGGTAACCGAAAGTGGCTTAAGGGCCCGGTTGAAGGCAGGAAGCCACGGGCCGGATCCTCGGCGTAAAGGCGCGCTTCGATGGCGTGGCCGCTGAGTCTGATCTCGTCCTGGGCAAGGGGCAACGGCTCGCCGGCGGCAACGCGCAACTGCCACTCGACCAGGTCAAGTCCGGTGACAGCCTCGGTAACCGGATGCTCGACCTGGAGGCGGGTGTTCATCTCCATGAACCAGATACGGTCAGTGCGAAGGCCGGCGGTCGCATCGGCGATGAACTCCACCGTACCGGCGCCCTGGTAGTCGACCGCGCGCGCGGCGCGGATCGCGGCCGCGCACAGGCCTTGGCGCGTCACATCGTCCATGCCCGGCGCCGGCGCTTCCTCGATGACCTTCTGGTGGCGTCTCTGCAGCGAGCAATCACGCTCGAACAGGTGGACGATATTGCCGTGAGCATCACCGAACACCTGCACCTCGATGTGCCGGGGACGGGCGACGAACGTCTCCAGCAGCACGCGGTCGTCGCCAAATGCCGAAGCGGCCTCGCGCTGGGCGCCGGCCAGGGCGGCGGCAAAATCCTCCGCCCGATCAACGCGGCGAATGCCCTTGCCGCCGCCTCCGGCGACCGCCTTGATCAGAACCGGCCAGCCGATCAGGGCTGCCTCGGCGGCCAGTCGCGACGGGTCCTGGTCATCGCCCAGGTAGCCTGGCGTCACCGGCACCCCCGCGTCGGCCATCAACCGCTTGGCCGCGTCCTTGCGACCCATGGCGAAGATCGCGGCAGGCGCGGGGCCGACCCAGATGAGCCCGGCGTCGATCACCGATTGAGCGAAGCCCGCGTTTTCAGACAAGAAGCCATAGCCTGGATGAATGGCTTCAGCGCCCGACCGACGCGCGGCGCCCAATATGGTCTCGCCGACGAGGTAGCTCTCCGCTGCTGGCGCCGGGCCGATCGCGACCGCCTCGTCGGCCTCGCGCACGTGCGGCGCGTCCGCGTCGGCCGGGGAATAGACGGCTATGGTGCGCACGCCCATGCGCCGCGCCGTGCGGATGATCCGGCGCGCGATCTCGCCCCGGTTGGCGATCAACAGCGAGACGATCATGCGGCGTGTGCCGGGAGGCTGTTGAGCTGCCAGGCCAAAATGCCAAGAAAGAGCAGGAGGGCGGCGACGGCTGAAAAGACGAATAGCAGGAACATCCGGATCAGGGTTCCAGCCACCGTCGTCGAATAGACGCCGCGCATGTGGGCGAACAAGTGAACGGGCGCGGCTAGCGCCAGAAGGCCGGAGACGCTGTTCACCACAGGAACCAAGCCTAGCAGGCTAAGCACAGTTCCCAGCAGGCCCATGAATGACAAAGAGTGCATGGAAAAAATCGCGTGATCGAAGACCACGAAACGCCGCCTGAAAACGAACAGCATGGCCAGCAGCAAAGTTGAAATTGGCAGGAAGATGATCGCTGCCCGGTGCGCCCAACTCTCCAGCCCCACGGCGAACTCACGCTGATGGGACATGGTGTAGTTGAGCCGCGGCGTCAGCCACCGCCCCAGAGCTCTGGCCCGGGCGTCGCCGGCAAAGTCCAGGCGCGATACGCCGCGGGTCGGACCGCCGACCACGACGCTTGATTGCGGATGCACCAGATCCCTCACGCTGCCGGCGAGAAAGAAAAGGACGATCACCACCAGAAATAGGCGCAGGGGCGGCATCTGCGGCGCACGCTTGCCAGCCAGATAGTCACTGGTCAGCCCGCCCGGGCGCAAAACCAGGCGCGGCAGGGTGAACAATATCCGGCCATCGGCATCGAAGATGTTCTGGGCGGCTTCGCTAACCAGCGACCAGACCGAACGCTGGAAGTCCTCGGCCGACTGCCCGCAAGCGTGACAGTAGGGACCCTGCAATGTTGTCCTGCAGTTGGCGCACGGCTCTCCGGCCGGGGCGGCGGCGCGACGGCGCCAGCCGACGAGTCCGCCGACAGACGCGGCCGCAGCGAGCTCGATGTCCGGGTCCGACGCCACGCCGCCTGTGTCTTCTCAGCTCGCCCAGTCAGGCTTAGTTCTGGCCAGGAAAGCGCGCACGCCTTCCTGACCTTCCGCGCCGACGCGGGCCCGGGCGATCCGCCGTGCGGTGTCCTCCATCAAAGCATGATCGATCGCCCGACCGGCGATGTCGGCCACCAGCCGCTTGGAGGCCGCGAGCGCGGCCGGCGCGCATTGCTTGATCTCCTGGGCAATTCTTTCGCGCGCCATGACCAACCCTTGCGCATCAGCAACCACCTCGTCGATCAAGCCAATATCCCTGGCGAAAACTGCGTCGAAGGGCCGGCCGGTGGCGAACAGACTCCGCGCCCGCCGCGGGCCAATGGCGGCGATGACATAAGGGCTTATGGTAGCCGCGATCAGGCCGAGCTTGACCTCGGAAAAAGCAAACTTCGCGTCAGACGTGGCGATGGCCAAGTCGCAGGCGGCGGCGAGGCCAGCCCCCCCGCCAAACGCCCCACCCTCGATCAGCGCCACGGTAAGCGCCGGAAGATCGTAGAGGTGCTTCAACATGATCGCCATCTGCATGGCGTCGTCGCGATTGTCGGCTTCCGTGTGCTGGGCGGAGTCGCGCATCCACTCCAAATCGGCGCCGGCCGAGAACCAGCCGCCTGCGCCGCTGACGAAGATCACCCGCACCCCGTCAGCCCCTTCCAGGGTTTCGAACGCCTCTCGCAAGGCGCCGATGACCTCCGCGTTGAATGCATTCTTCTTGCCGGCGCGGTTGATGGTCACCGTCGCGGCGCCGTCGGCGCTGGCGTCGATGGTTACCAGCGGCGACTGGACGTCGGTGTCCTCACCTTCGACAAAGGGATCGGCGATTGGATTGGGCATGGGAGATTTCCTAAGGGGTGGACCAGTCGGCCTACATGCGAAAGACGCCAAAGCGGGTTTTGGCGACAGGCGCGTTCAGCGACGCGGCGATAGCCAAGCCAAGGACATCGCGGGTCTGGCAGGGGTCGATAATGCCGTCGTCCCACAGCCTGGCGCTGGCGAAATAAGGATCACCTTCGGCTTCGTAGCGCTCGCGTATCGGGGTCCTGAATGCGTCCTCGTCTTCGCTGGACCACGCCTCGCCGCGGGCTTCGAGCGCATCCCGGCGGACGGTGGCCAGAACGCTGGCGGCCTGTTCTCCGCCCATGACGCTGATGCGGCTGTTGGGCCAGGTGAACAAAAACCGCGGATTGAAGGCGCGGCCGCACATGCCGTAATTTCCCGCACCGAACGACCCGCCGATGAGCACGGTGAACTTGGGGACCGCAGCGCACGCTACGGCGGTGACGAGTTTCGCCCCATCTTTGGCGATTCCGCCCGCCTCATATTTACCGCCGACCATGAAGCCGGAGATGTTCTGCAGGAAGATCAGCGGAATGCCACGTTGGCATGCCAGTTCGATGAAATGCGCTCCCTTGAGTGCGCTCTCAGAGAAAAGCACGCCGTTGTTGGCCAGGATGGCCACCGGATAACCCCAGATGCGCGCAAAGCCCGTGACCAGCGTCGTCCCGTAGAGCTGCTTGAACTCGTCGAACCATGAACCATCGACGATTCGTCCGATGACCTCGCGAACATCGTAGGGGGCGCGCACATCGCCTGGAATCAGGCCGAGCAGCTCGGCCGGGTCGTAGGCAGGGGGCGCGGTCGCCCGTACGTCGAGCTGCGCCGGGGGGATGGTATTCAGATTGCCGACGATCGATCGGACGATCTCGAGGGCGTGGTCATCGTCCGCCGCCACATGGTCGACGACGCCCGACCGGCGGCCGTGGGTGTCGGCGCCGCCAAGCTCCTCTGCGGTGATCACTTCGCCGGTAGCCGCCTTGACCAGCGGCGGCCCCGCCAGAAAGATGGTGCCCTGCCCCCGCACGATCACGGTCTCGTCGCTCATTGCCGGCACATAGGCCCCTCCAGCCGTGCAGGACCCCATGACGCAGGCAACCTGGGCGATGCCTTGCGCGCTCATCGTCGCCTGGTTGAAAAATATCCGGCCGAAATGGTCGCGATCGGGGAAGACCTCGGCCTGATGCGGCAGATTGGCGCCGCCGCTATCGACCAGATAGATGCACGGCAAGCGGTTCTGGATGGCGATCTCTTGGTCGCGAAGGTGCTTCTTTACCGTCATGGGGAAGTATGCGCCGCCTTTTACAGTCGCGTCGTTGGCGACGATCATCACCTCGCGGCCCTTGACGCGGCCGATCGCGGTGATGAGGCCTGCCCCGGGCGCCTCGCCGTCGTAAAGGCCGAAGCCGGCCAGCTGACCGATCTCGAGCAGTGGCGAGCCGACGTCCACAAGCCTGCTGACCCGCTCGCGCGGCAGCAGCTTGCCTCGCGCGATGTGCCGCTCGCGCGCGGCCTTCGACCCGCCGAGCTTGGCCTCTTCGACCCGACCTCTCAGAGTCTGAACCAGTCGGTTGTTGGACTCGCTGTTGCGCGCGAACGCTTCCCCGTTCTTGTCCAGGTTGGTGGTCAGCCGCGGCATCCGCCAGCCATACACCGCCCGTCGAGCCGGTGGGAAGAATCGCCACACCATGGGCCTGCCGCTAAGTTGGGATCGCGATGGCCAACCCGATAGACTCCGAGCCACGAACTGCCTTGCTTCGGCTGTTCGACGATGCCTTCGAAAAGGGTGATGCAACCTGGTTTTCCCTGCCTGGAGGCGCGCCGTTGTTTCTCGCCGGGGAAGCGGCTGAATACCTCTTTCTGCTGCGCACCGGCCGTTTGGGTGCGGTTCGGCGCGATGAAGACCAGGAGTCCCGCTTTCTGGGCATAGTGCGACCAGGCGAACCAGCCGGGGAAATGGCGTTGATCACTGGCTCGGCCCACACGGCCGACGTTGTCGCCCTGCGTGATTGCGAGGTCCTGGCCCTCCCCCGCGCCCTCTTTCTCAATGCTGCCGAAACCGAACCGGCGCTTATGGGCGAGCTTGCCCGGGTGTCAATCGGCCGAGCGCGCCAGACGTCCACCACCAGCTGGCTGGCGGAGCCATCGGCCTTCGGACTCGTCGGCATTTCCCGCGACGTCAGCGTCCGACCCATCGCAGAGGCGATCGCCAGGGCGATGGAGGCTATGGGCTACGGCGTCGCCCTGGTCGGGGCAGAGGCTCTCCACCAGCCCACCGAATGGTTTTCCAATCTTGAGCATCAGCACGATTTTGTACTCTATGCTGCGGAGGCCGATGAAGCGGCCTGGCGGCTGCTGATCGGTCGGCAAGCTGATCGTCTGTTCAATATCGCCGCTGCGGCGCAGGAGCCGCCCACTGCGGCCGAGCTGGCGGGAGGCGGCGCCCTTCACGCCCATGGCCTAGTCGACCTGATCCTCGTGCAAATGGCTGACTGCCGTGCGCCCAGTGGCTCCCCGAAATGGACGGAGGCCCTAGGTCCCGCCCGACTTTTCCAGTTCCGCCAATCCAACAGGTCCGACACCGAGCGCATGGCTCGGGTGATTACCGGTCAGGCCGTGGGACTGGTGCTTTCGGGAGGTGGGGCGAGAGCTTACGCGCACATCGGGGCGGTTCGGGCGCTCAGGGCGCGCGGCGTTCCGATCGACTTCATCGCGGGGGTCTCGATGGGCGCGATCATCGGGGCGGGCGTCGCCATGGGCTGGGACGACGCGGAACTCTATGGTCGCATCAGGAAGGCATTCGTCGACACCAGTCCCCTTGACGACATCGCCCTGCCGCTCATCGCCATGACTCACGGGGACAAGGTGCGCGAACGGCTGGCCGAACATTTCGGCGAGACGCAGATCTGCGACCTGTGGCTGCCGTTCTTCTGCATCTCCTCGAACCTGACCAGTGGCGTCTACCAGTTACACAAGACCGGTTTGGTGCGTGAAGCCCTGCTGGCTTCAGTGTCGATCCCCGGCGTGCTGCCACCGGTGATTGCCGGAAACGACGTGCTGGTCGACGGAGCGGTGATGAAAAACTTCCCGGCCGACATCATGCGCGGCATTCAGCCCGGGCCGATCGTCGGGGTGGATGTCAGCCGAGGACGCAGCATCGAGGCGCGCGATGTTCGCCGGCCCGCATCGATCTGGCGCTGGCTGCTCTCGGGCGAGTGGCGCAAGGGGCCGCCCATCGTCTCGCTGTTGATGAGGGCTGCAACGGTGACCACCGGTCCCGATCTCGCCGCCGCCCGCGAGGCGACCGATGTGCTCATTCTGCCGGCCATAGAGACCATTGAAATCCGCGATTGGAAGGCCATCGACGCCGCCGCCGCCAGAGGCGAGGAGGCTACGCTGACCATCCTGGACGGCCTCTGGGCGCCGGTTACGGCGCTGCGCCGCCGACCGAGCTTGAGGGAGGCGAGGCGGACCCCATAGTTCAACGGCTCGCTCGGGCAGCCAAGCGCTCGACGTGTCCGGAACGCCGCGCCGCATCGACCCGGCCGCCCGGCCTTGCTAGAGCGATGAAGGTGAAGCCATCCCCCGATCCGATGCGGCGCGAAAGCCAGCTGCGCCTGGAACTCCAGCGTCCGACCATCTATTCGCGGGAGACATTCGTGGTTTCGCACAGCAATACCGCGGCGGTGGCTGCGGTCGATTCCTGGCCGCACTGGCATGGCGGCCGCCTGGCCCTGGTCGGACCGGAGAGTTGCGGCAAAACCCACTTGGCCATGGCCTGGGCCGCGCAGTCGGGCGCAGTCTTGGTTGCTGACGACCGGCCGGATCTTGATGGCCTGGGCAGCTGCGCGATGGTGTTGGAGGATGCCGACCGCCGTCCATCCGATGAGCGCCTGTTCCATCTGATCAACATGGCCGACGCAGGCGCGAGCCTGCTGATCACGGCGCGCACGACGCCCGCGTCCTGGCCGGCGGCTCTTCCGGATCTCCGCTCGCGACTCAACGCCCTGGCGGTCGCTCAGATAGAGGCCCCTGACGACGGCGTGCTGGAAGGCGTGCTGCGCAAGTTCTTCCGCGAGCGGAACATCCGGCCAGCGGCGGATGTCTATTCTTATCTCGTGAAGCGGATCGAACGTTCAGTCCCGGCCGCCTTGGATGTGGTATCAAGGCTCGACGCACTGGCGCACGCCGAACACCGGGAGATCACCCGCGCGCTCGCTCGCCAGATCCTCGAGCATGAAGACAGGACCCTTGGCCTCTTCGATTGAATCATCTCGCGTTGTCGCCCTTGAGCCGGTTGCAGGACGGCCTGCCGCCGCACCGTCGGTGCACGAACCCCACCTCAGCCAGTCTCCCGACCGATTCTTCAACCGCGAGCTGTCGTGGCTGGCATTTAACCGCTTGGTCCTCGAAGAAGCGATCAACCCACGCCACCCGCTGCTTGAACGTCTCAGATTTCTGTCGATCTCAGCCAACAACCTTGACGAATTCTACATGGTCCGGGTGGCCGGGCTGAAGGGACAGGTCCGGGAGGGCGTTCGGGTGCTCAGCCAGGATGGCCTTACCCCAACCCAACAGCTGCGCAAGGTCAACGCCGAGGCCAATCACCTGATGGCCGAACAGCAGCGGATCTGGCTGGCGTTACGCGCCGAGTTGGCGGAAGCGGGCCTTCGCCTGTTGGACGCCAAGGACGTGACCGCTCCCGACCGCATCGCGGCCGAGGCGATCTTTTCCTCCAGCATCTTTCCGGTGCTGACGCCGCTGGCCATCGATCCGGCTCATCCATTTCCGTTCATTCCGAACCTTGGCTTCTCGCTGGCGCTCAAACTGCGCCGGCAATCCGACAAAAAGGAGCTCTACGCCCTGGTCCCGGTGCCCAACCAGGTGGCCAGGTTCTGGGAACTGCCGCCGGGAACTTCGGGACGGCGAAAGGGTCAGCGACGCTTCATCGCCCTCGAAAGCTTTCTGCTGCTGTTTCTCGACCGGCTGTTTCCCGGTTGCAAGGTCGAGGGCCAGGGCCTGTTTCGCCTAATCCGGGACTCCGACGTGGAGATCGAAGAAGAAGCCGAGGATCTGGTGCGGGAATTCGAAGCGCGACTGAAACGGCGGCGTCTGGGCTCGGTGGTGCGGGTGAAAATTCACGCATCGATGCCCGAAGATCTGCGCGAGTTCATCGTCCATGGTTTGCGAGCTGAACCGCAGGATGTGGTTCGCGTCGACGGCAAACTTGGCTTGGCGCAGATGGAGCAACTGATCCCCGCCGATTTGCCTGACCTTAAGTTTCCGGCATTCCAGCCGCGGTTTCCCGAACGAATTCGGGATCATGGCGGCGACTGCTTCGCGGCGATCCGTGAAAAGGACATCCTCGTCCATCATCCCTTCGAAAGCTTCGATGTAGTGGTCCAGTTTCTTTTACAGGCGGCGCGCGACCCCGGCGTGCTGGCGATAAAACAGACCCTCTATCGGACCTCGAAAGACAGCCCGATCGTTGGGGCCCTGATCGAAGCGGCCGAGAACGGGAAAAATGTCGTCGCGCTCGTCGAAATCAAGGCGCGATTCGATGAGGAAGCCAATCTGAAGTGGGCTCGGGACCTGGAACGGGCCGGTGTGCATGTGGTTTTCGGCTTTGTAGAGTACAAAACCCACGCGAAGCTCTCGCTTGTGGTGCGCCGCGAGGGCGAAATACTGCGCTCCTATTGCCACTACGGCACCGGCAACTATCATTCCCTCACCGCAAAAATTTACACCGACCTGTCGTTGTTCACCTGCGACCCTGCACTGGGGCGAGATTCAGGAAGGCTTTTCAATTATATAACTGGCTATGCTCAGCCGGAGCGACTGGAAAAACTTTCCTATTCCCCGATCACCATGAAGGCCGATCTGCTTCGCCTGATCAGCGCCGAGTCGGCCAATGCGGCGGCGGGCAAGCCTGCGGCGATCTGGGCCAAGATGAATGCGCTGGTTGATCCTGAAATCATCGACGCGCTCTACGCCGCCAGTTGCGCCGACGTTTCCATCGACCTGATCGTGCGCGGCGTCTGTTGTCTGCGCCCCGGCATCGCCAACCTCTCGGCTAACATCCGCGTCAAGAGCATCGTCGGCCGGTTTCTCGAGCACGCCCGGATCGTCGTCTTTGGCAACGGCAAGCCGATCCCGTCGACAGAGGCGCGAGTTTTCATCACCTCCGCCGACTGGATGCCGCGCAATCTGGATCGCAGGGTCGAAGTCATGGTCCCGGTGGAGAACCCCACCGTTCACCAGCAGGTGCTTCAACAGATCATGGTCGCCAACATGAACGACGAAGCCCAGGGCTGGCTCCTCGATGCGCAAGGCGCCTATCGGCGGAGTCCGGGCTGGAACCGCAAAGGGGCATTTTCGGCCCACGAATACTTCATGACCAATCCATCCCTCTCTGGCCGAGGGCATAAGGTAAAGGACCTGCCGCGCGCGTTTGAGCATGTCGGCCTCAGGACCTAGACCAGCGCCCTGGGAAGCGGCCGTCGTCGATGTCGGCTCCAATTCGGTGCGGCTGGTGCTCTACCGAGTCGAAGGCAGGGCCGTCTGGACCGTCTTCAACGAAAAGGTGCTGGCTGGCCTTGGCAGGGAGCTTGGTCGCACGGGCCGCCTCTCGCCTGCGGGCATCGTCGAGGCCCTGCAAGCTCTTAGCCGATTTCGCGCCATCCTCGATGCGGTCAAACCGGCCAGGATCTTCACAGCCGCGACCGCGGCGGTGCGCGAGGCGCAGGACGGTGATGCGTTTTGCGGCCAGGTCGAAGCCCTTACCGGGCTGAAGCTGCGCGTTCTCGGTGGGGAGGAAGAAGCCCGCTTCGCGGCCCTCGGTGTAATCGCGGGGGCGCCAGAGTCGAGGGGCCTGGTGGGCGATCTCGGCGGCGCCAGTCTGGAACTCGTCCGCCTCTCGCAGCCGGGAGTCATGCGCGGCGTCAGCCTGCCGCTTGGCCCGTTCTCGATGAAGGAGAAGGCCGGATTCGACGCCGGAGCGGTTCGAGAAATCGTCAACCGCCATGTCGAACCGATCGCCTCAGAATTCGCCGCCGATACCCTAAACGCCGTGGGCGGCGCTTGGCGTAATCTAGCCCTTATTCACATGAGGCTAGCCGATTACCCGCTGAAGATCGTTCACCAATATGAAATCACCCGGCGCGGCGCGCTGGACGTGACGCGGTTCATCAGCCAGCAGTCTAGGGGATCGCTCGAACGCATCGAAGGCCTGTCCAGGCGGCGCGTAGACGTCCTGCCGCACGCGGCCGTGGTGTTGGAGACGTTGCTCAATCGTTTGGGGCTACAAAAGGTGGTGATTTCCGCGTTCGGCCTTCGCGAAGGCATGCTCTTCCAGTCGATGAGGCCTAGCCTGCGAGCTCGAGATCCGCTGGTCGAAGGCTGCGCCGCGATCGGCGAGCGACAAGGTGGATCTATCGGTCTCGGCCCAGCCTTGGAGGCGTGGCTCGGCACGGCCTTCGCCAAGCTGGATGATCCGGCGCGCCCGCGCGATGGCGTTCTCATCGCCGGCGCCTGCCGCTTGGCGGATCTTGGCATCGGATTGCATCCTGACCATCGCGCCGATCTGGTGTTCGACCAGGTGCTGCGCGCCCCGATTGCAGGCATGAACCACGCCGAGCGCACGTTTCTGGCGTGCGCCGCCTACGCGCGGCACACGTCGGCCGCTCCGCAGGATCCGGTCATCGCCCGCCTGCTCGACGGGGATCGTCTGCAGCGCGCGCGGGCGCTCGGCGCGGCGATCAGGCTGGGTTGCGATCTCTCAGGGGGCAGCGCCAGCCTGCTCACCCGATCGCGCTTCGATATCAGGCCCAATGCGGTGGTCCTTGAAGCTGCGGAGGGTTGGGGTGCGCGCCTCCTGGGTGAACAGACCGGGCGGCGGGCGGACACCGTCGCCGGTCTTCTCCATCGCAGCTTGAAAATGCGTGAGGCGAATGGATGGAGCGGGGCCGCGGCCGCCAGGAGCGTTAAGGCGCGGGTTTAGGGGCGCGCCGCACCTGCACCACCCTCACCCGGGCGCCGTCCAGGACCAGGGCCAGTTCGCCGCGTTTGAGCTTCAACGCATCCTCGCCGAAAGCCTCGCGGCGCCAACCCAGCAAAGCCTGGGTGTCCGCCTGGTCGTCATTGGCGATTTTCTCAAGGTCCGAAACAGTAGCGATCAGTTTCGCCGCTACGCCCGCGTCCTCGGCGCGAGCCTTCAATAGCACCTTGAGCAGTTCCACCGCCGCGCCCGCGGACGGGGAGGTCGGGGCATCGCTTCGTTCCGCCGGCGGCCGATGGGCCTCCGGTGCGTTCACGGCGGAGCGGATCGTCTCCAGCAGGTCCGGCCCGAATTTTGACCCCGCGAACCCCTTCGGCACCGAGCGAAGGCGTCCGAGAGCCTCGCCGTCCTGAGGCGCCTGGGTGGCGAGTTCGTCGATGGCGTCATCCTTGAGTATGCGTCCCCTGGGTTGATCGCGGCCCTGGGCGGTGCGCTCCCGCCAAGCGGCGACAGCCCGAAAGACAGCGAGATATTTAGACCCGTGGCGGCGAGGCTTGAGCCGCTTCCAGGCGTTTTCGGGTTCGGCGTCGTACAAGGCGGGATCGGTAAGCGCCTGCATTTCCTCGGTAACCCAGGCTAGGCGCGAAGCCTTCTCCAGCCTGGTGCGCAGCATGGGGTAGAGTTCGGCCAGATGGGTGACATCGGCGAGCGCATAGGTGAGTTGCGCGTCGCTGAGCGGCCGGCGCGACCAATCGGTGAAGCGGCTGGATTTGTCGAGATCGATACGCAGCATCTGGCGCACCAGGGCGTCATAGGCAATCTGTTCGCCAAATCCGGCCGCCATGCCGGCAATCTGGGTGTCGAACAACGGCTGAGGCATGGCTCCTAGAATGTTGAAAATTTCAACGTCCTGCCTCGCCGCGTGAAAGACTTTCTCGATCGACCGGTCTCGAAGCACCTCCAGGAAAGGCTCGAGATTGATGTCCGGCGCCAGCGGATCGATGACCGCCTGGGCCGTCGGCGCCGCCGCCTGGATCAGACAGAGTTTCGGCCAATAGGTGGATTCGCGCATGAACTCTGTATCGACCGCGACGAAAGGCGCATTGCGCAGTCGGTCGCAAAAGGCGGCAAGTTCAGCGGTGGTGGTGATCGGCGTCATCGGCTAGCAATAAGGGCGTGCGCATGCGAGTCGGCAAGCACGAAAGCCCAAAGCTAAACCGATAGCGCGGTCACCCTCAGCCTTGCCCCGCCCGATCCAAAGATGACCATCAAAGAGCGCCCCAACGGCCTTACCTATGCCCAGTCCGGGGTCGATATCGACGCTGGCGCTGCCCTGGTGGAGCGGATCAAGCCCATGGCTGCGGCGACACGGCGGCCCGGCGCCGAGCCGTCGCTGGGCGGCTTTGGCGCGCTGTTCGACCTCAAGGCCGCCGGATATGAAGATCCCCTGCTGGTCTCGACTACCGATGGCGTCGGCACCAAGCTGAAGGTTGCGGCCCTGACGGGTCTGCACGACACGGTCGGCGTCGACCTGGTGGCGATGTGCGCCAATGATCTGCTGGCCCAGGGCGCCGAGCCGCTGTTGTTCTTGGACTACTTGGCCACCGGCAGGCTGGAGGTCGAAGCGGCTGCCAGGGTCGTTGCCGGTATAGCCAGAGGCTGCCGCGAGGCAGGCGCCGCCCTGGTGGGCGGAGAAACCGCCGAAATGCCGGGGATGTATGCGACCGGCGACTACGATCTGGCGGGCTTCTGCCTGGGCGCCGTCGAGCGATCAGGCGTGTTGCCAAGCCTCGCCGTACAGCGGGCGGGTGATGTGCTGATCGCGCTGGCCTCCTCCGGGCCTCACGCCAACGGTTACTCCCTGATCCGAAGGGTGGTTGAACGCGCGGCCCTGTCCTGGGCGGCGCCGGCGCCCTTCGAAGGCGCGCGCAGTCTTGGCGAGGCGTTGATGACCCCAACGCGGATTTACGCCGCCAGTGTGCTGCCGCTCGCCAAGGCCGGCCTGATCAACGGCGCGGCGCACATCACCGGCGGCGGCCTGATCGAAAACCCCCCCCGCGCGATCGCCGAGGGGTTGGTCGCGCGAATTGACTGGAGCGCATGGCCCCTGCCTCCCGTTTTTGAATGGCTGCAGCAAACCGGAGGCATCGCCGACCACGAACTTCACCGAACTTTCAATTGCGGCATTGGGTTCATTCTGGTGGTCGGCCAGAACCAAGCTCACACCGTGCTGGCGCGGCTGCTCGAGGCTGGTGAGATGGCCTTCGTCTGTGGAGAACTGGCGCGCGCCTGAACCTCAGCCGACGATCTCTTCATCGGTGAAGAACTGGGCGATCTCTTCGCGTGCGTTGTCTGGGCTGTCAGAACCGTGAACCGAATTGCCGGTGAACGACTCCGCGAACAGCTTGCGGATCGTTCCATCTGCGGCCTGGGCCGGGTTGGTGGCCCCCATGATTTCCCGGTAGCGGCCGACAGCATCGCCGCCTTCGAGCACCTGGACCACCACCGGCGCGGAGGTCATGAACTCCACCAGTTCGCGAAAGAAGGGCCGCTCGGCGTGAACGGCGTAAAACCGTTCGGCGTCCGCGCGGGTGAGGCGCACCCGGCGCTGGGCGACGATGCGAAGGCCGGCGCCTTCGATGACCGCGTTGATCGCGCCGGTGAGATTGCGCCGCGTGGCGTCGGGCTTGATGATCGAGAAGGTCCGTTCGGTCATGGGTGAGCGCTCGTCAGGCCTGGAATGTCAGGGGGAGCGGGCTTATAACGGCGCCGCCTGCTACAAGCCAAGGCGCCAGCTGTCTCGAGAGAGCCTTAGGTGACACAAGCCAAGATCCGGACGCCCAGACGGACCTGACGACGGCGATCAGGCGCGTCTCGCGCGTCAACGCCACCGGTGAGACTCACCCCTCTAATCAACGTCACGGCCAATCGGCCCTGCTCATTCGAAAATAGACCATGCTTCGCATTCACGATCTCACTTTCGACGCTTGGGGACGGCGTTTCTTCGACCATGCGACCGTCACCCTGCCGGTGGGCGCCAAGGTGGGCCTTGTCGGCCGAAACGGCGCGGGAAAGACGACGCTTTTCCGCCTCATCCAGGGCGACCTTTCGGCGGGCGGGGGCGATATCGAAGTGCCCAAGCTCGCCCGCATTGGTGCAGTCGAGCAGGAGCACCCGGCCAGCCCGGTCCCGCTGCTCGAAACGGTTCTGGCCGCGCACGGCGAACTGGCCGCCTTAACTGCGGAACTGGAGGTCGCCCCGGCGGACCGGCTGGCGGACATCTATTCTCGGCTCGCCGACATCGAGGCCGACCGGGCTCCGGCGCGCGCAGCCGAAATCCTCAGCGGCCTCGGGTTTTCCAACGCCGACCTTAAGCGTCCGATGTCGGAGTTCTCTGGCGGTTGGCGTATGCGCGTGGCCATGGCTGCTGCGCTGTTTTCACAGCCGGACTTGCTGCTCCTTGACGAGCCGACCAACTTTCTGGACCTCGAAGGCGCGCTTTGGCTCGAAGCGCGCCTTCGCAAATATCCGCACACCGCCCTCGTCATCAGTCACGATCGTGAACTGCTTGACCACTCGGTGGACGCTATCCTGCACCTCACCGAGGGCCGGCTGGATTTCTACGCTGGCGGTTTTTCGCAGTTCGAGCGCCAGCGCGCCGAACGGTTGCGCCTGCAGGCTTCCACGCGGACGAAAATCGAGGCCAAGCGCGCCCACATGCAGGCGTTTGTCGACCGTTTCCGCGCCAAGGCCAGCAAGGCGCGTCAGGCCCAGTCGCGGATGAAAATGATCGCCAAGCTCGAAGCGACGACGCCGGCGATCGAGGAACGCGTCGCCCCTTTCATCCTGCCATCGCCAACACGACCGCTGGCGCCGCCGCTGGTGCGACTGGAAGGGGTTTCGGTCGGCTACGGCGGCGCCCCGGTACTTGAGGCCCTGAACCTTCGCCTGGACCTTGATGACCGCATCGGCCTCTTGGGCGTCAACGGCTCTGGCAAAACCACCTTCGCCAGGATGATCGCCGGCGATCTGTCGACGGCGGCGGGCCACGTGCACCGCGATCGCCGCATGAAGGTCGGCTGGTTCCACCAGCACCAGATAGAGGCGCTCGATCCGGCAGATACGCCCCTGGCAATCATGCGAAGGGCCCTGCCCGATGCGACCGAGTCGGCAAGGCGCTCGCGGCTGGCTCACTTCGGGATGACCGTCGAGAAGGCGGAAACGACCGTTGCCAATCTTTCGGGCGGTGAACGCGCGCGGCTGCTGCTCAACATGGTGGCCATGGAGCGCCCTCACCTGCTGATCCTGGATGAGCCGACCAATCACCTGGACATCGACAGTCGCCGAGCCCTCACCGAAGCCCTGAATGACTACGAGGGCGCTGTGATCCTCATCACCCACGATCGCTCCCTGATGGAGCTGGTCGCCGATCGGCTGTGGCTCGTTGAGGGTGGGTCTGTGAAGCCCTTCGACGGCGACATGGCCGACTACGCTCGCTTCGTTCTGGGCCGCGCGCGAGCCATGGCGGGCGGCGCTGAACGACCCGCTGTGGTGCCCGAGGGCCTGCAGAACCGCATGGTTCAGCAGGAAGCCGCGGTACGGCGGGAGACTCGCAAACTCGCCGACCTGGACACCGCGATACGCGAGGCCGGCGCCGGCCATCGCGTGGCCGAGCTCGAACGCCGGCGCGCCACGGCATTGGTCAGCCTGGCCAGGGCGGAAGCGCAATGGCTGGATACGGCGGAGGCGTGCGAAGCGGCGAAAGCTTAACCCATCATCCGCACTTGACCGCCGTCACCAAACCGGTCGCGGCATCGAAGAGGATGGTCTGACGGTCCGGACGATAGTCCTGGGTCATTGGGCAGGTCGTGCAGACGACGCGCCGGCGACCAGGCTCCAACGGAATTGGAATTTCGGTTTCCGGTCTGCCGACCAGACTTTGCAGCGGATCCGCTCCGCACTGATCTGCGCTGGGAGTCGGCGCCGGCGTTCCGAGCGGCCGTGCCAGGGGCGCCGGTGGCCTCGGTGGGGGCGCGCGAGGTGGATTGCGGGGCTGGGCGTGGCTTGGGGCAGCCGGTGGAGCGGCGCAGGAAGCCAGCCAAACGAGCGCTACGCAGGCTGCGAAAACCCTCACCCCTGCCTCTCCCATCCCTTGCCTTCCGCCTGGCGCCAATAGGTGACGGGCGAACCTCCGGCCTTGAAGGTCTTCCAGCGGTTCCGCGCCTGGGTCAGAGCCGCCTCCTCGCGGCCGTCGAAAATTACAATACACCGCTCAAAGGGCGAAAGATCGCCGGGCTCCGCGCCGTCAACGAGGAAAAGCGCCTGGGCGTCGTTGAGATTTTCAGCGCCTGTGGTCAGCAGCACGGGTTGGCGATCGGCCATCGGCTCGTCATCGGCGCCATGGGCGAGAAAGCTATCCTCCCGCCAAGCCCAGAGCCAGGCGTCGAGCTGATCGATGCGATCGCGGGCGGGTGCGCGCACTTGGGCGCGCCAGCCCCGCGCCATGGTTTTTTCGAGCAGTTCGGGCAGCACCTGCTCCAGCCCGGTGCGCTCCAACTGATAAAACCACACCTCGCAGGCGGCGGCGGTCATTGCGGCTCCCCGCGCGCCATCGCCACGAGCACGGCCGCCACGCTGTCGGGCTCGGTGATCATTGACAGATGATGCATCGGTTCACACCGCGTGCGCCAGCCCCGTCGCCGGGCCTCGTTGGCCTCGGCGTTGTAAGCCTCACTCAGTTGTAGATAGGCGCACGACACTGTCTCCCATTGTACCAGTCGCGGCGCCGGTGTTTCCAAGATCGTCAGTGATACGCAGGGAAGTTCGGCCGAGAAAGCCGCGCGAGCGATTGGATCCGCAATCAAAGCTGCCGCTGGATCGACGGCGAACCACTGGTTCCAAGGTGGAAGAAGGCCCTCGTTGGCTAACTCGCATAGCGTCCGGGCCAACGCCAGCGGCGCGGTCTCCAGCCAGCTTCGCCCCGGGTGGGGCAGGATGGCGTCGACGAAGATGACTTCAGCGACCGACCCGGCTGCGGCCCCGACGATCGACGGGACCAGCGCTCCACCGGCGCTGTGAGTGATGACGACGGCCGGCTCAGGCAGCGAGTGTAGCGCCGTGGCGATGCGTGCCGCTGAGACGTCGTACCATCGTGCATCGAGTGGGGGTCCATAGTCTATCGTCGATGCTTGATGTCCACTCCGCCGGAGGATCCGTTCAACGTCTCTCCATCCGGACGGTCCGACAAGCGGACTATGAATAAGGGCGAAAGGCGCGGTCAGGTACTCTCAGCCCTCGTAGAAATCGGACACCAGGCGGTCCAGCAGTTGCACGCCAAAGCCGGTCGCGCCGCTGGGGATGGTGGGCACGGTCGAGCCTGGTTTCCAAGCGGTCGAGGCGATGTCTAGATGCGCCCATGGCACGTTGTTGACAAACCGCTGGATGAACAGGGCTGCGGTTATCGAGCCGCCGTAGCGCGGGCCGATGTTTTTCATATCCGCCACCCCGCTATCGAGGTGCTTGTCGTACTGAACCGGCAGCGGCATGCGCCAAAGCGCCTCGCAGGTCGCCTTGGACGCCGCCAGCAGGTTGTCGGCCAGCGCGTCGTTGTTGCTGAACAGGCCGGCCAAATCCTTCCCAAGCGAAACCACTATGGCCCCGGTGAGGGTCGCTAAGTCGACGATGAACTTTGGTTTGAAGCGGTTCTGGCAGTACCAGACAGCGTCGGCCAAGACGAGGCGGCCCTCGGCGTCGGTGTTGATCACCTCGACTGTCTGCCCGGACATGGTGGTGACCACATCGCCGGGGCGCTGGGCATTGCCGTCCGGCATGTTCTCGACCAGGCCAAGGATACCAACCGCGTTGATCTTGGCCTTGCGCGCCGCCAGGGCGAACATCAGCCCGGCCACTGCGGCCGAACCACCCATGTCGGTGATCATTTCCTCCATTCCGTCCGCGCCCTTGATGGAGATGCCGCCGGTGTCGAAGCAGACGCCCTTGCCGACGAAGGCGACGGGCTGGGCGTCCGGGTTCTTGGCGCCCTTCCATTGAATCACTGCGAGTTGGCTTTCACGCACGCTGCCCTGGCCAACGCCGAGCAGGGCGCCCATGCCGAGTTTTTTCATCTCCTTTTCGCCGAGGATCTCGACGGTAAGGCCCAGCCGCTCAAGCTTTTTCACGCGCCGCGCGTACTCTTCCGGGTAGAGGATGTTGGCCGGCTCGCTGACTAGGTCGCGAGCGTAGATGACCGCTTCGGCCAGGCTTGCCAGCGGCTTGTAAGCCTTCGCCGCCGCCTTGGGATCGTCGACCGCGATCAGCATCTTGGTCACTGAGGGTTTCTTGTCGGCCTTCTCGCGCGTCCGGTGTTTGTCGAAGCGATAGGCCGCCAGGGTCGCCCCAAAGCCCGCGTGAACGGCTACGGCCGGAGCAATTCCTGGCAGGCGCAGGACGAGGGTGTCGGCGCCGCTGAGCTTGACCGCCTGATAGGCCTGGGCGCCGGCGGTTTGGAGCGCGCGCTCGGTTAGCTTGTCGGCCGCGCCGGCGCCGACGATCAGCACCCGTGCCGCGTCGATCCCATTGGGAGCGACAATATCGAGATTCTGGCCGGTCGCGCCGGTGAAGCGTCCGCCCGCGATCGCGCGCGTGAGGACGCCGCCGGTCGTTTTGTCGAGGCCGGCGGCGGCCCCGGCGAGCTTGCCCTTTTCGAAGGCCAGTACGGCGACCGCCGCGGTCCTGCCGGCAGGTGCGTCGGCGGCGACAAATTCGATTTTCATGAAATCCTCAATGCTGTTTGGGGGCGGCATAGTCCAAGGTCAGCTCGGGGGAAAGGGCGGGGCCCCGAACCTCGCCTCCTGCAGGCCAGTGCGGCGCGGATCGGGCCCCTAGGTCAGCGCTCAATCCGGATGAATGATCGCCGCCCTCTCTTCGGCGGCCAGCAGCTTCCAGGAGTCTACCGATCCGGTGGACGGGGTCGTGTCCGCCCTGGCCTCGGCTAGGAGCCGCTCTAGCAATGCGCTGAATCCGGCATCGCAAATCGGCATAAACTGCCTGCTGGCCGCTCGCCAGCCGGGAGTGCGAAGATATTGCTTGAGAAAAGTCTCGGATGATCGCCAACGGGAGTCGTCGATCATGCCGTCGCGCCTTTGCCGGAACAACTCTTCCCAGACGATGAAGTAGGACAGCGCGTAGCTTGCGAACTGGCCGGCTCGGTCCATTGGCAGGGAGGGATCGGCACGGGCGCCTGCCAGGAGAACTTCATGCAGGCCCGGGTCGGTCGACTTCTGAATCACGCCGACGATCCACAATGCCCGGCTGTCGTGAATCTGCGCCCTTTGGTTGCGTGCGGCCTGCCGGGTCTGGAGCGCCAGATAAATCAATGATGCCATCACCGCCGCCGCTGCGACCGTCTGGCTGAGATAGTAGAGGTGTTCTAGCGACATTGGAGGCTCCGGCCGAAGTGTCGGTGACGTCACGCTTAATCCTCGCGCCTACCGAAGATCGTGAGGCGCCGCGCTATCCCCTCGTTCCCGCACCCTACGCCGGTTACGCTGGCGGCGCCGCGACAGCGGCCCAAACCGGAGAGACATTCCATGGCCCTATCCGACCTCGCATCCATCGGCAGTTTCGTGAGCGCCGTCGCCGTGCTGATTTCGCTGGTTTATCTGAGCGTCCAAGTACGACAATCGGAGAGAAACCAGCGCGCCATTATTCAACAAGGGCGAGCAACTCGCCAATCGGATTTGTTGTTACGCATCGCCGACGCCGGGATAGTGGATGCAAATTATAAGGGTCGCGCAGGCAACGCTGACATTACACAATCGGAACTCCATCAATTCCTCTATTCGTGGTTGGCAAGTCTCGTTGGATTCGAAGATGCCTTTTTACAACACGTTCACAGACTGATGAACGAAGACTCGTTTGAGGGCATGGTTATGATCATGCAGTTCTTCTTTTCCCAACCTGGAAACCGCGCCATGTGGAAACTGCGCCGCAACGTGTTTTCACGCGGCTTCGTGACGTTCATCGACAATCTTATATCGAAGGTCGAGGTGGCGCAGCCTGTTGATCTGCTGGCGCGCTGGAGTGCAGAGATCGCCACAGCGAGGGAGACGACTGGGGCGCGCCTAACTTGAGTTCCGGGGCCACGCGATGGCGTAAAATTTTAGGCGTGCGGCCAGGCGGCATGGTTCGAGACCCAGATTGAGATAGACGCCCTCGCGGGAACCGCGGGCAGCATCCTGAGCGAAGCGCGACGCTTTCCGCGCGACGTGGCGCGCTTACCCCAGCTCTGCCAATACGTCGTCGGCGGCGACACTGTCGCCGGTCTTGGCGCCGAGGTGGGTGATGCGGCCATCGCGTTCGGCCCGGATGATGTTCTGCATCTTCATGGCTTCGATGACGCAGACGACCTGCCCGGCTTTGACCTCGTCCCCCTCAACCACGTCCATGGAGACCACCAGCCCCGGCATCGGCGAGACAATCAGGCGCGAAGTGTCGGGCGGCGTCTTGACCGGCAGCCGCTGATGCAGTTCGGCGGAGAACGGCGTCAACACCAGCACGCGCATCTGCACCGCACGGTGTCGGATCAGGAAGCCTTCGGCACCCTCCGCAACCGAAGCGGTGAAACCGCGCCCGGCGAGCGCACCCCGAAACAGGAAGTCGCCAGGGCGCCAGTCCACCGCATCGAGGCGAAGCGAGCGCCCTTCATCGGTCAGTTCGATCGTCAGTCCATCCGCTTCCGCGCCGACACGCACATCGCGCCGCCGCTCGCCCGATATCACTACCCAGTTGCTTCGATCAGGCGAAGACGAACCGCCGATGCTTCTGGCGCGGCGAAGCCGCACCTCGTACATGGCGACGGCGACACCGGTGATCAGGTCCCACTGCCAGTCGGTTGGGGCAGGGTTTTGGAATCCCTTGGGAAACTCCTCGGCGATGTAGTCCGTGGACAAGGCGCCGGAAGCAAACCTGGGCTGGTCCATCACCGCCGACAAAAAGCGCGTGTTCTCGCCGACGCCTTCGACGTGGAATTGCTCAAGGGCGCTGGCCATGGTGTCGATCGCGCCCCGACGGTCTGGCGCCCAGGCGCAGAGCTTGGCGATCATTGGATCGTAAAACATCGAGATCTCGTCGCCTTCGCGCACGCCCGTATCGTTTCGAACTGTCCCGGCGCCGGTCGCCCCTTCCACAGGCGGCCGATAGCGGGACAGCCGCCCGATCGAGGGGAGAAATCCCCGCAGGGGATCCTCGGCGTAGATGCGGCTCTCAATCGCCCACCCATTGATGGCCAGCTCCGTTTGGCCAAAACCAAGGGGTTCGCCCGCCGCAACGCGGATCATCTGTTCGACCAGATCAACGCCAGTGATCAGTTCGGTAACCGGGTGCTCCACCTGAAGGCGGGTGTTCATCTCCAGGAAATAGAAGGACTTGTCGGGACTTACGACGAATTCCACCGTGCCGGCCGAGTCGTAGTTCACGGCTCGCGCCAGAGCCACGGCCTGTTCGCCCATCGCCGCGCGCGTATCGGCGTCCAGCAGTGGTGACGGCGCTTCCTCGATGACCTTCTGATTGCGTCGCTGGATCGAGCATTCGCGCTCGAAAAGGTGAACCAAGCCGCCGTGCCGGTCGCCTAGAACCTGGATTTCGATGTGCCGCGGGCCCTGAATGTATTTCTCGATGAAGATCCGGTCGTCGCCAAAAGCCCCCATAGCCTCGGCCTGGACGGCGGCGAAACCTTCCTCCACGTCGCGGTCGTTCCACGCGACGCGAATGCCCTTGCCCCCGCCGCCGGCGGAGGCTTTGAGCATGACCGGGTAGCCGATCGAGACGGCAATCTCGATGGCGTGAGCCGGGCCGTCGACTTTGCCGATATGCCCGGGCACGACCGACACCCCGGCCGCCTTGGCCAGAGTCTTGGAGGCTATCTTGTCGCCCATGGCTTCGATGGCGTGCGGATTGGGTCCGATAAAGACAAGGCCAGAGTCGGCGCAGGCGCGCGCAAAGTCGGCGCGCTCCGACAGAAATCCGAATCCCGGATGTACCGCCTGCGCACCCGTGTCCCTGGCGGCAGCGATGATTTTTTCGGCTACGAGATAGGACTGCGCGGCGGGCGATGGGCCGATGAGCACCGCTTCATCCGCCAGTTCGACGGCCAGCGACCCGGCGTCAGCCTCGGAATAGACGCAGACCACGCCGATTCCCATCCGCCTTGCCGTGCGGGCAATCCGCACCGCGACCTCGCCGCGATTGGCGATCAGGATTTTGGAGAACATCTAAGCTTTCGTCCGCCGCCTCGCGCACTATGTTGCCGGGGTAGACGCGCACGGGCGCGATGACAACAGCTCCCGCCGCCTTCGAACAAGGACGCCTCTCATGACAGACATCGCTTACCTGAGCCGAACCTCGCCTGCGGGTTTTGATCTCACCGCGCCGGACCCGGCGGAACGCCAGCGGCTGGAGGCGGCCTTGTCCAGCGAAGAGCGCGAGGTCCTGCTCCATCACGGGACTGAGGCGGCCTTTTGCGGCGGGCTGCTCGGCAATAAACTGGATGGCGTCTATTGCTGCCGGCTGTGCGGCTTGCCGCTTTTCCTGGCCAAGACCAAGTTCGAGAGCGGCACCGGCTGGCCTAGCTTCTGGGCCCCCTTCGATTCGGCGCACGTCACCGAGGTTCGCGACTCCAGCTACGGCATGGTTCGCACCGAGACCCGTTGCGCGCGCTGCGACAGCCACCAAGGCCACCTGTTCGCCGACGGTCCGCCCCCGACCGGGGCCCGTTACTGCATCAATTCGATCTCTCTGCAATTTGCCAGGGACAATGACCCGTTGCCCGACCCGCTGGCGCGCGGCGATCGGATCAGCCGAGCTGATTGTTCCAACCGGGCCTGATGTTCACAACGGGATATTGTCGTGTTTCTTCCATGGGTTGGAAAGGGACTTGGACTTCAAGCTGAAAAGGGCTCGGACGATGCGGCGGCGGGTTTCGCGGGGCATGATCACGTCGTCGATATAGCCGCGCGAGGCGGCCACGAACGGGTTGGCGAAGTGGGCCTTGTACTCGGCTTCACGCTTGGACAGCTTCTCCGCATCGCCGATGTCGGCGCGAAAGATGATCTCCACCGCCTGTTTTGGTCCCATGACCGCGATCTCCGCGGTGGGCCAGGCGTAGTTCAGATCTCCGCGCAGGTTCTTTGAACTCATCACGTCAAAGGCGCCGCCGTAGGCCTTGCGGGTGATCACGGTGATCTTCGGGACGGTGGCCTCGGCATAGGCGAACAGGAGCTTGGCGCCGTGCTTGATCAGCCCGCCCTGCTCCTGCTTGGTGCCCGGCATGAATCCTGGAACATCGACGAAGGTGACGAGAGGTATCGAAAACGCATCGCAGAAGCGCACGAATCGCGCAGCCTTGCGGGACGCGTCGATGTCGAGCACGCCGGCCAGCACCTGCGGCTGGTTGGCGACAAAGCCGACGGGCGCGCCATCCATGCGGCCAAAGCCGGTGATGATGTTCTTCGCCCATTCCGTCGAGATCTCGAAGAAATCTCCCTCGTCCGCGACCTTCAGGATCAGTTCCTTGATGTCGTAAGGCTGATTGGCGTTCGTTGGCACGAGGGTGTCGAGGGATGGCTCTTCGCGGCCGGGATCGTCGAAGGACTGGCGTTGCGGCGGCTTCTCACGGTTCGAGACCGGCAGGAAGTCAATCAGTCTGCGAACTTGGGTGAGGGCCTCGAGATCGTTCTCGAAGGCTCCATCGGCCACGCCCGACTTGAGCGCGTGGACCCGGTAGCCGCCCAGATCCTCGTGGCTGACATCCTCGTTGATGACGGTTTTCACGACATCCGGGCCAGTCACGTACATGTAGGCCGTGTCCTTCACCATGAAGATGAAGTCGGTCATCGCCGGGGAATAGACGTCCCCGCCCGCGCATGGGCCCATGATCACGCTGATCTGGGGAATGACGCCGGAGGCCAGCACATTCTGCAGGAAGATGTCCGCATAGCCGGCCAGCGAGTCGACGCCTTCCTGGATGCGAGCGCCGCCGGCATCGAAGAGCCCGACGATCGGCGCTCCGTTGCGGACCGCCATCTCCTGCACCTTGACGATCTTTTCCGCGTGCGCCTTGGAAAGCGAGCCGCCGAAGACCGTGAAATCCTTAGAGAATACGTAGGTCGTGCGTCCGCTGACCGTGCCCCAGCCGGTGACAACGCCGTCCCCTGGAACCCGTTGACCCTCCATGCCGAAGTCATGGCTGCGGTGTTCGACGAACATGTCGAATTCCTCGAACGAACCTTCGTCGAGGAGCACCGCGATGCGTTCACGGGCCGTGAGCTTGCCCTTGGCGTGCTGGGCGGCGACGCGGCGTTCCCCGCCCCCGGCGATCGCCTGCGCCCGGCGTTTCTCAAGCTCGTCGAGGATGTGTCGCATGGATCGCCCCTACCGCTGGCCAGCGCCAAGGCGTAGCGGCGGCGCCGGCGGGTGACAAGGCGACCCCTTCTGACAGCGCATCGGTACGGCCGACGGAATTGCCCATTGCCCCCGTTCAATGGTTGATTTCGCCTCAGCGCATCCAAGGGAGCCGTCGCTTGGCTATCGACAAGGACTTGAACGCCGCCATCGCCGCCACCCGCTTTGGCATGGGCGCACGGCCAGGCGAGATCGCCGACGCGCGAAGCGATCCGCAAGGCTACCTCGCCAGTGAGATCCGCCCCGAAGGGGCCGACCAGCCGCAGGCCAATCCTCCGGGTTCGGCCGAGCGGTTCACCGAGTTTCGCCAGTACCAGCAACAGCGCAAACAGGCGCGCGCCGCCGGCGATCCCAAGTCCGATCCGGTGAAGATGGCGGCGCGGATGCTGCGCGACGACACGGGCGTCGACTACCTGGCGCGCATGCAGCTCGCGGCGCGCACCGACGATGCTTTCCGTGAGCGCTGGGCCCTCTTCTGGGCAAACCACTTCACGGTCTCGGCCACCAAGTTCGTCACAGCGCCCCTTATCGGCCCCTTCGAGCAGGAAGCGATCCGGCCCCATGTGTTCGGGCGTTTCGAAGACCTTCTCGTCGCCTCCTCGAGCCATCCGGCGATGCTGCTCTATCTGGACCAGGCCCAATCCATCGGTCCGGACACCATGGCCGCGCGCTTCCGCTCCAAGGGCCGGAACAAGGCGGGACTGAACGAAAATCTCGCCCGCGAGATCGGAGCTGCACACCGTGGGGGTCGGGGCTGGCTACACCCAGGCGGACGTGACGGAATTCACCAAGGCGATGACCGGGTGGAGCATCGGCGGCTTGCGCGAGCCTGACGATCGCGCCGGCCGCTTCCTGTTTCGGCCCATGGCCCACGAGCCGGGCCCCCGCATGATCATGGGAAGGCAGTATGCCGAGGGCGGCCAGGACCAGGCGCTTGCCGTGATGAAGTATCTGGCCGCAAGCCCGCACACGGCCAACCATCTGGCCACCAAGATCGCCCGCCATTTCGTCGCCGATGACCCGCCCCCGGCGCTGGTGACCCGCCTCCAGCGCTCGTACCTGGATTCCGGGGGCGAGTTGGGCGCCGTCGCCAAGACCCTGATTGCCTCGCCGGAAGCCTGGGATCCGCCGGCCAGGAAGTTCAAGACGCCCTACGAGTTCCTGGTCTCGAGCTGGCGCGCCGCCGATTACGTTCCAAGCGAAGTCGCAACGGTTGCGCCGATTTTGAATGCGATGGGCCAAAAGCCGTTCAGCGCTCCCTCTCCCAAGGGATGGCCCGAGGACGCGCAGGTCTGGTGCGCGCCGGACGCCGTCATCAAGCGCATGGTGTGGAGCGAGACTTTCGCCGCCCGTGCGACCAGTGGCCGCGATCCGAGCGTTCTGGCTACCAGCGCGCTTGGCGCCCGCCTGACGCGCGTGGCCGGCATGACCATCGCCAGGGCGGAGACGCGCCCGGAAGGTCTTTCCATCCTGTTGATGAGTCCGGAGTTCCAACGCCGATGACCCGCCGCCTTTCCTCGCCGGACTTCACTCGGCGCCATGCCTTGCTGGCCGCCGTTGGCCTTGGCGTCACCATCGAGTTCCTCGGTTCGCGCGCGTACGCCGCCGTCGATGGGGCCTTGGCGAAGAAGAGGCTGGTGGTCATCGTCTGCAGAGGCGGCCTGGACGGACTATCGCTGTCGCCTCCGGTCGGCGATGCGAACTATGTGGGACTGCGCGGCGCGATCGCCCTGCCGGGCTTTGGCCAGCCGGGCGGCGCCCTGAAACTGGACCAGACGTTCGGGCTGCATCCGGCCATGACGGCGACCTACGCTCTGGCCCAGAAGGGGGAGGCGCGGATCGCGCCGGCGGTGGCCACCCCCGACCGCGCCCGCTCCCACTTTGAAGCCCAGGACGTACTCGAAAGCGGGGGAAACGTCGTTTATGGAACCAGCTCTGGCTGGCTGAACCGCGCCCTGGAGGCGATGGGTCCAGCCGGCAAGGTGCGCGCAATTTCCGTCGGTCCGACCGCGCCCCTGATCCTGCGCGGCAAGGTCGAGGCCGCATCCTGGTCGCCAGGCGGCGGCGCCGAGCGCGATCACCGGTTGCCTGGGATCCTCGCCGATCTCTACGCCCACGATCCCCTCCTTGGCCCGGCCCTGGCCAGCGGACTATCGACCGAGGCCATGGCCAAGGTCGCCACCGCCGATGCGGCGGGCCTTGAGGTGGCGGACACCGGAATGGCTGGCGCCGCCCCGGCGATGAACGGTCAGGCCGACGCAGGCGGCGCAGCGCTGCGGCCATACCTCAAACAAGGCTTGCCCCAGGCGCGAAAACTCGGCGCCACTCTTGCCGGTTTCATGACCCAGCCCGACGGCAAGCAGGTCGCGGCAGTGTCAATCGACGGCTTCGACACCCACGCCAATCAAGGATCATCGCAAGGTCAACTCGCCACGCGCCTTGCCTATGTCGACGCCTTCCTCGACGGGTTGGCGAGCGGGTTGGGCCCGGCCTGGAGCGACACCGCCGTGGTCATGGCCACCGAATTCGGCCGCACCGCGCACGTCAACGGCACCGGCGGCACCGACCACGGCACCGCATCGACGGCGCTTCTGCTCGGCGGCGCTCTGAAAAAGGGCGGGATTGTCGGCGACTGGCCAACCCTGGCCCAGAACCGCCTGTTCGAGAACCGCGACACAGCGCCGACGATGGATATGCGCGGCCTTTTCAAGGGCCTCTTGGCCGAACACCTCGGCGTCGAACGCGCTGCCCTCGACAGCACTGTTTTCCCCGGCAGCGCCGACGTCGCCCCCGCCGCCGGAGTGGTGTAGCCCGTCGAGCGTCTTCTGCTCTCCTAGCCGCCGGGACCACCAACACTGCGGAGCCCAACTCTGCCCATCGCAGGGCCTCTTAGGGCAACTGCTTTCAATCGGCGCGAACTCGTCGAGACCCGCACGCTTGCCGCCTCGGCGACAGCGAGAGCAGCAATGCCGTCTTGTTGCGCGCCGTGGGAATTATCTCTTGCACCGGACCTAGCGTCATAGACGCCGGGTCGCGGAAGTCAGGAGACGTGCCGATCGTGTCAGCCCCCGTTTATCTCTCGCCGGCGGAGACAGCCAAGGTTCTCGGCGTCACGCCGCGCGCGCTTAGGGTCTATGAACAGCGTGGTCTGGTAACGCCGCTTCGAACGGCCGTCGGGTGGCGGGCTTATGGACCCGCGGCCCTGGCGCAACTGCATCGCGTTCTGGCTCTCAAGCGTCTGGGACTTGGGCTCGCGGACATCGCGGTGATGCTGTCCGGCCGCTCTTCGAGCCTGGAAGCTATCCTGGAACTGCAGGAAACCGTGTTCGCCCAACGCTCGGAGCAAGCCGCGCGTGGGCTCCGTCTTGTCCGGGCGGCGCGGGAGCGGCTTGCGTTGGGCGAGGACCTGTCGCTGGACGATCTGATCACACTCACAAAGGAGACGACAATGACCGAGCAGACACCCGATTGGGCAAAACTCATGCAGCCCGTGGTCGACCGGCATTTCAATGGCGCTGAGAAGCAGGCCATGCGGGACAAGGCGCAAACCTTTGACCAGGCTAAGGTAGGGGCCGAATGGACAGCGCTCATCGAAAAGGCAAAGGCTCTCGTTGGGACCGATCCGACAGCACCGGAGGCTCAGGATCTCGCACGCAGGTGGCGCGCTCAGGTTAATTTGGCGACGGGCGGCGACACGCAAACCACGGTGAAGCTGACCGCCGTCTGGCGCGATTCCATGGCGAGGCCCAACGTGGCCCCTTCCCTGCCCTTCGGCCCAGAAGTTATGGCGTTCGTGGGCCAAGCCATGCGCGGGTTGGGCGCAGCCTAAACAGAATACGCCGAATTCCGCAGAAGTTCTTGTTGCGTTCTTTGGACACCGCTACTAAGCGGCATGGCGCCTTCTCCACCGGGCGCGCGCGGGCGCGGAGCGGTTTCCAACGCCAGCGGGCGATTCGAAAGCCGCACGCGCGACGACTTCGATGACGGATGGACGAGCGACGACGCTCTGCCAGGCGCTTTGCGCACGACGGTGACCGCGGAGACGGCGCGGGTGATCATCACCCGCAACGACAGTCCCGATGTCGGTTTCGATCGCTCGATCAATCCCTATCGAGGGTGCGAGCATGGCTGCATCTATTGTTTCGCAAGGCCCGCCCACGCCTACATGGGGCTGTCGCCGGGGCTCGACTTCGAAAGCAAAATCTTCTTCAAGCCGGACGCCGCCCGCCTGCTGGCCCAGGAACTCGCCAGGCCCTCCTATCGCCCAGCAACAATCCACATCGGCGGCAACACCGACGCCTATCAGCCGCAGGAGAGACGCCTTCGTGTTACCCGCCAGGTGCTCGAGGTGCTGCAGCGATTTGGCCACCCGTTTTCGATCATCACCAAATCGGCGCTGATTGTTCGCGACCTCGACATCATCGGACCGATGGCGGCGGCCGGCCTGGCCCGAGCGGCCGTCTCCATCACCACTCTTGACCGTACTCTGGCCCGGCAGATGGAGCCGCGCGCCGCAACGCCCGAGCGCCGCCTTTGGGCCCTGCGACAGCTCGCCCAGGCCAAGGTCCCGACCATCGCGATGTTTGCGCCGGTGATACCTGGCCTTAACGACCACGAACTGGAATCGGTGCTTGAGGCGGCCGCAGTGGTCGGCGCTGCCGGCGCCGGGTATGTCGTCCTGCGCCTACCCTTGGAAATCAAGGATCTGTTCCGCGAGTGGCTGGCCGCCAATCGCCCCGACCGGGCCGCCAGGGTAATGTCCCTCGTCCGGCAGATGCGCGGCGGCAAGGACTACGATGTGCGATGGGGCATGCGCATGAAGGGTGAGGGGCCCATCGCTGAGCTGATTGGTCAGCGGTTCAAGATCGCGCGCCGTCGCTTTGGCCTGGATCGGACCTTGCCGCCACTGGACCTCGCCGCGTTTAGAATTCCACGCGCCAGCAGCAACCAGCTAGAGCTGTTCGGCTAAAGCCACGGCTTTTCGAACAGCAGCGCCTTGGTCAAAAACGCGCGGTCTTCGGCGACCTGGACGAGGCCGGCCCCTGCGAACAGTGCGGCGAGGTCGGTGTGGCTGTAGCTGGCGTAGTAGGGTTCGTGGAAGTAGGCCGGGAACACCTCCAGCAAGCGGCCGAGGCGCGGCTCATCGTCCGGTTGGATCGAGTCGGCGAAGGCGAGCAGGCCGCCGGGCTTCAGCACCCGAGCGATCTCGCGGGCGACGATGCTGCGTACGCGGGGCGGCAGTTCATGAAACAGGTAGATGCACGTCAACGCGTCGATGCGGTTGTCGGCGAACGGCAGGCGCTCGGCGTTGGTCTGAAGCATAGCCGTCAAACCTGACCGCCGCCGAGCCTCTTTGAGATAAGCCGGGGAGAGATCGGCGCCGATCAAGAGGGCTCTCGGAAACGTCGTCTCCAGATCAGTGAGGAAATCGCCTGAACCGCACGCCAGATCGATGATCGTGGCGCCGCGATGATCCCGCTCTCGCCAAGCGGCCGCCAGCAGCGACAGAGCGCGGCGCCGCATGGCTCCAGCCGTGCCGGCGAACAGGACCTCGACCTGAGCGTGGTACCGACGGGCGCTGCGGGCGGTGAACCAGCCACCGCTCTGGAAGTGAAAATTCTGGCGGTAATAGCTGGGATAGGCGCCCTGGGCCGGGGCATCGTCTCGCGCTTCGACGGCTCCGCCACGACGGCGACGCTCGTCGACCTGCCGGGCGTCGGCGATCAGGTCGGCGGCTTCATGCAGCGCCGTGAATGGGTTGACCATCCCCTGCCCCATAGGCGGATAGAGCCCAAGACCGACGTCTCGCGCATCCTTCTCGAAGGCTTCACGCCACGCACGCTGAACGAAGCCTTCGGGGGCGGGGTCCGCGACTGGCGAGATCGGCTGAGGGCCGGCTCTTCCGGCGCGGGTGATTCGGCGGGCGACCACTGCAGTCGCGCCCCACCAACCTGCCTTGGCCGCGGCCCTGGCGGACTGGCTCCGCTTGTCGATCCTGAAGGCTCCCGCTCCATCGTCACCCATGGTCTTCGCCCCGGCGCGAGAAAATGCCCACCAGCTCGATATGGGGGGACCAGAGGAACTGGTCCACGGGGAGCACCCGAGTAAGCACATAGCCGCCGGCCGCCAGGATGCCCGCATCGCGAGCGAAGGTGCTGGGGTTGCAGGAGACGCCGACGACCGTGGCGACGTTCGATAGCGCCAGCTGACCACATTGGGCCGCTGCGCCGGCTCTGGGCGGGTCAAAGATAACAGCATCAAAGCCGGTCAACTCCCGCGCCAGCAATGGCCGGCGATCGAGGTCCCGCACCTGGGCCGTGATCGCCTTCAGGCCAGGTTTCCCGCCCGGCGCCGCCGCAAGCGCGGATACGGCGGGCGCGGATGCGTCGATTGCCACCATTCTGGCCTGGGCGGCTAGCGGAAAGGTGAATGCGCCGACCCCGCAATAGAGGTCTGCGATGCTGCGGGCGTCCGCCGTCGCCTCCCCGATGAAAGCCGCCATGGCGACCTCCGCCGTCTGAGTGGCTTGCAGGAACGCGCCCGCCGGAAGGTCAACGCCGACGCCGCCCACAACGATTCTCGGCTGGCGTGCCTGATAGAGGATTTCGCCGGCGACTGTGACGCGCGCGAAATCCGCGCGCGCCGCGGCCTCGGCCACCCGCCCCCGGCCGCTGGCGGAGAGACCGCCCCCACGCCGCTCGACGCCGCTGATGTCGATGTCCAGACCCGTGTCGCTGGCCGTGACGTGGAGCGCGGGGGCGGACTTGGCGTGCTCGAGCAGCGGTTCGGCGAGGTCCTTGAGGGCCGAGAGGGCGCTGATAAGGACCAGCTGGGCGATCACGCAGGTCTCGATATTGACGACTCCCCAAGAGCGCCTCGCCTTCAGTCCCAGGATCGGCCGATGGTCCTGGCGACGCGCGTGCAAGGTCAAACGGCGGCGTGTCCCGGGCAGGGCGGCAAATGGGGCCGTGATCTGCGTGGCGATCCCTTCCCGCGCCAAAGCGTCGGCGATCCGGCCGCATTTCCAGTCGAGGTATGGCTGGTGGGACCAATGCTGCAGGGCGCAACCTCCGCATGCGCCGAAATGCCGGCATGGCGGCGCGACGCGCTCGGCGCTGGCGGCGACGATTTCGACCAGGTCGCCACGGTCGTGGCCCACGCGGGCGCGGACCACTTCACCGGGGAGGGTTAGCGGAACATAGACCGGGCCTGGGGCTACGCCGTCGCCTTGCTCGCCGACGCGATCGATTTGGAGGGTGGCGATGTCGCCAGGCGGCGTGGGAGGCCTGGGGTTCCGCCCTGCCATGTTGATCCTTTCGGCAGAACGCGATGCGCCTGCAAGAACATGGCGTTCAACCGCCATTCATCAACCGAGGTGGAGGATCAAGCATGCGTCGCCGTCCACGTCCAACAGGGGCTTTGATATGAAGGCTGAGCTCGCCTGGATAATCGGTCTGGTCCTCACGTCCGGTGCGGCAATGGCTGTGGCGCAAGGCGCCCGCGCCTATTTCGCTGCGGACATATGCCATAACCCCCGCGTTGCACGTTGCATGGCCTATCCCGGCCGGATCAGCTATCATCGCTCCAATTGTCGCTGGGTCGAGGAAACTTCCCCGCCTCCGGCCCATTCGCTTGAAGTCTGCCTCGGCAAGGGCGGCGTTTGGCGTCCAAGCGGACGCGGTTGATTGTCAGTTCGTTGTCGACCCACCCAGCAAGGAGACCTGCAATGCCCCCCGCCCGGTTTTTGATCAGAGGAACGCTGGCCAGCACGGCGGCCCTGATGGCGCTCGCGGCCTTCCCTGGCGCGGCTGCGGCGCAATCTTCCGGCTATTATGACCCCGACGGCGACTACCATGCCTGCCAGGATCAAAAGACCGGCGGCACGGTGGCCGGCGCGGTGATCGGCGGCGTACTGGGCGCGGTGGTCGGCAGCAATGTCGCCGGCGACGATCGCGGCAGCGGAGCTGTCGTCGGCGGTGCGGTAGGCGCGGTCGCCGGCGGCGCGATCGGCAACAGCGCGACCAACTGTGACAACAGCTACCCGCAGCCGGCCTACAATGATCCCGGCTACGGCCAGGGCTATTCCGAGGATGTTCCGCCGCCACCGCCGCCGCCAGGCTCGTACGACCCCTACGGGGACGGTTATGACCGCGGGGCGCCGCCGGCCGACGCCTATGGCGACGGCTATTACGATAGTGGGCCCCCTCCCCCGGACGCAGACAGCGGTCCCTACGCCGACCCTGGCTATTCCGATCAAGCGCCGCCTGATCCCTACGATCCGCGCCCCTGATCAATCAGCGGCGTTCGGCGCGCCTTCCGCGGCGAACAGTTTTTTCAGTTCGTTCTTCATGATCTTGCCGTTGGCGTTGCGAGGCAGCACCTCGTGCCAGAAGCGAACGGTGACCGGCACCTTGAACGCGGCCAGGCGCTCGGCGACGAAGGCGCGCAGTTCCTCTTCGCTCGCTGCGGCGTCCGGTTTGAGCGTGACGACGGCGGCTGGCTCCTCACCCAGAGTCTTGTGCGGTATGCCGACGAGGGCCGCATCCATCACCGCCGGGTGGTCGTAGAGGACGTTCTCGACCTCTATGCAGTAGATGTTCTCACCGCCGCGGATCAGCATATCTTTGGCGCGGTCGACAATGAAACAGAAACCTTCCGGATCGAGGCGGGCCAGGTCGCCGGTCTTCACCCACCCATCGACGAAGGTCTGCGCGGTCGCTTCGGGTTTGTTCCAGTAGCCCCTGACCACCTGCGGTCCCCTGCACCACAACTCCCCCACTTCGCCAATCGGTAGCTCGCGGTCGCCCTCGACGGTCATGATCTTGAGGTCGGTCACCGGCACGGGCGGGCCACATGAATCTGGCCGGTGCTCATAGTCCTCGGCCCCGTGGGACGTCGCCGTTGCCGAGGTCTCGGTCATGCCCCAGCCGTTACCCGGCGCACTTTTGGGAAACACCTCCTTTATCTTGCGGACCAGCTCGGGGGCCGACGGCGCGCCGCCATAAGCGACGCTTTCCAGCGAAGACAGATCGTAGTTTTTTCGGAGCGGATGCTCGATCATCTGCCAGGCGATGGTCGGCACGCCCCCGGCGGACGAGATCTTTTCCCGCTCGATCAGTTCAAAGGCGCGAACGGGGTCCCATCGACGCATCATCACCAGCTTGGCGCCGCCCATCAGGCTAGGGTTCAGAATCGCGAAACATCCGGTGGCGTGGAAAAAAGGCACCGAAAGCAGCGACGCGCGCTGCGGAGCGTCAGGGTCGGGAGCGGGCGGGCTCTCCCCCCGGCGCAAAAACGACCTGGCTGCGGCACATGCTCCGGCGATGATATTGCTGTTGACGTTGCGGTTGGTGGCGATGGCGCCCTTTGGCTTGCCGGTGGTGCCCGAGGTGTAGAAGATCGTCGCATCATCGTCCGGCGCAATGTTCGCTGCGGGAAGGTCTAGGTCCGGCAGCTCGGTCCAGCTATCAGGCGCACCGATCACCGACTCAAGCTTGACGACCAAAGGATTGGCGATCTCGTCCAACTCGCGGCTGACGAAAACCCGCTTCAGGTCAGGGCATCTGGCAAGGTGTTCGCCAAGGCGCTCAAGGCGTTCGGCGTCGACGATCAGGATCTTGCTGCCCGAATCTATCAGCCCGTATTCGAGTTCGGGGGCCGTCCACCAGGCGTTGAGCGGGGTGACGATAGCCCCAAGCGCCGCCGCGGTGTAAAAAGCTACTGGCCATTCGGGCAGGTTGCGCATGACGATCGCCACCCGATCGCCCTTGTCGACCCCCTGGGCGACCAACTCGTGGGCAAACGTCGCGACAGCGCGCCAGAAGGCTTCGAACGTTATCCGCTCATCTTCATGGACCAGGAACACTCGCTCGCCATGGGCGCGGGCCGCCTCGAGCACAGTCCGCAAGGTCGGCGGCGCATTCTTCCAAATCCGCGTTTTCACCCCCCCGATGACCTGTTCCTCCATCTCGAACGGAGCGCCAGAGGCGGTAAGCAGGCTGTGCGCCTTGGCGATTGACATCGCGGGCCATGGGGGCGCGGCATCGGTCATGTGCAATTTCCGTGGTGGCGAGGAACGTGTTGGAGCCGGAACAAGCACAGGCCGCAGGCCGATGCAAACTGGTCAGGCGACCCCTTCGAGACGCGCGAGGACGGCTTCGAGGCGCGCCTTGGCGAACTGCGATTCGTGGAGGCGCCGGCGGCTTTCTTCGATCACCTCCGCTGGTGCGCGGGCAACGAAGGCGGTGTTGGCCAGCTTGGCTTCGCCATGGGTGATATCGGCGCCGTGGCCGACGATCTCCCTGGCTAGCCGTTCGCGTTCCTTGCCCAGATCGACAAACTGCCCAACCCCCATTGCGAGCGTCGCGCCTTCGGCGATGTAGATGACAGCACCACCGCCGGGCGCCCCGTCCAGCCGTAGTTCGCCTATCCTGAGCAGGTGACCGACCAACGCCCGGTTCGCCGCGAGAATCTCGCGCTGCCTGGGCGAAGCGTCGACAACCACGAGGTCCGGGCGAGCCGACTGCGGCACATTCAGTTCCGCCCGCACCGAGCGACCCTCGCTGACCGCTGCGATAATGAAGTCCATGTCGGCCTCCGCGGTTGCATCGCGGTAATTCTCAGGCAGGTACGGCCATGCCGCGCCAATGAGCAGGCCGCCCCTAGGCGCACCCGGCGCCTCTGTCTCCCGCCAGAGTTCTTCGGTGACGAATGGCATCAACGGATGCAGCAGCCGCAGGATTACCTGCAGCACCCAGGCGGCCATGGCCTGGGTTTCCGTTTTGGCCGCGCCGTTGCCGCCGGCGAGCACGGGTTTGGCCAGCTCCACATACCAGTCGCAGTACAGCCGCCAGACAAATCGGTAGAGCCCATCGGCCGCATCATCGAAGGCGCAGCCTTCCAGGTCGCGGGTCAATTGCGCGGCCGCCTTCTGGGTTTCCCCGCGAATCCATCGGTTCAGGGGCTCGCGAACACCGCCGGGGTCGAAATCTTCGACCTCGATGCAGCCGTTGATCTGGCAAAATCGGGCGGCGTTCCAGAGCTTGGTGGCGAAGTTCCGGTATCCCTCGATGCGCTGCGCCGAAAGGCGGATATCGCGGGCCTGACCCGACATTGCAGTCAGCGTAAAGCGCAAGGCGTCCGCGCCATAGATGTCGATCAAGTCGAGAGGGTCCATGACATTGCCGCGGGTCTTGGACATTTTCGCGCCCTGCTCGTCGCGGATCAGGGCGTTGAAGAACACCCGACGAAAGGGGACCTCGCCGGTGAAATGCAGGCCCATCATCAACATCCGGGCTACCCAGTAGAAGATGATGTCGAATCCGGTGACCAAGGTGTCGGTCGGATAGAAGCGCGCCAAGTCATCTGTTCGCGCCGGCCAGCCGAGGGTGGAAAACGGCCAAAGGGCGGAGGAGAACCAGGTGTCCAGGACATCCTCATCCTGCACCAGGGGCTCGTCCCGCCCGTAGTGCTCGCGCGCAACGGCGACGGCGCCGGCCTCGTCCTCGGCTACGAAGATCCGACCATCGGGCCCATACCAGGCAGGAATCCTATGGCCCCACCAGATCTGACGCGAGATGCACCACGGCTCGATGTTGCGCATCCATTCGAAAAAGGTTTTTTCCCAGTTCCGGGGCTCGAACACCGTCTTGCCCTGTTCAACCGCCGCTACCGCCGGGCCCGCCAAGGTCTTGGCATCCACGTACCATTGGTCGGTGAGGTAAGGCTCGACCACGACGCCGGAGCGCTCGCCATGCGGCACGGCGTGACGGGTTGGCTCTACCCCGCGCAACAGGCCGAGCGCCTCGAACGCCTCGACCACCTTGGCGCGGGCGACAAAGCGATCGAGACCGCGGAAAGCCGGCGGGGCGTTATCGTTCAGGCGCGCGAAGCTATCCAAGATGCTAATCGTCGGCAGGCTATGCCGCTGACCGACCTGGAAATCGTTGAAATCGTGTGCCGGGGTGATCTTCACCGCGCCCGATCCCTTTTCAGGATCCGCATAGGCGTCGGCGATGATCGGGATCGGCCGACCGACGATCGGCAGGCGAACGCTCCTGCCGACCAGGGCCTTGTAGCGGTCGTCAGCCGGGTGCACCGCAACCGCGGTGTCGGCCAGCATGGTTTCCGGCCGGGTGGTGGCGACGACGATTTCCCCAGACCCGTCGTCGAGCGGATAGGCCAGATGCCACAGGAAGCCATCAACTTCCCGCTGCTCGACTTCGAGATCGGAAATGGCCGTCTGGAATTGGGGGTCCCAATTCACTAGGCGCTTGTCGCGATAGATCAGTTTCTCGCGATAAAGCGTTACGAACACTCTACGAACTGCTTCGGAAAGCCCGTCATCCAGCGTGAACCGTTCGCGACTCCAGTCGCAGGATGCGCCAAGCCGGCGCAGCTGCTGCGAAATCGCGCCGCCAGAGGTCGCTTTCCACTGCCAGATCCGTTCGACAAAGGCGTCTCGGCCCATCTCGCGCCGTCCGATGTTTCCGCTCGCTGCAAGCTGGCGTTCGACCACCATCTGGGTGGCGATGCCCGCGTGATCGGATCCCGGCAGCCACAAGGCCGCCTTGCCGTTCATGCGCGCGAAGCGGACCAGCACATCCTGCAGCGTGTTGTTCAGCGCATGGCCGATGTGCAGCGATCCGGTGACGTTCGGCGGCGGTATGACCATCGAAAACGGCGCCGCATGGGGATCGACCGTTGGCGCAAAGGCGCAGGACGTCTCCCATTGCGCGTAGAGGCGCGGTTCGGCGGTCTTGGGATCGAAAGCTTTGTCGAGCATCGGATGTGAAAGAAGGCTCTAAGGAGAATCTGCCCTTCCCCCCCTGCGGGAGAAGGTATCGGCGCAGCCGACCAAGGGGTTGCGACCTGTCAGCCGATGGGCTCGGCCTTAAAGGTTAAGTGTCCGGCAGCCCCCCGATTTCGAGGTAGATGACGCGGGGCTAGCGTACTCGGCTGCGGGCGATGCGATCGACCTCTTCGTCGACACGCGCTTGAACGATCGCGCCAAGGTTTTCTTCCAGCCAGGTCTTGAGCAAGGGCCGCAGAAGCTCGCGGGTGAGATCTTCCAAGGTGCGACCCGCCGCCGGCATGGCAATGGCGGGGATCGGCGGCGGAGCCGGCTTTGCCAGGCTCGCGGACAACTTGTCGAAAGCCGAGGCCGCCGTGGATGCCGCCGGTTCGCTGACCAGCGGGGCGTCGTCTTCAGCCGACATCGCTGCGGCTATGCCGAGCACTTCGGGGGCGGCGATCGCCTTGGGCGCCGGCGCCCCGACCGGCTCGAGGGCGGCCGCGGCCGCAACCGGCTCGGCGTAGACATCGACATCGCCGTGAGTCTCGCTAGCTGCCCTGGTGGGCGCCCTCTCGGTCAACTCGAGCACGTCGTCGTCAGCGTCGGACCCGGCAGCGTCGGCCGAGCCGGCGGCGGGGGGGGTCCAGTCGTGTTCGCCGTCGGCAGACGCGGGGGCGGCGCCCTTGGCCGGAGGCGCGTCGTCCTCGGAGATGATGCGTCGGATCGAGGCCAGGATTTCCTCCATGGTTGGTTCGGGGGCGGGCTGTTCTGACATTGGCGGGCCGTCGATTTGAGGTGCGAAAGGAGAATCCCTGGCCTCACGCTACGCGTCCAGAGACCATCCTGCAATTTCCTTGCGTCGATTAGCGGGCTGGCGTCAACGACGCTGGCCCTTGGGCGCCGTCAAGGGCGGGCGGCCCCTTCCGCCGCGGCCGGGGCGGTAATGATGGACGGCGCACCCAGCCGGTCGATCGCCTCCACCGCCGGCGTCCACGGAATCCAGCTGAATGAATGCCGCACACGGTCGAAATTGACCTTGGGATCGTAAGCCGCCAGGCCGGCCGTCAGGTCCTCGACATGAAGCGCGCCCATGGCCACCAGCACCGCCGTCGCGGCGACATATTCGTCGTGCCTTGCGTTGACCAGCGCCAGCTGGGCGTTGCGCAATTCCTGCTCCGCGTTAAGGACGTCGAGGGTGGTTCGCAGACCCACCTGCGCTTCCTGACTGGCGCCATCGAAGGCGATTGCCGTGGCCCGCACCTGCTCCTCGTTTGCCACGAGGTTGGCCCTTGCCCCCAGAAGCTGGCTCCAGGCCTGGGCCAGCTGCTGCAGGATCTGCCTGCGGACAACCTCGACGTTGATGCGTGCGACATTGTCGCGTTCCGCAGCCTGGCGGATCTCCGATGAGGTAAGTCCGCCCGTGAACAGAGGAATGGTCAGCACGGCGGATGCATTGACGTCGTGGGCGTAGTTGGCGAACGGCGAGGCCAGCCCAAGGTTTCCACCCTGGTAGCCCGCGCCCGCGCGAAGGGCGAGGGTGGGCCGGGTCTGAGCCTTGGCGGCAGCCACGCGCGCTGCCGCAGCCTGCTCGGCCAGGTCGGCTTGGCGGATCTGCGGATTGTCGTGTTCGGCGCCATCGTAGGCCTGATCCATCGTCGCCGGCAGGAGCTTGGCGAGCGATGGCTCCGGCGCCAGGTCAGCCGGATTCTGCCCGACGACAGCAGCGTAATTTGCGCGGCTGATGGTCAGCTGCGCCTGGGCGGACGCCAGCTGCGCCTGCGCGGCCGCCAGACGCGCCTGGGTCTGCGCCACATCGGTGCGCGTAATCTCGCCAACCTGGAAACGGGCCTTGGCCTCTTCCAATTGCCGTCCCAGCACGGCGACGTTCTGCTGGGTTATGGCAAGGCTCTCCTGATCGCGCCGTACATCGACGTAAGCCCCGATCACAGTCTGTAAAACTGTTTGTTCGGTATGTTCCAGGCCTTCACGCCCGGCCAGGACATCGGCATCGGCCGCGTTCACCTGGCTGGAGACTAGGCCGCCGGTGTAGATCGGCTGGGTGACCGCAAGTGTCGCGGCGGAGGTCTGACTTTGCCCCGGAATAGAGGTTACGCTGCGCGAAAATTTCTGATTGTTGCTGTCGGTGGTTACGCTGGCCTGGATCGACGCCGTAGGGTTGTATCCCGCCCGCGCCTGGACGTAGGTTTCATCAAGCGCACGCTGGCTGGCTCGCTGGCCCTGCAGGGTCGGATTGGTCTGATAAGCGAGCGCAAGAGCATCGGCGAGAGTCTCGGCGCATGTGCTTCCGGCACCCACGCCGAAGAGCAATCCTGCGGTGGCAACCGCTCCAAACGCTCTCTTGCGTTGACCGATAGCCATTGATGCCCTCCGCCGCACGCGTGCCGATAACGTACTCATCCCGCTATTAGTCTGCGCGAGGCGCCCCCGGCCAGCCCTGGACGGATTAAGCTTTCGTCACCACGGCTGTCGGCGGTTTCTAGAATGTGAAGGTCGGCGACGGCGCGAAGCCCGCCAGAAGCGGCGGTGTCGAGTCGAACACTGGACGCGCGCCGACCGTGTCGCCGGCCCGCAGGTAAAGCATCGCCCGCCCCTGCGGTCCGGTCCGCTCGACCACGCCCAGCCGGCCACCAGCGGCGAGCGACGCCGTCCACGCTGACGGCGAGCGCGTCACCGCGCCTTCGCAGACAATGACATCGAAGCTGGCCCCGGGCGGCGGCGGCTGGGCGGCGTCAATTTGGGTGACGCTCAGTCCCATGGCCTCCAGAACCGCGGACGCATAGGGAGCGGCGATGCCAAGGCACCGCTCGCCGGGCCTCGGATGCAGCATCTGCAGCAGCTTAGCCACATCACGGGGGCGAAGCAGCCAGCGGCCAGGGGCATATTCGACTTCCGCATCGGCGTAAGCCAAAGGCCTTTTTGCGGCGTCGAGCAGCGCCTCGCGCGCAACGATGCGCATCGCATCTTGGATGGGCAGGTCGGTCACGTCGGCGGTGCGCACCTGGCTCTCAACCATGTTGGTGCGCGCGGCGGTGAAGTCGACGCTCATTGGCTGCAACGGTTCCTGAGGGCGCGGCACGGTCGTTATACGGCGGCCGTTAACGGCGAAGCAACCGCGCCCGCGCCATAGATTGCCCGCGCCTGGGCCTTCTGCTAGCCCTTCGCAACGCCCTGACGCGGCCTGGTGGCGGAGTGGTTACGCAGCGGACTGCAAATCCGCGCACCCGAGTTCGATTCTCGGCCAGGCCTCCAGCGCCTCCCGCGCCGATCGGGAACCGGCGGGGCGCCGGCGGGTTCAGTTTCGAAGCGACCAACAGCCAATCCACAGTCGGAGAATTCCCGTGAAACAGCTCTGCGCAGCGGCCTGTATGGTCCTCATGATCGGCACCGCAGGATCGGCTTCCGCTACCGAGCGCGGCAAGGTCGGCGGCGCAGTCGCAGGGGCAGTCGGCGGTGCCGTGGTGGCCGGCCCGGTGGGCGCCGTGGTTGGCGGAGTGGGCGGGGCCATCATCGGCAATCGCTATAGCAATCATCGCCGCCATCATGTTTGGCGGCGGAGGCGGCACCATTACCACCACCACCACACTTCCTAAAGCCGACCGCAGCCGAGCCAGGAACAAGGCCAAGGCCGTCGTGAAGGCCAGAGAGCGTGACAGATCTTGGTCACTGGTAGGCCCTAGGGGAGTCGAACCCCTCTTCCCAGATTGAAAATCTGATGTCCTAACCGATAGACGAAGGGCCCGGCGCGGCCCCGGGATATATCCGCCGCTCCCAGGGGGCGCAAGCTGACCGCCGCAAGCTGACCGCCGCAAGTGTAGATACGGGGCCGTTAAAGCGCGCGACGCGGCTCGGCGGCATCGTCAATCTCCAGTTCGACGCCGCCCCGGCCATTCCAATCGTCGATCTTTAGGCGGCCCGCCAGGTGGAGCGAGCCGCCTGCCAGAAGACGCCGGCCGATTTCGCTGTCGGCTGAGCGCCAGGCCACCGCCCTCAACTGAGCGCCTTGGGCGTCGACCAGCGTGCAGCGCAGATGGCCTCCGCGCAACGCCATTGTCCGTTCGGCCCTGACGTCGGCCACGGCGAAAGTCGGTTCGGGATTGCCGGGGCCGAAGGGCGCGAGCTGATCGAATGCATCCAGCATAGGACGGGCCGCCGCGCCAGGGGTCACGAGAGCATCGATGTCGAAAGCATCCTCCGCGCTGGCCAGGGCCATCTCACCGGCCAACCCTTGGCAAAGGAAGGCGCGGAATTCCGGAATCGCCGACGGCCGCAGGGTGACGCCGGCAGCCATGGCGTGGCCGCCCCCCGCCATCAGCAACCCTTGGTCAAAGGCCGCTCCGATCGCGGCGCCGAGATTTACGCCAGGTTGGGAGCGCCCGGACCCCTTGGCGATGTTGCCGATCGGATCGACGCCGATCACCACGACCGGCTTGCGGTACCGCTCGCGCAGGCGGCTGGCGACGATGCCGATGACCCCCGGGTGCCAGCCCTCCCCGGCCACGACGATGACTGGCGCGTTGGGGTCAAGGTTGCTGCCCTGCTCGATCGTTGCGATCGCGGCGGTCACGATCTCGCGCTCGACGCCTTTGCGTTCCTGGTTGAGCGCATCGAGTTGGCGCGCCAGCTGTGAGGCTTCCATGGGATCGTCGGTGGCGAGTAGGCGGGCGCCCAAATCCGCTCGGCCAATCCGACCGCCAGCATTGATCCGGGGCCCCAGGATGAAGCCTGCATGGAAGACGCTCGCTGGGCCACTCTTGGCGCCGGCGACCTCGATCAGCGCCGCGAGACCGGGGTTGGCCCAACGCGACATCACTTTCAGCCCTTGCAATGCAAGGGCGCGGTTGAATCCGACGAGCTGAGTGACATCGCAGACCGCGCCCAAAGCGGCCAGATCAAGCCATTGACGCAGATCGGGCTCGGCGCGGGCCGCGAATAGCCCTCGGCGGCGGGCCTCCCGGCTGAGAGCCGCCAGGAGCACGAAGGTAACACCGGCCGCGGCCAGGACCCCCTGCCCCGACCCGCAGTCGGGGCGGTTGGGATTGACCAGAGCGGCCGCGGCTGGAGCCTCGCCACGCATCAGGTGATGGTCGATGACCACGACGTCCAGGCCGATCATCGCCGCCGCCGCGATTGCATCGCCTGCAGCCGCGCCGCAGTCCACCGTGACTACGAGCTCGACTCCGCTCGCCCGAAGCGCCTGGAAGGCGGCCGGGCTTGGCCCATAGCCTTCGGTCAGCCGGTCGGGCACGTAGATCGGCAGTTCAGCGCCCATGTGGCGAAACCAGCGGACCAGCTGTGCGGCGCTGGCCGCGCCATCGACGTCGTAGTCGGCGAACACCACCGTCGGGCGGCTGGATTGCAGAGCGTCGACAAGGATGGCCGCGGCCCGGTCCATGTCAGCAAAGCTTGAGGGATCGGGAAACAGCGCCCGCAGGGTAGGTTTGAGAAAATCTGCGCCCTGTCCGCTGGCGACGCCTCTCGACGCCAGCGCGCGGGCAACGGGCTCTGCCAGCGAGAGCGTGGCCTGGTGGTCGCGCACGAGCGCCGGGTCGGCCCTGCGCTCACGCCAGCGTCTGCCGGTGAGCGACCGGGCGACGCCGAGGAAACCCGCCGGGGCCTGGCCGCCATCAGCCATCAAATTGGTCGCTTCATACGCACGTGGCGCACCGTTCGGGTCGATGAGTTCATCACCAACGAATGGGTGTGCACGCAGCCGTCCGTCACGCGCACGCCATCCAAGAGGGCCCCGCCGGTCACGCCTGTCGCCGCGAAAATCGCGTCCGCCCGAACCATTTCGTGAAGGTCGTACTTTCGATCAAGGTCTGTGATGCCGTGGCCGCGAGCGCGCTCGCGCTCCCGAGCGTTGCGGAAAACCAGGCGGCCCTGGAACTGCCCGCCGACGCATTTCAGGGCGGCGCAGGCAAGCACCCCTTCAGGGGCGCCCCCCTGACCGACATACATGTCGACGCCGGTTTCGGCGTCGGCAGTGTTCATCACCCCGGCCACATCGCCGTCGGTGATCAGGTGAATTCTCACGCCCGCAACCCGCAACCCGGAGATGATCTGGGCGTGACGCGGCCGGTCGAGCACACAGACGGTGATCTCGCTCACATCGACACCCTTGGCCTGCGCCACGGCACGGGCGTTTTCAGCCGGACCGCGGTCGAGATCGAGAAGTCCGGGCGCATAGCCAGGGCCACAGGCGATCTTGTCCATATAGGTGTCGGGGGCGTTGAGCAGGGTGCCTTCTGGCGCCCACGCCATCACCGCCAGCGCGTTGGCCATCGCCTTGGCCGTCAAGGTGGTTCCTTCGAGAGGGTCCAGCGCAATGTCGATACGGGGACCGCCGCGCCCGACCTTCTCGCCTATGTACAGCATCGGGGCCTCGTCGCGCTCGCCCTCGCCAATGACAATGACGCCGTCGATGGGCAGCTCGTTGAGCGCCGTGCGCATCGCGTCTACGGCGGCCTGATCAGCCGCCTTTTCATCGCCGCGACCGGCCAGAGCCCAGGCTGCGATCGCCGCCGCTTCGGTGACGCGGACCGCCTCCATGACCAAAGCGCGATCCAGAACCAGCGAACTCATCGGCACCTCTCCTGAGCGGCCGACCGGCCGCGCGGCTTCCAATATCCACGGATTCTCAAACCGGCGCGATGCGGATCAGGCGCGGGGCTTCGAGGAGCGCCGGCAGCGCAGCCATGCGGCGCACTGCTTGTTCCATCACGGCGGCAGCCACCGCGTGCGTGGTCAGGACGATCGGCACGCGCCCGGTATCCTCACTCGACTTCTGCAGAAAGCTGTCGATGGAGACACCGCTGTCCGCCAGGGTTTCGGAGACAGCGGCAATGACGCCCGGTTGATCGCGAACGATGAGGCGCAGGTATGCGCGCCCCACCGCGTGGTCAGGGTCCAGCGGCTTCATCGTCGGGAGCGACGCCGCCGGGCCTTGAAACACCGGGCGAACTGCGCCGGTCATTACATCGGCGATATCGGCGGCGACTGCGGCTGCGGTCGGACCGGCCCCTGCTCCGGCGCCCTGAATGAAGATCCGGCCAATGCTGCGGCCCTCGATGAACAGGGCGTTGAGCACCCCGCCGGTTCTTGCCAGGGGGTGGTCGAGGGGAATCAATGCTGGGTTGACCCGTACCGAAATCCCGTCGCCTGAACGCGCGGCCGAAGCCAGGAGCTTGATGCGGTAACCAAGATCCTTCGCCAAGCGGATATCGAGCAGCTCGATGGTTTCGATGCCTTCGATTTCGGCCGCGGCATAGGCAGGCGCACAACCAAAGGCGAGAGCGGCGAGGATCGAGATCTTGTGAGCTGCGTCGATGCCGCCGACGTCGAAGCTTGGATCTGCCTCGGCGTAGCCAAGGCGCTTGGCTTCGGCGAGCACGTCCGCAAAGCCGCTCCCCGATGCCTCCATTTCACTAAGGATGTAATTGCTGGTGCCGTTGAGGATGCCAGCCACCGAGATCACCTCGTCGCCTACCATGGCCTCGCGCAGCATCTTCACGGCAGGCGTCCCGCCCATCACCGCCGCCTCGAAGAGCAGCGGCGCGCCATTGGCTTCAGCCAGAATGGCGAGTTCTCGCCCGTGCTCAGCGATCAGCGCCTTGTTGGCGGTGACGACGGGCTTGCCTGCCCGAAGGGCTGCCTCGACCGCGGCCTTGGCGGGGCCGTCCGAACCGCCGATCAACTCGACGAAGATGTCATTGTCCGGCGAGGCGGCCATGGCCACCGGATCGTCGAACCACGCGAGGGCAGAAATATCCGCAGGGCGTGGTCGCGATCGGGAGCGGGCGCTGACGGCGGTGATCTTTACGAGAGCCCCGGCCGGGGCGAACGCCGGCCGGCGGGCAATGAGGCTGACGAGGCCCGCTCCCACGGTGCCGAGCCCAGCGATGGCGATTCGCCATTGTCTCTGGGTCATGAGTCGTGCGGCCTCATGCCGGCCACCGGTCACGGACCTGGCTCAGTATCTGTCCGGACTGATCGAGGAACTTGCGCACGTTGCGCGCCGCCTGGCGAATTCGATGTTCGTTCTCCACCAGCCCGATTCGCACATAGCCCTCCCCGTATTCGCCGAAGGCTACCCCGGGGGATACGGCGACCCCGGCCTCCTCGATCAGCAACTTCGAAAACAGCATCGAACCCGCTTGGCGAAAGGCCTCGGGCACCGGCGCCCAGGCGAACATCGAGGCGGGGGGCGATGGGATGTCCCATCCGGCCCGCGCCATCGCCGATACCAAGACGTCCCGACGCGATTTGTAGGTGGCGCGGATCTCATCGACACAGTCCTGGGGGCCGTTCAAGGCGGCGGCCGCTGCGACCTGGATCGGCGTGAAGGCGCCGTAGTCGAGATAGGACTTCACCCTGGCCAGGGCCGCGCACATGCGGGCCGATCCAACCACCATTCCAACCCTCCACCCGGCCATGGCGTAGGTCTTGGAGAGGGAATTGACTTCAACGGCGATGTCCCGCGCCCCGTCGACCTGAAGCACGGAGGGGGGCGGATTATCATCGAAATAGATTTCCGAATAGGCAACGTCGGAGAGCACGAGCATCTCGTGTTTCTTAGCCAGGGCAATGGCATCGCGATAGAAATCCAAATCCACCCATTGGGCAGTGGGGTTGGACGGGTAGCTCAAGATCAGCACGCTTGGAGGCGGAGCGGAATGACGGACCGCGCGGCTAACGCCCGCAAGATAGTCCTGCGGCGACAGGGCCGGAACATGTCGGATCACGCCCCCGGCCATGATGAAACCGTAGGCGTGGATCGGGTACGCCGGATTTGGGCAGATGATCACATCGCCCGGGGCCGTGATCGCCTGGGCGAGGTTGGCAAAACCCTCCTTGGACCCCAGGGTGGCGATCACCTCGGTCTCGGGATCGAGCTTAACGTCGAACCGCCGGGCGTAATAGGCGGCCATCGCACGGCGCAATCCGGCTATCCCTTTCGACGCGGAATAGCGGCCAGACTTGGGGTCGCGGGCGGTCTCCACCAGCTTGTCGACGATATGGCGAGGGGTCGGCATGTCGGGGTTGCCCATGCCGAAATCGATGATGTCGACGCCCTGAGCGCGAAGCTTGGCCTTAAGTCGATTCACCTCCTCGAAGACGTAAGGCGGGAGGCGCCGGATGCGGTGGAATTCAGCGGTCATGGCGGCGCCGTTCGCTCCCTCTGGATCCGCCGCTGTGGTGGACGCGCCGCCTCCCCCAATAGGCTAAGCGGCCATCGAACGTGATCGCCTCGCCGGCAAAAAGGCGCCCGTAGCAGGACGTTTCTGTCGCGCACCGTGTCGGAAGGGGCGCACGGCCGTTCCAATTTCATTGACTGTAGGCCCTACCGAGGCCGCGGTGGCGGCGTCGCGCGGGACCGCATCTGCTTGACGAATGCGTCCGTCGGGGCGTCCTGCGGCGTGGTCATCGGCGGCGGCGCAACCGCCTCGCCCCGCGCTGCGGCGGCGAAGTCATCGGTTCCGTTGAGGGAAAAGCTGCTGGGCCCATCTTCCGCCACAAGATTGGCGCCGGCCATCCTTGTGTCGACGACTGCCGACCTGAAGTCGCCCGGCGCGCGGACATCGGTCGGCGTGGCGGGAATGGAGCAGAAGGTTGGGTAGGAATCGACACTGGCCGCGGCTGCGAGAAGGTCGGGGGGCAGTATTGCAGACCGCGCCGGCGCCGCACACGGCTGCGCAGCCAATGCCGGTTCTGCAGCCAGCGGCACGCCAAGTAAAAGCGCGGCCAAAATGGTGTCTCTCATTGAAAATTCGCGCGCGAAAGCTTTCATAGCCTTTAAGCTCTTACGGCAAACCGCGCGTGCGCGGAAGGGCGCGGGGCCATGCCGGCCACGGAGGCGACAATGAGCAAGACCCCTCGCAAATCCAAGTCCGGGCCCGCGCCCAAGACGAAGGCGAAGAAACCGTTCAGCGCCAGCGCTGGGAAGGCGCCGAAGACCGCCGAGCAATCCGCCACTGCCAAAGAAAAGCCGACGCTCGCGAAAACCGGGCCAGCAACTCCCGCCGAATTTGACTTCCTCTCGGCCGACCAGCGCCAGGCCATGGAGGCGCTATCGCTCAATCTCGCGCGCGCGGCCATGACAGCCCAGGGCGCCATCGCCGAAGCGGCGCTGCGCCAGGCCGATCGGCCGGCGGCGCTGAGCCCCGACCCATTCCACGTCGGCCCCGCGCTCGGAGAGGTGATCGGCGCCCTTGCCGCCCAGCCTGACCGGCTCATGCGCGCCCAGGCGGAGCTCTTTGGCCGCTACATGGAGTTGTGGCGCGCCGCGGCGGCCAACTCCACCGGCGAGCCTTTTGAACCTGCGGCCACCCCGCTGAAGGGGGACAAACGGTTCGTTGACCCCGAATGGTCTTCAACACCGATGTTCGACATCGTCAAACAATCGTATCTGATTACTTCGGCTTGGCTGAATGACCTAGTCGCCGGGGTCGAGGGGGTGGACCCCCTGACCCGTCGGCGCGTCGAGTTTTTCACGCGAATGCTGACCGACGCGTTTTCGCCTTCGAATTTCCTGCTTTCCAATCCCGCGGCGCTCCGCGAGGCCATGACCACCCGCGGCGAAAGCATCGCTCGCGGCATGGAAAACTTCGCCGCCGACCTGCAACGCGGCGGTGGACAACTGTCAATCAGCCAGACTGACCTTGGCCGGTTCAAGGTCGGGGAAAATGTCGCAACCGCGCCCGGTAAGGTGATCTTCGAAAACGAGATCATTCAGATCCTACAGTTTTCACCATCGACTAAGACCGTCGCCAAAGTTCCGCTTCTGATCTTTCCACCCTGGATAAATAAATTCTATATCCTCGATCTTCGCCCCGAAAACTCAATGATCCGCTGGCTCACCGGCCAGGGGAATACGGTATTCGTTACGTCGTGGGTGAATCCAGACAAGCGCTTGGCGACAAAGACCTTCGAAGACTACCTCAAAGACGGAATTTATAGCGCCATCGACGTTGTCATCCGTCAGTGCGGCGTCAAAAAAGTCAACACTGTTGGCTATTGCATTGGTGGCACCCTGTTGTCCTGCGCCCTGGCGCACATGGCCGCGCGCGGCGACGGGCGAATTGCATCGGCGACTTTCTTCGCCGCCCAGCAGGACTTTTCCGAAGCCGGCGACCTGTTGATTTTCGCCAACGATGAGTGGCTCAAGGACCTCGAAGGCAGGATGGACGCCAGCGGCGGCGTGCTCGCCGGACAGACGATGGCCGATACATTCAACTCACTGCGCGCCAACGACCTCATCTGGTCGTTTTTCGTCAACAACTACCTGATGGGCAAGGAGCCAAAGCCCTTCGACCTTCTGTTCTGGAATTCCGACCAGACGCGTATGCCAAAGACTCTGCATCTTTACTATTTGCGAAAATTCTACGGCGAAAACGCCCTGGCCAAGGGTGAGCTCGAACTCGCCGGCGAGCGCCTCAACCTTGGCGACGTCAGAACCCCGATCTATGTCCAGTCATCGCGGGAAGACCACATCGCGCCCGCCAAGTCGGTCTACAAGGGCGCGCGGTTGTTTGGTGGCCCTGTAACCTTCACCCTGGCTGGCTCGGGCCACATCGCCGGGGTGATCAACGCGCCCGCGGCGAAGAAGTATCAGCACTGGACCAACTCTGCTCTGCCGCCCACGCTCGATGAATGGCTGAGCGGCGCGATCGAACACCCGGGCTCCTGGTGGAACCACTGGGCGGCGTGGCTGAAGGCAAGATCGGGCGTTCAAGTCACTGCCCGGTATCCTGCCAAGGGCCCGATGAAGCCACTCGAAGACGCGCCGGGCAGCTTCGTGAAGGTTCGCTCCTGAACACCGGGGACGCCGGCGCCACAGCGGCCAATCTCGCGAGTTTGGTCGATCGTCAGACGGGAGTAAATTTCAGCGCAACGCCGTCGTTGCAATAGCGCAGGCCGGTCGGCCGGGGGCCATCGTTAAAGAGGTGTCCCTGATGGCCCAGGCATCTGGCGCAGTGGTACTCGATCCGTTCCGCACCGATGGCGAAGTCCTTTGACTTGCCGATCGCTCCGCCAAGCACATTGAAAAAACTCGGCCACCCGGTGCCGGAATTGTATTTCCACTGGGAGCGAAAGAGCGGCAGGCCACAGCCCAGGCAGGCGAAAGTCCCGCTCCGATGCTCGTTGTTCAGCGGGCTGGTGAACGGCGTCTCGGTGCCCTGCCGACGCAGCACGATATATGACGCCGCAGGCAAGCGCCGTTTCCAGTCTGCATCGGTAAGCTTGCGCCACGGCGAGGTTGCGTAAGGGTCCGCGCTGGCCGACAGGGAGGCGGCGGGTACGAGGGCAATCGCCGCAGCGCCGAACAGCACCTCGCGGCGCCGAGGAGTTTCCGATGGCGTCATGGCAATTGTACGCTGGGCGAGCGGCATTGGATTACCTCAGGGCTGATCAAGGCTGGCGTTCGGGGCTGCGTTGCATTCCAGCCGTAGAGTACGTCCGGCAAGCGCTCCTCGTTACGCGACCCGTCGGTAAAATGCAGAGGGCGAAACCCTTGAGCTTCGTAAAACGCCCGGGCGCGCGCGTTGTCTTGAAAGGTCCATAGCTGCAGTTCGTGATTGGCGCATTTGGCCTTTTTGAGGAGCGCATGCCCAAGGCCTTTGCCCTGGTCACCTGGATGAACGTGGAGGTGCTCTATGAACCCGGCGCGGAAGGCGATGAACCCTCTAATTTTCCCACCCATTTCGGCCACCCAGAACGTGTTCTGGGGCATGAGCCGGTCACGAAAAAAGACCAAATCTTCCGCCGGCGTGTGCATTTCGGGCACGAACGACAGAGAGGTTCGCATGGTGTGTCGATAGAGGCGCGCTATCGCAGCCATATCCGCACGCCCGGCAACGCGAAGTCTCACAGCCCCGCCGTTTCCGGAAGGCCCAGCATCAGGTTCAGGTTCTGAATGGCGGCCCCTGCAGCGCCCTTGCCTAGGTTGTCCAGCACGGCGACGAGGCGCGCCTGTCCAAGCTCATCGGACCCAAAAACGTGCAGGCGCATCAGGTTGGTATTGTTCATTTGCTGCGGATCAAGCTCCGCCATCACCGCCGATTGCTCTAGGGACGCGACCTCGATGAACGCCTCGTCAGCATAAGCCCTGGCCAGGGCAGAGTGCAGCTCCGCGATGCACGGACGAACCGGCAGTGCGTGAAGGTGAAGGGGAATCTCGACGATCATCCCCTGGAAATACCGTGCCCTGGCCGGCGCGAACAGCGGACGATGGACGAGACCCGCATGCATTTGCATCTCGGGCACGTGCTTATGCGCCAGCCCCGTGGCGTATATCCGGTACGGGCTGTCGATGTGATCAGGCGCGGCGGGATCCTCATACCGGGAGATCATGGAACGCCCGCCGCCAGAGTAGCCCGAGACCCCGGTCGCCGTGACCGGCCAGGTCTCGGGCACAAGGCCGACTGCGATCAGCGGCCGGATCAGAGCAATGAATCCGGTCGCATAGCACCCAGGGTTGGAAATGCGGCTTGCCGCGGCGATCGCCTGTCGCTGACCGGCCCCTATCTCCGCAAAGCCGTAGGTCCACCCCGGCACCGTTCGATGAGCGCTCGAAGCATCGATGAGCCTCGCGCGACCGCTGTGAACCATGCCAACGGCTTCGATCGCCGCCGCATCCGGCAGGCAGAGAATCGATACGTCCGCACCGTTGAGCAGATCTTGGCGAGCCGTGAAGTCCTTACGAAACCTGGGCTCGATCGAAATCAGCTCGATATCACTACGCCCCGCCAGCCGCTCGTGGATCTGGAGGCCCGTCGTACCGGCCTCGCCGTCGATAAACACCTTTGCGGACATCGCCGCCTCCAAAGAGATGTGTGACAAATGCAGGAAAGGCGCCTTGGCCTAAAGCCAAGCGCCTTTCGCCGACCGAACCTGGGCGGATCTAGCGCTTGGAAAACTGGAAGCTGCGGCGGGCCTTCGCCTTGCCGTATTTCTTGCGTTCGACAACGCGGCTGTCGCGGGTCAGAAATCCATGCGGCTTGAGCACAGATCGCAGGCCGGGCTCGTAATAGGTCAGAGCCTTTGAGATACCGTGGCGCACCGCACCGGCTTGGCCCGAGAGCCCCGACCCCTCGACGGTGGCGACAACATCGAACTGGCCGAGCCGGTCGGCGATCTGCAACGGTTGGGCGATCATCATCCGAAGCACGGGCCTGGCGAAATAGACTTCATGGTCGCGGCCATTAATCGTCATTTTGCCCTTGCCCGGCTGAATCCACACTCTCGCGATGGCATTTTTGCGCTTGCCGGTGGCATAGGCGCGGCCCTGTTTGTCGATCTGGGGCTCGCGAACGGCCGCATCTGGGGCAGGATTGGAAGAGAGGCTCTGCAGCGCCTCAAGGCCGTGGGTCTCGCTCATGGGTTACTGGCTCCGGGCGTTCTTGGCGTTGAGGGCGGCGAAGTCGATCACCGCCGGGCCCTGGGCTTCATGTGGGTGGTCGCCGCCGTTATAGATCTTCAGGTGGGTCAACTGCCGACGCGCCAGAGGGCTCTCTTTGGGCAGCATCCGTTCAACGGCCTTTTCCAGAATTCTTTCGGGGAAACGCCCGCCGAGAATCTTTCCCGCCGTGCGCTGCTTGATTCCGCCCGGGTGGCCGGTGTGCCAGTAATAGATCTTCTTCTCGAGCTTGCGTCCGGTGAATTTCACCTTGTCGGCGTTAATCACGACCACATGATCGCCGCAGTCGACGTTGGGCGTGTAGTCCGACCGATGCTTGCCTCGCAAGCGCATGGCGATGAATGAGGCTAGCCGGCCGACGACGGCGTCGCGCGCGTCGATCAGAATCCAGCTTTTTTCCACGCTGGCGGCTTTCAGATAGGTAGTGGTTTTGGTGGTCATGGGAACAGTCCGGCAGGCAGCGCGCATGTACTCGCTGCGATGTGGGCTGCTGCTACCCCCTCTGGAACCTCACTGTCAAGCACTGTGGTCCATTCTCCGAGCAGAAACCCTTTGAAATCAATTCATTCCAGCTGACGGTATCATATTACCGTTAAAGCCGGCGGGTTCGCCATGCAAGGCTCGTGGCAACCGCCAACAGCGTCGCCGCCCCCAGTTGATGCAGGATGGCGATGGCAAGGGGAACCCCCAGCAACAACGCTGCGACCCCGAGCCAAGCTTGCAGGGCGACGGCAGCCCCGTTAGCGAGCGCGAGGGCCCTGATGGCCCGCGGCGCGCGCTTGGACCACCCTCCGGCCAATCCCATTCCGAGACCGGCTACCAACAGCAAGTAGGCTGCTAGCCGGTGATTGAGCTGAACGGAAGCTTGCCCGTGGGCGAGCGTGGCCCACAATGACCCGTGCCAATAGTCAACCGGAATCCAAACGCCGCCCATGCGCGGCCAATCGTTGTCCACCAATCCGGCCTGATTGCCGGCCACCAGCGCGCCCAGAAGGCACTGCAAGAAAACGCCACATGCGAACACAGTGGCGGCCGGCCCCCATTTGCCGCCGCGCCGTTCGCCGCGACCGAACCACGCCTCGAGGCCCGTCCAGATCAGGGCCGCGAAAAGCACAAGTGCGAGGCCCAGGTGAATCGCCAAGCGCTCCGGCGCGACCAGAACGCGCGCCTCCAGGCCGCTCTCGACCATCCACCAGCCAACGAGCCCCTGAAGCGCGCCGAGGCCCAGAAGGCCGGCGCACGGCCAGATGAGTCTTCGCGGCAGTTGATGCCGAGCAAGGAAAGTCGCGAAAGGCGCGATGAAGGTCAGCCCGACCACGCGCCCCAGCAGGCGGTGCGCCCATTCCCACCAGAAGATGAACTGGAATGCCGCCAGGCTCATGCCCCGGTTGACCAACCGATACTGGGGCGTGGCTTGGTAAAGGCGAAAATCGGCCGTCCACGCCGCATGGGTCATCGGCGGCAGCGAACCGGCGATCGGCTTCCATTGGGTAATCGAAAGTCCCGACCCGGTCAGTCGCGTCGCGCCGCCGACGACAACCATCGCCAGAACCAGGATGGCCACAAGCCATAGCCAGATCGCAACTGAACGCGATCGGTCAGGATCAGCGGTCGAGATCATCCTTGCCTGGCGCCCTCGCCCAAGATCACGGCCAACGAACCGATTTTTAGCCTACCTGCATCCACCGCAGGCGGCGGCGGATTGGTCGGAGCGACAGGATTCGAACCTGCGACCCCTTGACCCCCAGTCAAGTGCGCTACCAGGCTGCGCCACGCTCCGCTGCAGGAAGAGGGCCTTATAGGGACGGCGGGGCGCCCGGCGCAATCGCAAACGACGCCGTCTCATTGTCGTCTGTCAGGGAGTCCAGTCGCGCCTTGGCAGTGACGATGGAGGCGAGGGCCGCCTCGATCCGCTGACGAGCGCCCGAGGCCATTGGTGCTGCGGGTTCGAGGGCAGCGACAGGTAAAGCTGGCCGCAAAGCCGCGCGCGGCACCGGCGTCCTCAAGGGTAGGGTCAGTCCATTATCGCGATGCAGTTTCTGCACGCCCTTGATCGTATATCCTTCGTCATAAAGGAGCCTGCGGATGGCGGCGAGCACGGCGATGTCGGTCGGCCTGTAAAAGCGTCGGCCTCCAGCGCGGGTCATCGGCCGCACGAAGGAGAACTTGGTCTCCCAGAAACGTAAGACGTGCTGAGCGACGCCAAGTTCGGCCGCCGCTTCGGAAATGGTCCGGAACGCCTCGGGGCTTTTAGCCACCTTTGCGCCCTCGATCCTATTTCGCCAGGGCGCGTTCGACGCGCGCCTTCATCACCTGCGAGGCGCGAAAACCAATCACACGTCGTGAATCGATTGAGGCGGGCTCTCCCGTTTTGGGGTTGCGCCCCATGCGCTCGCGTTTGGCGCGAACCTGAAATACCCCAAAGCCGGACAGCTTGACGCCGTGGCCGCGCTCCATGGCCCCGACAATCAGTTCCAGTGTCCGCTCCACCAGTTCGGCGCAGTCCTGGCGGGTCAGGCCCACTTCGTGATGAACGGCCTCGGTCAGATCGGCCCGCGTCTTCGTCCCTCGGCTCATCGCGACCCCCAATATTCCCCTCGCAGACAAGCCTGCACGTCCTCGAATGTCGCGTCAAGTCAAGGGCTTCTCCCCGCCCAACTGAATCCCCGGCTAAAGTCTAAGCACCAGCGCGCCCCAGGTGAGGCCGCCGCCCATGGCCTCGACCAGGAGCAGCTGTCCGGGCTTGATCCGGCCATCACCAATGGCTTGGTTCATGGCCAGAGGAATCGAGGCGGCGGAAGTGTTGGCGTGCAGGGCGACGGTGGAAATGACCCGTTCCTGGGCGATGCCGAGCCGGCGGGCAACGCCCTCCAGAATGCGTTGGTTGGCCTGGTGGGGAATAAACCAATCAATTTCAGACAGTTCGACCCCCGCCGTCTTGGCGGCTGAAACCACAGCTTCGGCGATGTTGACTACCGCATGGCGGAAGACCTGATTGCCCTGCATGCGCAACTTGCCGACCGTGCCGGTGGTTGACGGACCACCGTCAACGTAAAGTAGGTCCTGTTTGGCCCCATCCGTGCGCAGGCAATAGCCGAGGATTCCGCGATCGCTGGTGTCGCCGGTCCCCTCGCGAGGTTCGACAACCACCGCGCCCGCGCCATCGCCAAAGAGTACGCATGTGCCGCGGTCGCTCCAGTCCATCAATCGGGTCATGGTTTCCGCGCCTATCACCAGCGCGCATTTTGCCTGCCCTCTGGCGACAAAATTGTCCGCCACCGAAAGGGCGAAGACGAACCCGGAACAGACCGCCTGAACATCGAACGCGATACAGACCGGCGCGCCCAGCTTTCGCTGAACAATCGCGGCGGTTGCGGGGAAGGTATAGTCGGCGGTGGTCGTGGCGACGATGATCAGATCAAGATCGCCGGGCTCACGGTTCGCGGCTGAAAGGGCCGCCTTGGCTGCCTCGACGGCGAGGTCGGAGGTCGCTTGGCCGTCGGCCGCTCGCCTGCGCGAATGGATTCCGGTTCGCTCGATGATCCAAGCGTCGCTGGTGTCGACAGTTAGCGCGAGCTCTTCATTGGTGACGATGTCCGGCGGCAGGAAACCGCCGACGCCGATCACCACGCTTCGCAAAACAGAACTCACACGCCTGCACTTTCTCTTGGTCGGGCAACCGATTGGGCTCGCGCTGCGGCCCTGGTCAGACGATCGAGGTTACGTTCGATCTCAGCGGCGAAATCGCTCTGTGCCAGACCGGCGGCCAGGCGGATCGCCGTGGCGAATCCCCGCGCGTCCGCGCCCCCGTGGCTTTTGACAACGATGCCGTTGAGTCCCAGGAAGGGCCCGCCATTGATCGAACTCGGATCCAGCCGCTCGGCCATCCGGCGGAGCGAGCGCTGCGCAATCACGGCGCCCAGCTTGGCGAGCGGCCCGCTGGTCAGGGCGTGGCGCAGCTCATTGCGGAAGAATCGCGCCAGACCCTCGGCCGTCTTCAGCGCCACATTCCCTGTGAAACCGTCCGTGACGATTACATCCACGGCGCCCCTGGCGATATCGTCGCCCTCGACAAAGCCGCGATAGTCGAGATCGAATTGGGTTTCGCGCAGCAGGCGATCAGCCCCTTTGACCTCTTCATGACCCTTGTCGATCTCGGTGCCGATATTGAGCAAGCCGACGGTCGGTCGCTCTGAACCATGCACCGCCCGGTGATAGGCGCAGCCCATAATCGCGAACTCGACCAGCCGCTCTGCATCGCACACAACGTTGGCGCCGACATCCAGGACGGCGGTGACCCCCCGGGTGGTCGGCCAGTTGGCGACCAGCGCCGGTCGCTCCAAGTCCCCGGTCATCCGCAGGATCAGGCGGGAGATCGCCATCAGAGCACCCGTGTTGCCAGCGGAAAGGGCCGCGTGGGCCTCTGCCGCCTTGACGCTTTCCACCGCAGACCACATCGAACTCCCCTTGCCCCTTCGCATGGCGTGCGCGGGCTTGGCGTCCATGGCGATGACGCTTTCGCAATGTCGAACCTCGCAAAGCGAGCGAAGGTCGGGCGTGCGCGCGAGGGCGGCGTTCAGTACCTCTCGATCCCCATGCAATAGGAACCGGATCGCCCCTGGCGCGAAAAATTTGAGCGCGCGCGCCGCCCCAGGGACAACGATCGGCGGACCATGGTCGCCGCCCATGGCATCGATGGAAATGACCAGGGGGTCGGCCAAGACGGCGTTGTGACTCCTACGATTCCGCCGGGACGAGGCCGCCCGACGATACAGCCGCACGGCTGCGATGCAAACCAAGCGCGGTCAGCACGGCCAGCGACCTAGGTCGCTTCCGAAGGGCGCTTAAGGTTCGCCAAGACCGCAAAGGCCGATTGCGGCCCATCTGGCGGCGGTGGCTCGAACACGACGCCGGGCTTGCGGGGAAACGGGCTCAACGCAAGAGCGAGGCACTCCAGCACAAGTGCGCAGAGATCGATCGTCGGTCCCTGCGCCTCCTCCGGCAGCTCGTCGGATTCCTCGCTCAGGGCCCGATCATCAAGAGCTTCTCGTTGTGCGTTTTCGCTGCCCAGGGGCACGATGCGCATTCTCACCGGCTCATCGATGAACTCGTCGAACGGGTCCAGGCTGACCCCGCAAATTCGACCCGCAGTCGCGGCTAAACGGCCGCTAACTTCGACACCATCGAGCCACGGCTGCAGGGTCAGGTCCGCTTGCAGAACTGTAAGTGTTTCCAGGTCAAGGGTCGCGGCGATCGCATGGCAGGCAGCCACATCGGCGATCAAACGCACCGTCCGGGGCGAACGGCCAAGATCGGCAAGGACCAGCGGAAATATCCAACTTTCGGGCCCCATCATGGCGCCGGCCATTGCGCCCGCCCGGCAGCCAGCGAGGTCGTCGGCTGCGCCGCCAGACTAACTCGGCACCGCTCGACGTAGTCGGCTAAAAAACTCCCATTCTGGCCGGCTGGCGCCGTCAGCACGTTTCGGGCGATAACCTCCAGAAGCTCTGCCCTGTCGGGCAGTGCGTTGAATGCTGATTGGTAGGCCAGCGCACGCCCATAAAAGGCTTCGGCCAGGATGCGCATGCGCTTGCCAACCGCCAGATCGCCAACGCCCATTTCTCGCAGAGCCCCGTCCAGATCACTCATCACCGCGTCGAACAGCGCCTGACGCACCGGCGCCGCCTCAGCGTCCTTAGCCAAGCGGTCGATCAGCACGATCACATGCAGGCTGAGCATTTCGAACCGCCCCTCGGGCGTGTCCTGGGCCCCCATGTGTTCATAGAGCAGCGGGACGCGGCTCTGCAGGACGAGTCCCCGCAGCAGCGCGCCGGCGGCGACCTTGGCCGGCCCCTTGGCCAGCAAACGTTCGAAGATCATGGGTCCGCCTCGTTTTTGCCGCCGGCGCGCGGTCTGGTGACGCATTGAATTCGGCAAGGCCTCGATATAGGTCAAGGCCGGGCTGACGACCACACGAGTATGGGTAGCCATGTTCACTAAGACCGCCGCCATTCTGATCGTTTCAATGAGTGTCATGGGGCTGGGCGCCTGTGCGCCGACCAACAGCTTTCAGGGTTACCAGGCCATCGAGCAATCGCCCAAGGATGTGAAGGTAGGCTCGGACACTCGGGCGACCGTGCTCGCTAAGCTCGGCACGCCCACCGGCACCTCGACGTTCGACAAGGACGTGTGGTTCTACATGTCGCAGGTTTCGGCCAAGACCTCGTTCTACCGCCCGCGGCTGATGCGCCGCGACATAGTCGCCATCTCCTTCGACAAGGCGAACGACCAGGTCACCTCCGTCGACACCCTGACCCTGAAGGATGGCCGCGTGATCGCCTATAACGGACGCGAAACACCAACGCGCGGCCGCGAGATGACCGTTTTTGAGCAGCTCCTAGGTAACCTCAGCGCCGCAGGCGCCCTGCCGCCCGACGACACCCAGACGCCGGGCTCTCATCCCGACGAACGGCGCTGAACAATCAAGCCAGGTCGGCAGCGAACCTCAGAATCGTCGACCTTAGTGGATGGTCCCGTGTGCGAGCACGGCGAGCAGCAGCAAGGCGACGATATTGGTGATCTTGATCATCGGATTGACGGCGGGACCAGCGGTGTCCTTGTAGGGGTCTCCCACGGTGTCGCCAGTGACCGCCGCCTTGTGCGCCTCTGAGCCCTTGCCGCCGTAGTGACCCTCCTCGATCAGCTTTTTGGCGTTGTCCCAGGCCCCTCCTCCCGAGGTCATCGAGATGGCGACGAAGAGGCCGGTGACAATGACCCCGAGCAGCATTGCGCCCAGAGCCGAGAAAGCATCGGCCTTGTCGGCGATCGCCTCGATTAAGAAAAACAACACCACCGGGGAGACGACTGGCAGCAATGACGGCACGATCATTTCGCGGATCGCGGCGCGCGTAAGTATGTCGACCGCGCGCCCATATTCCGGCTTGACCTCATAGGTCATGATGCCGGGGTTTTCCTTGAACTGCCTGCGGACCTCGGCGACCACGGACTCGGCGGCCCGCCCCACGGCGGTCATCGACAGCCCCCCAAACAGGAACGGCAGCAGGCCGCCAAACAAAAGACCGACGACCACGTAGGGGTTCGAGAGGTCGAAGGTCACCCCGCCCATGCCGGCGAAGAAGCTAAATTGATCGGGATGGGCCGAATAGTATTTCAGGTCCTGGGTGTAGGCCGCGAAGAGGACCAAAGCGCCCAGGGCCGCCGAGCCGATCGCGTAACCCTTGGTCACCGCCTTGGTAGTGTTGCCGACCGCGTCGAGGGCGTCGGTGGACACTCGCACGTCGGCCGGCAAGCCGGCCATCTCCGCGATGCCGCCCGCGTTGTCGGTCACCGGGCCAAAAGCATCGAGGGCGACTATGAAACCGGCGAGCGACAGCATGGTGGTCACCGCGATGGCGATCCCGAACAGTCCGGCCAGTTGATAGCTGACGACAATGCCGACCATGATCACCACCGCAGGAAGGGCGGTGGACTCCAGCGACATGGCCAGCCCCTGGATGACATTGGTCCCGTGACCGGAGACCGACGACCTGGCGATTGATTTGACCGGACGGAAGTTGGTGCCGGTATAATACTCGGTGATCACCACGATGGCGGCGGTGACCGCAAGACCGACCAAGCCGCAGCCAAAGAGGGCATTGGCGCTGACGAGCTTGCCAAGAACGCTGACTCCAGTCGCCGGGACCAGCGCATGGATCACCCACCACACCGCACCGATGGATAGCACACCGGTTACGATGAGACCGCGGTAAAGGGCTCCCATGATGTTGTTGCTGCGGCCCAACCGCACTGCCAGGGCGCCGATGATCGAGGTGACTATGCACACCCCGCAGATGGCCAGGGGCAGCAGCATCATATCTCCCACGATCGGCAGGCCGCGAAAGAAGATCGCTGCCAGAACCATGGTGGCCACCGTGGTCACGGCATAGGTTTCGAAAAGGTCGGCAGCCATGCCGGCGCAGTCGCCGACGTTATCACCGACCGCGTCTGCGATCGTGGCGGCGTTGCGGGGATCATCCTCGGGGATTCCCGCTTCAACCTTGCCGACCATGTCGCCGCCGACGTCAGCTCCCTTGGTGAAGATTCCCCCGCCCAGCCGTGCGAAAATCGAAATCAGCGAGGCGCCAAATCCTAGCGCGACAAGGGAATCGACCACATCGCGGCTGGTGTTCTCCAAACCCATGACGTTGGTCAGAATCGCGTAATAGCCGGCCACGCCCAGAAGCGCGAAGCCCGCCACAAGCATGCCGGTCACCGCGCCGGAACGGAAGGCGATGGAGAGACCCTTGGCCAAGCTCTCCGTCGCCGCCTGGGCGGTGCGCACATTGGCGCGAACCGAAATCAGCATGCCGACGAAGCCGGCCACCCCGGAAAGCACCGAACCGATTAGGAAGCCGACCGCCTCGCGCCAGCCGATCAGGACGAATATCACCGCCAGGATGACCACGCCGACGATGGCGATCGTCGTGTATTGCCGGCGTAAATAGGCCTGGGCGCCTTCGCGGATCGCGGCGGCGATTTCCTGCATCTTGGCGCTGCCGGCCGACGCTCTCATCAGCGCCGCCGTCTGGATCGCGCCGTAGAGCACTGCCAGGAAACCGGCCAGGATCACCAGGGTAAGCACGTGACTCATCTGCAAAGCGCCCCTTCATGTTTCGTATGCGAACGGCCGCGGCCGCCGTCCACGGCGCGGACATAAGGGCCCATCGCCCCCGTCGATCCGGTGCGGCGCACCGCCGCCCCAGAAAAAAGTTGGCGGAAAGTGCCAAAAGCCACCGCCCAAAGCAAGCGGCGCTTTGTGCGGCGGCCCATTCGGCCCAGCGCTTGACCGGATTGGGGCGCGCCTTCCGTTCCAAACCGAATTCAGAGGGCCATGACGTCGGTGCGCGAGGCGTTTCGGTCGGTCAGTGTCGCCAGCCGAGCCGACCGACCCCGATGGGCGCACCCCCAGCATTTACAGCCAGGCCGTCCCCCGCCTCGAAATATCCCACGCTGGCGACGGGCAGCCCCTGCGCCATAACAGCGCGCATGAACGCAGGTTGAGTGGAAGGTTCGACGGCGCAGACGATCGCATAGTCGTCTCCTCCAGTCGCCAGGGCGACACGGGCGGCTTGCGGGTCTGGCTGGCGGCCGAGCCACGCGCGCACCTCAGGGGAGTGGGGCAAAAGCTCGACATCGACGGTCAAAGCCAGGCCACTCGCCTGGGCGATATGGGCGGCATCGGCCAGCAGGCCATCGGATACATCGGCCGCAGCATGGGCGTGGTCGCGCAGCGCAGCGCGTAAGGTCAGCAATGGCCTCGGCAGGCGGTACCGTTCGGCGAGGCGACCATCGGGATCATCTATTTCGCCCCGGCTCGCCGCGAGCCCCAGCCCGCCATCCCCGATGGTCCCGCAGACCAGCAGCAGGTCGCCAGGCTTGGCGCCGGAGCGCAGCACGGTCGCGCCTTCCGGCGTCCAGCCCAAAACCGTCGCGCAAAGGGTCAGCGGCCCGGGCGTGGCGACTGTATCGCCGCCAAGGAGAGAGAGGTTGAAGGCCTCCCCGTCCAGGCGCAGGCCCTCGATGAAGCTCTGCCGCCAGGGCCACGCCCGGTCGTTTGGCCACGCAGTCATCAACAGGTACCCGAACGGCTCGGCGGCCTTGGCCGCCAAGTCCGACAGGCTGGTCCTGAGCAAGCGCCTGGCGACGGTCCCCGCGTCCTCGCTGCGGCTGAAATGAACGCTTTCAACCATCGCGTCTTTGGAAACCACCAGGTCGAAACCTGTCCGTCCCGACATCACCGCGGCGTCGTCGGCAAGCGCGAGCGCGCGAGGATCGCCGCGCGTCAGCGGCCGCAGAGCCTCGATCCAGTCGAACTCATCAGGCGGGTCGTGCATCGCTGGCGATCTGATCGAGGGCGGCGTTGACGAAGCCAGGCTCCGGGCCTTCGAAAAACGACTTGGCGATCTCGACATACTCATCGATGGCGACCTCCGAAGGCACTTCGACGAGGCCGATCAACTCAAAGCTTCCGGCACGCAGGATGGCGCGCACCGTCGCGTCGATCCGCTCGAGACGCCAGCCTTCGGCCAAACGGCGCACGATGGCCCTGTCGATCTCCCCCTGCGAAGCCACAACGCCTCTGACCAGCTTGGCGAAAAAACTCTCGTCGGCCCGGGCCAGCGGCTCGCCCTCAAGGTCGCGCGCGAAGCGGTGGTCGCTGAACTCGCGCACCACCGCCTCCACACCGACGCCCGAGACGTCCATCTGGTAGAGTGCTTGAACGGCGGCCAATCGGGCGACAGAGCGGGCCTGGCGCGCCGGCGGTTTCACGAAGCGGCTTCGTTCAGGCGGTTCCTCAAGGCGATCATGTCAAGGCAGGCGCGCGCCGCCGCTCCGCCCTTGTCGCTCTTGGAGACACGGGCGCGAACCCAGGCCTGATCCTCATCCTCGACCGTGAGAATGCCGTTGCCGATCGCCAGCCCGCGGTCTGTCGCCAGCGTCATCAGACCCCGGGCCGACTCGTTGGCGACGATTTCGAAATGGTAGGTCTCACCTCGGATCACGCAGCCGAGCGCGACATAGCCGTCGAAGGCGCCGCCGGTTTCCTCCCCGGCCCTCGCCGCCATGGCTATGGCGCCAGGCGCCTCCAACGCGCCGGGTACAGTGACGACCTCGTATTGCGCGTCATAAGCGGCGAGGACTCCGGTGGCCCCCCTCAGCAGCTCGTCGGCCAATTCCTCATAAAACCGGGCCTCCACGATGAGAACGCGCACCTTATCCTTGGCCATCGCCGCCATCCTCCGGGCTCATTGGCCTCCAGCCCACGATCTTCAGGCCATAGCCCTCAAGCGCTGCCGGGCGCACCGCACGCGTAGAAAGCAGCACCATTTCCCGCACCCCCAGGTCGAGCAGGATCTGAGCGCCAACTCCATAGTCCCGCAAGGCGTTGGTGCGATGCTCGTCAAAGGGTAACCCGCCGTAGCGCTCCGAGAGCCACGCGGGATTGGGATCGCGCAGAAAAACCGCCACGCCTGGTCCATCGTGGGAGCCGAGGGCGCGCAGTGCCGCCGGCACATAATCGCGGCGCGCTTCAATGTGGCCAAGCATGTCGGCGGCGAAATCGACCCGGTGCATGCGCACCAATGTCGCCTTGTCCTGTTCGATACGCCCCTTGGTCAGGGCGAGGTGCTCCGCGCCGTCGATGGTGTGGCGATAAATTACCATACGGAACTGGCCGCCGTAGGTGGAATTGAACGGCGTCTCGAGCACCCGTTCCACCTGGCGTTCGGTGCGCCTTCGATAGGCGATCAGGTCGGCGATGGTGCCGATCTTGAGCCCATGCAACTGAGCGAACGCGACAAGATCGGGCAGGCGCGCCATCGTCCCGTCGTCATTCATCACCTCGCAGATCACCCCAGCAGGCGTCAGGCCGGCCATGCGCGAAATGTCGACCGCCGCTTCGGTGTGGCCGGCGCGGACCAGGACACCGCCATCCTTGGCGACCAGGGGAAACACGTGTCCGGGCGAGACAATATCTCCAGGCCCCTTGGTCGGATCGATGGCCACAGCGATTGTGTGCGCCCGGTCGTGGGCTGAGATCCCGGTAGTCACGCCCTCAGCCGCTTCGACCGAAACGGTGAACGCGGTAGCATGCGCCGCTCCGTTTTCCATGGCCATCGGCGGCAGACGAAGTTCGCGAGCCCTTTGCGCGGTTATCGAAAGGCAGACAAGGCCGCGCGCGTGCTTGGCCATGAAGTTGATCTGATCGGGCGTCGCGAACTGCGCGGGAATGATCACATCGCCTTCGTTCTCCCGGTCCTCCGCGTCTACCAGAACGTATGGACGGCCCTGGCGCGCGTCCTCCAATATGTCCTCGATCGACGAAATGGGCGTGTCGTCATCCATCGTCGGCCGTCTCCCGCCAACGCGCCAGGTAGCGCGCCAGCATATCGATCTCCAGATTGACTGTGTCGCCGGCTCCGAGATCCTTCAGGGTGGTCATATCGAGAGTATGGGGAATGATGTTCACTCCAAAGACGTCGTCCAAAATTTCGGTGACGGTGAGCGAGACGCCGTCGATGGTGATCGACCCCTTGGCGGCGATGTAGCGATGCAGCGGCCGGGGCGCACGAACACACAGTCGCAAGGATCCTCCCTCGGCTATCGTGGACACCACCTGGCCGATACCGTCTACATGGCCGGCGACGATGTGACCGCCCAATTCGTCGCCAGCCAGCGCCGGCCGCTCCAGGTTGACCCGGCGAAGGGGGAGCCAACTGCCCAGGGTGCTTACCGCCAGCGTCGCATCGGAAGCTTCCACCGCCAACCAGCCGTCGCCCTTGTCGACAACGGTGAGGCAGCATCCCGCGTGACTGACGGACGCACCGATGGCGATCGTCTTTGTCTCGTAATGGGTCTCGATCTCAAGTCGACGGGCGCGATTGGTGTCTCGCACCGCGAGCACAACACCGACGTCGGTGACGATTCCAGTGAACATCAGCCTCTCTCGTAGCGTTCCCAGAGATCATCGCCGAGCCCCTGAACCGCAAGACGACGAAAGCGCGGCGCTTTGGCCAGCTCGCCCAGCCCAATAGCGCCAACTGCAGCGCGGCCCTCGCAGCCAAGTATAGTCGGGGATCGGAACCACTCTATGGCGTCAACGAGCCCGGCGACGAGGAAGCTGGCCGCCACCTGCCCGCCGCCCTCGATTAACACGCTTTCATGGTCCATGGCCGCCAACGCCTTCAGCGCCGCGCGCGGGTCGACCCGGCTCGCCCGCTGCGACACCTGGATGACGGTGACGCCCGCGTCAGTCAAACGCTTGTTTGGAGTGTCAGTGGTCAAGACGACGGTCGCAAGATCACGGGCGGTGGTCACCAGCCGCGAACCAAGAGGAATGCGCTGGCGGCTGTCGAGAACCACGCGCACCGGTTGGGAGGCGGCCAAGTCCTCCAATCGCACTGTAAGGTCCGGGTCGTCGATGATGACGGTGTCGACCCCGACCATGATCGCAGCACTCGCGGCGCGGAGCCGGTGGACCTGCCGCCGGGCCGCCGGACCCGTGATCCAGCGACTCTCCCCCGACGCAGTGGCAATCCTGCCGTCCAGCGACGTGGCCAGCTTCAGCGTGACCTTCATTCCTCAGGCTCGTCGGCCAGCCCCTCCTCGCTCAGAAAGTTGGCGAAATCCTCCGTCTGGCGAAAGTCCCGGTACACCGAAGCGTATCGAACGTAGCCGACATCGTCGAGTGATTTCAAAGCCTTCATGACCATTTCACCTACAACGTGTGAAGCAAGCTCGGTCTCACCCATGCTTTCGAGCTGGCGCACGATGCCGTTGACCATTCGTTCGACCCGTTCGGCTTCGACTGGGCGCTTGCGCATGGCGATGGAGATCGAGCGGACCAGCTTTTCGCGGTCGAACGGCGCGCGACGCCCAGAGCGTTTCAAGATCGTCAGTTCGCGCAGCTGCACTCGCTCGAAGGTGGTGAACCGACCGCCGCACTGAGGGCACAGCCTGCGCCGCCGAATGGCCGCGCCGTCTTCCGAGGGGCGGCTATCTTTGACCTGACTCTCAAGTTCGCCGCAGAACGGGCAACGCATGTTCTGGCCCCTCCCCAGCGGCTATGACGTTCAAGTGTAGATCGGAAATCGCCCGGTCAAGTCCAGCACTTCCCTGCGAACCTGCGCCTCGACGCCGCCGTTCTGGTCTTCGCCGTTAGCCGCCAAGCCGTCGACGACCTGCGCGATAAGCTGAGCGACCTTGCGGAACTCGGCGGGGCCAAAGCCGCGGGTCGTCCCCGCCGGCGTGCCGAGCCGGATCCCTGAACTGATCGCCGGCGGCCTGGGATCGAATGGAATGGTGCTGCGGCTGCAGGTGATTCCGGCGCGCTCCAGGCTGTCCTCGGCGGCCTTGCCGGTCACCGCCTTGGGGGTCAGATCGACGACCATCAAATGGCTGTCGGTGCCTCCCGAAACGATGTTCATGCCGTGGTTCGTAAGGGCTTCCGCCAGGACGCGCGCGTTGTCGATGACCCGCTGGGCATAGACTGTGAACTCAGGCCGCAGCGCCTCGCCCAGGGCCACGGCCTTAGCAGCGATAACGTGCATCAACGGTCCGCCTTGCAGCCCGGGGAACACCGCCGCGTCAATCTTTTTGCCGAGTTTCGGACTGTTGCTGAGGACCATCCCGCCACGCGGACCCCGCAGGGTCTTGTGGGTTGTCGTGGTGACTGCGTGCGCGTGCGGCAGCGGGCTTGGGAACAGCCCGGCTGCCACCAGGCCGGCAAAATGCGCCATATCGACCATCAGGTAGGCGCCGACGCTGTCGGCTACTTCACGAAATCGCGCGAAGTCGATGGTCCGGCTGTAGGCGGAGCCGCCGGCGATGATCAGCTTGGGCCGGTGCTCAAGAGCGATCTGCGCGAGGTCGTCATAGTCGATGATCTGATCCTGCCGCCGCACGCTGTAGGCCACGGGTTTGAACCACATCCCCGACTGATTGACGCTCTTGCCGTGGGTCAGATGTCCGCCGGCGTTCAGGTCCATGCCCATGAACGTGTCCCCGGGGGACATCAGGGCCATAAACACCGCTTGGTTGGCCTGTGATCCGGAGTGCGGCTGCACGTTGGCCCAGCGACACTCAAACAGCCGTTTGGCCCGCTCGATGGCCAGCGTCTCGGCGACATCGACCTCTTCGCAACCGCCGTAGTAGCGCCGCCCCGGATAGCCTTCGGCGTACTTGTTGGTCAGGATCGAGCCCTGGGCCTCCAAAACGGCCCGCGAGACGATGTTTTCAGAGGCGATAAGCTCGATCTGACCCTGCTGGCGAGCGAGCTCGTTGCCGATAACGTCGAAGATCTCGCGGTCGGCTCTGGCCAGATCGGCGCCAAAGAAAATCTCGCTGGGCTCATCCATGACCTGGGCGACCGCGCTCATCGAAAACCACTCCTTTTATCGCTCGGACGCGCCCGCAGATCGCTCAAAACCGCTGAATCGATCCGCCCGCTCTCGCGTCAGGCCGCGTAGCCGCCGAGTCGCTGGATGTTGCAGCGCGCCCAGAGCGCCTCCAAGGCGCTTACCAGGTCGTCCATCATCGCGTCGGTGTGAAAGGGCGTCGGCGTAAAGCGAAGCCGCTCGGTCCCGCGCGGAACGGTCGGATAGTTGATCGGCTGTACGTAGATGCCGTGATCGGCAAGCAGCATGTCCGAGACCAGCTTGCAGTGGATCGCGTCCCCGACCATGACCGGAACGATATGGCTGACCGAGGGCATTACCGGCAGACCGGCCGCCAACATCCGCGCCTTGAGCGTCGCGGCGCGCTCCTGATGGTGAACGCGGACCTCGTTGTGCGATTTGAGCCAGCGGATGCTGGCCAAGGCTCCGGCTGTGAGCGCCGGCGGCAGCGAGGTGGTGAAGATGAACCCGGCTGCATAGGACCGGATCGCGTCGACCAGGGCCTCGTCACCGGCAATATAGCCGCCCATCACGCCAAAGGCCTTGCCGAGCGTTCCTTCGATAATGTCGATTTGGTCGGCGGCGCCGTCGCGATCGCTCACCCCTCCCCCGCGAGGCCCATAGAGACCGACGGCGTGAACCTCGTCGAGATAGGTCAGGGCTCCGTATTTGCGCGCCAGCGCCGCCGTCCCGGCGACGTCGGAAATATCGCCATCCATTGAATAGACGCTCTCGAAAGCTACCAGTTTCGGCGTGTCGGGGGCGGTCTGCGCCAATAGGGTTTCCAGATGCCCCAGATCGTTGTGGCGAAAGATCTTGCGCGGCCCGCCGCCGTTGCGAATGCCCGCGATCATCGAAGCGTGGTTCAGCTCGTCGGAAAAGATGGTCAGGCCGGGGAGAATTCGCTGAAGCGTAGCCAGCGCCGCCTCGTTGGACACGAAGCCCGATGTGAACAGCAGCGCCGCGTCCTTGCCGTGCAGGTCGGCGAGCTCTCTTTCAAGTTCCACATGATAGTGGGTGGTTCCTGAAATATTGCGCGTGCCGCCCGATCCCGATCCGGCTTCGTCGATGGCCCTGTGCATGGCTTCGATGACCACGGGATTCTGGCCCTGGCCGAGGTAGTCGTTCGAACACCAGACGATGATCTCGCGCGTGTCGCCTGCGGGCGAGGTCCAGGTTGCGAACGGAAAATTGCCGCGCTGGCGCTTCAGGTCGGCGAACACCCGGTAGCGACCCTCGCCTCGCACCCGCTCGACGGCGTCACTGAAGGCGGCCTTGTAATCCATCGTCGACCAGAGCTCCGCGAAACGCCGCTGTCTTCGCATGGATCACCGTAGGCTGTCATCCACGGACTTTCTCTTAACCGGCGGGAAGTCAGCGGATTAGTCAGGGTCAGAGGCTACAGCTCGGCTAGGCGACCGCGCATCAATTGCAGGATCGCGGAGAAGTCACTTGCCCCGTACCCCAGGCCCTCGAAGAGCGCAAATAGCGCCTCGGCTTGTGCGCCCAGCGGCGTTGCGGCGCCGGCTTTGGCCGCGGCTTCCTGAGCTAGCTTCAGGTCCTTCACCATCAAAGCAGTCAGGAAGCCCCCCTGGTAGCCGCGGTTTGACGGGGCAGAGGGTACTGTACCTGGCCATGGGCAATAGCTGGTCAGCGACCAGCATTGCCCCGACGACTTGGCGGCGATTTCGAAAAAGCGTTCGGGTTGCAGTCCCAGCTTCTCGGCCAGGGCGAAGGCCTCGCACACCCCGACCATCGAGATGCCGAGCAGCATGTTGTTGCAGATCTTCGCCGCCTGACCAGCACCCGCCCCGCCGGCGTGAATCACCGTCTTGGCCATCGGCGCCAGGGCCGCCTCGACGGCCGACAACACTTCCGCCCGACAGCCGACCATGAACGTCAAGCTGCCGCCGTCGGCGCCGGCGATGCCCCCCGACACCGGGGCGTCGGCCGAACGGAAACCGGCCTTGGCCGCCAGGTCGCCGAGGCGCCGCGCGCTCTCGACGTCGATCGTCGAGCAATCGATCAGCAACGCGTTGGTCCTTGCATGCGGAAGAACCTCGAGTTCCCAAACCTCTCGCACATGAGCCGCTGCGGGGAGCATGGTGATCACCACATCGGCGCTGCTCGCCGCTTCCGCCGCCGAGACGGTCCGGCGGCAGCCTGCGGCCTCGGCCCGTTCCAGGGCGGCCGGGACCAAGTCGAACGCAAGTACGTCGGCGCCGGACTTGGCGAGATTGGCGGCCATGCCGGCGCCCATATTACCCAGGCCGATGAATGCAATCGCGCCCATGAACGCTCGGCCTTCAGACTTTCAGGGTTTACGGAACAGATAGATGAACTGGTCGGTGTGGCCGCGGATCGAAGGCTTGAACACCAGATCGGTTCTCGGATCGGCGGGATTGCGCAGCACATTGCTCTCGCCGGCGAAAACGAAACCCGTCGCCGCCATGTCTGCCTTGACGCGAGCTGCATCGATGCGGTGGGTGGTGTTTGTCGACGCCAGTCCCGATCCGGCCGGCGCAGAGTGGTCGAGGACCACGAAAAGGCCGCCTGGCTTAAGCGACTTGAACACCGCGCGGTCGAAGGCGGGTACGTCGGCTGGACCCATGAACGGGTCGTAGAGATCGTGGTAATTCTGGCGGATCCAGACGATGTCTACCGGCTCGGGAACGGCGAATGCGTTGATCGGCGCCGTTAGGGCGACAACATTGGGGTGGTCCGGAAAAGGGGACGAGCCGTTTGGTATCGCCGGCGCTTCTTTCAGCTTTACCACCTCTGCCGGAATGAACATGTAAACCTTGCCGCGCGGGCCTACCGCGTCAGCGAACATCCGATCAAAATAGGGCCCGGCGAAAACATCAACCACCCGGTCGCCTGGCTTGATGCCGATCCTGGCCATGATTTCGGCAGGCTTGCGCGCGGCATCGAGAACCCTGTCGGCCTGGGGCCTTGTCGGATCAGCGACGGCCGCTGCCACGGAGACGGGTACAGGCTTTTGCGCCATCGCCACCGCGCCAGCTTGGCTGGTCAGCGCAAAGAGACTTGCCAGCGCCAAGGCGCCTGTACATTTGCCGAGCATCCGCGAAATCTCCTCTCCATGCCGTGTCCGCTCATCAATAGCGTAGCTCGCGGCACAAGTCAGCGGTTGCACGGACCACGCGGAGGGCTAGGAACATTGTCGTCGTGAGCAAAGCCCCCCTCGCCGCCTATCCAGCGCTGCGCCTGCGCCGCCTTCGCGCAAGCGAATGGACACGTCGTCTGGTGCGCGAAACCCGGCTCACGCCCGCCGACCTGATCTGGTCGGTGATCGTCCACGATGGTGCGGACGGCGCTTCTGTCGCGTCGATGCCGGGCATTGAACGGCTTTCGATCCGTCAGGCCGCCGCATCCGCAAGGCAAGCCAAGGTGCTGGGCATCCCGGCCATCGCCGTCTTTCCCTACATCGATGGAGCCGCGAAGGACGCGCGGGGAAGCGCCGCCGCCGATCCCAGCGGCCTCGTAAGCCGCGCGGTCCAGGCGATGAAGGATGCTGAGCCCGGTGTGGGCGTGATGTGCGATGTCGCGCTCGATCCGTTCACTGACCATGGGCACGACGGTGTCATCGAGGCTGGCCGCATCCATAACGAGGCCACCATCGAGCGCTTGGTTGAACAGGGACTGATGCAGGCCCGGGCCGGCTGCGACATCCTCGCGCCGTCGGACATGATGGACGGGCGAGTCGGCGCCCTGCGGGCAGCCCTAGAAGACGCGGGTTTGTGCGACACGATGATCATGGCCTACGCGGCCAAGTACGCTTCGGCCTTCTATGGCCCCTACCGGGAGGCCATCGGCTCTGGCCGGCTGGGACAGGGTTCGGTGGATAACCCGATCGACAAGCAGAGCTACCAGATGGATCCGGCCAATTCGGACGAGGCCTTGCGCGAAGTGGCCCTCGACATCGCCGAGGGAGCCGACATGGTGATGGTCAAGCCAGGGATGCCCTACCTCGATATCATCCGCCGCGTGGTCGAGGCGTTCGCTGTCCCGACTTTCGCCTTTCAGGTGTCCGGCGAATACGCGATGATCAGGGCCGCAGCGATCAACGGATGGCTCGATGAAGACCGCGCAATCCTGGAAAGCCTCGGCGCTTTCAAACGCGCCGGATGCGCCGGCGTGATCACCTACTTCGCCCCGGCCGCCGCGCGCCTTCTGGGCGCCTGAGGGTCGCCTTTTTAGGCCGGGCGCAGCCCCCGCTCGTCCGGCGGTTCGTCCTCATTACTGCTGAGCTCTGGCCAGGCCATGGCGCTGTCGGCGAGTTCGTAGTTAGCGCTGGCATCCCTGATGCATGCGGCGCGGGCCTCGCGTCCGAGCGGGGAAAGGATGATCCGGCCGCCGACGACGGCAATGTCGAGAACATCACCGCTGGTAACGCCCAGTTCGGCGAGCAGCGTTTTGCCGAGAATAACTCCGGCCGAATCGCCGACCTTGCGGATTTCGACGCGCATGCGCGCCTCCTCTTGGACGTTCTCTCCGCCTTCATAGCCGCTTGCGACGGTCCGCACCAAATCGTTGCAGTGAACCTATCGCTTGGTCAGCCTGGCGGCCAGGCTCGACGTATCCCATCGCGCGCCACCCATGGCCTGAACCTCCGCATAGAACTGATCGACCAAGGCGGTGATCTCAACCCGGGCGCCATTGGCGCGCGCCTCTTCCAGGACCAAGCCCAGGTCCTTGCGCATCCAGTCGACGGCGAAGCCGAAATCGAACTTGCCCTCGGCCATCGACTTCCAGCGATTGTCCATCTGCCATGACTGCGCCGCCCCATTGGAAATGGCGGCATACACCGCGTCGGTGTTCAGGCCCGCATGACCCGCGAAAGCGACTGCTTCGGAAAGACCCTGGACGACGCCGGCGATGCAGATCTGGTTGACCATCTTGGTCAGCTGGCCGCTGCCGCTTGCTCCCATGCGAGCTACAGCCTTGCCGTAAGCCCTCACAATGGCCTCAGCTTTCGTAAATGCGGAGGCATCGCCGCCAACCATGACCGATAGCTGCCCGTTGACGGCACCGCTTTCGCCGCCCGAAACCGGCGCGTCGAGAAAGTCGCAGCCACGCTCGCGGACGGCGCGATTCATTTCCCTGGCAAGTTGGCCGGAGGTGGTCGTGTGATCGACAATCACCGCGCCTGGCGACAGGGACGCAAGCATCTGAGTGACGACATCGCGCACGTCGTCGTCATTGCCGACACAGAGGACCACGAAATCGCTATCGACCGCCGCGTCGCCAGGGCTCCTGGCCAAGCGCCCTGGGTGCGACTGCAGCCAAAGCTGCGCCTTGTTAGGCGTGCGATTGAACACCGCCATTTCATGGCCGGCTGCCGCCAGGTGACCCGCTATCGGCGAGCCCATCACCCCCAGGCCGATGAATGCAATCCGCATGTGCGTCTCCTCACCCCCAGCTTGCATCGCGCATCGGCATAGGCCCTAATCACGCCGTGAGTGGCGTTTTTCAATGGGCCAAGTCGCCAAGGTGACTCAGCACTTCCCAACGCGGCAGCTTCGATTTTTCCTTACTGCGCCGTCGCCTTGCCCGTATCTACCCGGACGGCAGGAACGCAAGGTGTTCGCCCATCTGCCGATGCTCGAAGGGGCCGGGGTCAACGATTCGCTGACGCAGGGCGGTTTTAGGCGGTCGCAGAACATTGCTTACCGTCCCGCATGTGAAGGATGCGCAGCCTGCGTTTCGGCGCGCCTGCCGGTGGGCGACTACGGGTTCTCACGCTCGGAGCGGCGGATTTTAACCCGCAACGAGGGCCTGACGCGCCATGTCGTCGAGGCCGAGGCGACCCGCGAACAGTTCGAGCTCCTGCGCCGCTATCTGCGATCCCGCCACGCCGGCGGCGGCATGGCCGAAATGAGCTGGTCCGATTACGTGGCTATGGTCGAGGACACAGCGGTCCGCACCCACATCGTCGAATACCGCAGCCGGCCCATCGACCGTGGACCTGGCGATCTGCTGGGTTGCGCCCTGGTCGACCAGCTCGCCGATGGCCTTTCCCTCGTCTACAGCTTCTTTGATCCGTCGCTGGCGCGGGCGAGCCCGGGCTCCTTCATCATTCTGGACCATGTAGTCCAGGCCGCGATGCTGGAACTGGCCTACGTCTACCTCGGCTACTGGGTGCAAGGCAGCGCCAAGATGGATTACAAGGCCCGCTTTTCGCCCCTTGAGATCCTGCGCCCCAGCGGCTGGGGTCTGATCTCGGCCACGGAGTGCAAACCGGGGCATGGCTGACCCGCCAAGCTCGCCCGATGCGATGACGGATTTGATCGAACTCATGGGCCGCCTGCGCGCCGACGCTGGGGGGTGTCCATGGGATCGCGAGCAGACCTTTGCCACCGTGGCCCCTTACACGATCGAGGAAGCGTACGAAGTCGCCGACGCCATCGAACGCGGGGACATGGGCGATTTGCGTGAAGAACTGGGGGATTTGCTGTTTCAGGTGATCTTCCACGCCCGCATCGCTGAAGAGGCCGGGGCTTTCGACTTCCAGGACGTCGCTCGCGCCGTCACTCAGAAAATGATCCGTCGCCATCCGCACGTGTTTGGCGATGCGCGGGCGCGATCGGCCAGCGAGCAGACCTTGGCCTGGGACGCCGTCAAGTCGAGCGAACGGGCGGAGAAATCGGGCCGTGCGGGGGTGAGCGTGCTCGACCATCTACCGGTGGGTCTGCCCGCCCTGACCCGCGCCACGAAGCTCGCCAGGCGCGCGGCGGGGGTTGGCTTCGTGTGGCCATCTACCGGCGAGGTTGTTGACAAGCTGCACGAGGAGATCGCCGAACTTGAGGTTGAGATCGCCAGCGGGGATCGTGAAAAAGCCCAGGAGGAACTGGGGGATGTTCTCTTCGTCATCGCCAACCTGGCCCGCGCGCTAGACATTGACGCCGAGCAGGCCCTCCGCGGCGCCAACGGCAAGTTCATCCGTCGGTTTCAATATATTGAGCGACGTTTGGCACAGGCCGGTTCGTCCCCCGCCGCGTCCACTCTGGCGCAGATGGATGAACTGTGGAACGCGGCCAAAATGGCCGAAAAGCGCCCTACCTGATCGCTTTGGGACGCAACTGCTCGAAGCGTCCCAGGGCCTGGGCATCCAGATGTGCGGCAACGACCAGCGAACCGTTCGACTGCTTTTGGGAGGTCACCCGGCCGTGGCTATGCAACCACGCAATGGCCTCGCCGTCTGAGGGCTCGAGCACGAAATCATGGGGGGGGGCGTCGTCCACCATCGACCCAAGCCGCGTGAGCAGCGCTTGACAGCCTTCGCCGGTGATCGCCGAAACTGCGGCTGCGCCTAGATTGATGGCCTTCCCGGTGACCTCGGCTCTGCCGTCGCCGTCTAGACGATCGATCTTGTTCCAGACTTCGAAGATGCGGGCGCCATCAGCGGCATCAATGCCTATCCGGGCCAGCACCTTAGCCACATCCTCGCTTTGAGCGCCCGAATCGGGGCTTGAAATGTCACGAACGTGCAGGATCACGTCCGCTTCACGAACCTCGTCGAGAGTGGCGCGAAAAGCCTCCACCAGCTCGTGGGGCAGGTCGGAGATGAATCCAACCGTGTCCGAGAGTATCGCCGTCCGACCGCCAGGAAGCCGGACGCGCCGCAAGGTTGGATCAAGCGTGGCGAACAGAATGTCCTTGGCCAACACCTTGGCCGAGGTCAGCTGATTGAAGAGGGTCGACTTGCCGGCGTTGGTGTAGCCGACCAGGGCCACGGTCGCATAGGGAACCCGCTTGCGCGATCGGCGCTGAAGGCCGCGCGTGCGGCGCACCTCCGCGAGCTCACCTTTGAGCTTCTTGATCCGGTCGGCGAGCATGCGCCGGTCGGCTTCGATCTGTGTTTCCCCCGGCCCGCCCAAAAAGCCAAAGCCACCCCTTTGCCGCTCCAGGTGAGTCCAGGTTCGAACCAGCCGCGATCGCTCGTAATCGAGCCGGGCCAGCTCCACCTGCAAACGCCCTTCGCTCGTGCGCGCGCGGCGCGCGAAAATTTCCAGGATCAAGCCGGAGCGGTCGATGACCTTTACCTGCCAAGCCCGTTCCAGATTGCGCTGTTGGATCGGCGTCAGTGCGTCGTCGACCACCACCAGATCGACGGCGCGTTCAGCGCAGAGGGCGCCGATTTTCTCCACCTTGCCCTTGCCGAACAAAGTCGCGGGTCGGGTGGCGCGCAGACGCGTCACCACCGCATCGCGAATGTCCAGGTCGAGCGCGCGGGCAAGCCCGGCCGCTTCATCCAGCCGACCGGCCGCAGACCGCGACGCGGTCTTTTGCGAGCGGCTTGGATGGACGACCAAGGCGGCCTGCCGAGGTGGCCGACGATCGATGGATTGGGAAGATTTCAAACGGTGTCTTCATCTTCGCCCGGCTCATAGAGCTGGACCGGCTGTGCGGGCATGATGGTCGAGATGGCGTGCTTGTAGACCAGTTGCGACTGGCCGTCCCGACGCAGGAGCACACAGAAGTTGTCGAACCAGCTGACAACTCCCTGCAGCTTTACGCCATTGACAAGAAAGATGGTCAGCGGCGTCTTTGCGCGGCGCACGCTATTGAGAAAAGTATCCTGAAGGTTCTGTTTCTTCTCGGCGGTCACGGGTTGATCTCCCATTTGGTGTTATTGGCATTGTCAGCGCTTTTCACCACGCCGTGCGACGGGCTTCCTCAATATAAAGCGCGCGAAGGCGCTGCGCCACTGGCCCTGGCCGTCCGTCGCCGAGCTTCGCCTCATTGACGCGCACCACCGGCATGACAACCGTGCCGGCGCCGGTAATGAACGCTTCGCGCGCCCGTTTGGCTTCCTCCACCGTGAATGGGCGCTGATCGAACTTCAAACCCGCTGCGGCAATCACCTCAATCAGGGTCTTGCGTGTCACGCCGCGAAGAATATTGGCCTGAACGTCCCGCGTCCGCAGAACGCCGTCGGCATCGACGATCCAGGCGTTGCTCGACGCCCCCTCGGTAACAAGACCCAGCTCGTCGACGAACCAAGCTTCGGCAGCGCCCGCCTCCCGCGCCGCCTGTTTTGCCAAGGCATTAGGCAACAGTCCGACAGTCTTGATGTCGCAGCGACCCCAGCGCGTCTCCGGCACCGTGATCACGGCGACACCTTTTTCGGCGCGGGCGCTGGCGGCCGTGGGATCGACGCTCTTCGCTGTGACCACGATCCCGGGCGGGACCGGAGGATCGGGGAAGGCATGGTCGCGTGGCGCAACGCCCCGCGACACCTGCAGATAGACAAGCCCGTCACGCACGGCATTTCTGCGCACGGTCTCTGCCAGGACGACCTTGAGCGCCGCGGTGGTCATCGGCTGGACGATGCGCAGCTCCGCCAGGCTTCGACCCAGCCTCTCGAAATGACCGGCAGCGTCCCCCAGTCGCCCCGCAAACACCGCCCAGACTTCATAGACGGCGTCGGCGAGCTGATAACCGCGGTCCTCGATATGCACCATGGCGCGACGGTGAGGGACAAAACGCCCGTTGACGTAAGCGAAGCGCGCCACTCTCCTACACCGGGTCCTCTGGTGGCGGCGCCGCGCCGAAACCGAGCGACTTCAGCTTGCGGTGCAGGGCCGACCGCTCCATGCCGATGAACGCTGCGGTGCGAGAGATATTGCCGCCAAAACGGGTGATCTGAGCGGTAAGATACTCCCGCTCGAACAGTTCACGCGCATCCCGCAACGGCAGGGCGATGATCCGCTCGGCGCCGAGGCCGCCGGCGGGCGGCGCTGCACTGGCGTCGGGGGGCAGCATCTCGGCGGTGATTGGCTCGGAGGGATCTCCGCCCGCCAAGATCAGAATGCGTTCAACGACGTTCCTCAGCTGGCGAACGTTTCCTGGCCATGATTGAACCTGCAGCGTCGCGTAAGCGTCATCGGCGAGCCTGCGCTTGGGCAGGCCGGAGGCGATGCTGAGCCGCTCCAGATAGTAGCCAATCAACGCCGGCACATCCTCGCGTCGCTCGACCAGTCCAGGCACCCGCAGCGGCACGACATTCAGGCGGTGAAACAGATCCTCTCGGAACCGCCCGGCGGCGATCTCCTCGCGCAAATCCCTGGATGTGGATGAAAGGACCCTGACGTCCACCTGCACGTCGGTGTCGCCGCCGATGCGGCGAAAGCGCTGCTCGACGAGCACCCGTAGGATCCGGCTCTGGCTGTCCTTGGGCATATCGGCGACATCGTCGATGTAGAGTGTCCCCCCATGGGCGCGTTCGAAGACCCCGATTTTTCGCGGCCTGCCCCCCTCGCCCTCTTCCCCGAACAGTTCGAGGTCCATCCGTTCAGGAGTCATCCCGGCGGCGCTGATGGCGACAAACTCACTCTTGGCTCGAGGACTGGCCGCATGGATCAAGCGGGCCGTGGTTTCCTTGCCGGAACCCGGCGGACCGGAAATCAGGATCCGGCTATTGGCCGACGCCACCTTGGAGATGAGCGCGCGAAGCTGCTGCGCCGCGGCCGACGCTCCCACCAGCCCATCGGGCACGATCGCCTGGGTGCGCAGTCGACGATTTTCCCGCTTCAGGCCCGACGCTTCGAGAGCCCGCTCAACCAGCAAAAGCAGGCGATCGGATTTGAACGGCTTTTCCAGAAAATCGTAGGCCCCGCGCTTGATGGAGCTGACAGCTGTTTCAATCGTGCCGTGGCCGGAGATCATGATCACCGGCAGGTCCGGGTCGAGCGTCTTAACCAGATCGAGCAGTTCCAGGCCATCTAGGCCACCGCCCTGCATCCAAATGTCCAGCACCACCAGTGAAGGTTTTCGTGCATCGATGGCCGCCAGAGCGGTTCGGGAATCTTGCGCGGTCCGCACCGCGTAGCCTTCGTCGGCAAGGATGCCCGCGACGAGTTCGCGAATGTCCGCCTCGTCGTCGACAATCAACACGTCACCGGCCATCGCCATCCTCTAGGCCCCCACGACGGCCGACGCAGCAACCGCGGCGGGCGTCGTGACGTGCGGGAAGGACAGAACAACCCGCGCGCCGGGTCCATCGCGGGCGTCAGCAAGCAGAAGCTCCCCGCCATGATCCTCCAAAATCCGCTTGACGATCGCCAAGCCCAGACCCGTGCCCTTTTCACGGGTGGTGACGTAGGGCTCGGTCAGCCGATCACGATCCTTGGCCGGCATGCCGATGCCGTTGTCTTCCACCACGATCTCCAGGTGATCGCCGCGCCGCGCAAGGCTCACGCGAATGCGCCCAGGCTCAACGGCCGATGGGCCAGGGCGGGCTGCGATGGCCTCGGCGGCGTTCTTGAGAACATTGGTCAGCGCCTGACCGACAATGCGGCCATCGCACATCAGCGTCGTCGCGGTCAGGGGCTGGGTGATATCGATACTCACCGCCGGATTGGCAACGCGCTGGGCGAACACCGCGGCGCGCACCAGTTCGGCGGCGTCATGCGGCTCGATCCTGGGCGCAGGCATGCGCGCAAAGGCCGAAAATTCGTCGACCATGCGACCGATGTCGCCGACCTGGCGGATGATGGTGTCAGTGCAGCGGTCGAAGATTTCGAGGTCGCCGACGATTTCCTTGCGGTACTTGCGCCTCAGCCGTTCGGCCGAAAGTTGGATAGGCGTAAGCGGGTTTTTGATTTCGTGGGCGATCCGGCGCGCCACATCGCGCCACGCGGCGTTGCGCTGAGCCGCGACGAGGCGGGTGATATCATCGAAGGTCAGGACTAGGCCCTCGCTGCTGTGGCTCGCGCGCACACGCAGACGGCGGGAATCACCATCTCGCACGACGTCGATGTCCCCTTCCGCCTCCCCGCCATGAACTTTTGCACTGCCCGCGATCGCCGCCATCTCAGGCGCGATGGCGGCAAGCTCCTGCCCAAAGCTGTCTGCGGACCCCAGATTCAGCAGTCGCGCGGCCTGGCGGTTTACAGCTGACACCCTTCCATGAGGATCGATGCCGATGACGCCGGCGCTGACGCCCAGGAGCACGGTCTCCATGAATAGGCGTCGTGATTCCGCATCTATGTGTGAGGTTCGCAATGCTTGTTGTTGTTCCTGAAGGTCATAAGTCATCCGGTTGAATGCCCTGGATAACACGGCGATTTCTTCGGGGTCTTTTGAGGTGTCGACGCGGGCTGAGAGATCTCCGGCGGCGACGCGGCCAGCGGCCTGAACGAGCCTCGCCACCGGAGCGGCAATGCTACTCGCCGCAGCCATCCCCAGCCAGACGGCCGCGACAAGGACCAGAAGCGCCATCTCGAGGTAGCTCAGGGCGAAGGCGCCCTGAATCCGAGCTCGACTCGCCTTGGCCTGTCGGTAGGCCGCGAGAGAGGCTTCGGTTTCGAAAAGATGGGTGAAAATACCCCGGTCTACCGGCCGGACCACGTAAAGGTAGGCATCCGGATAGGCCACGAGGCGATAAAGCGCGCGAAACAGATCGGCGGTTTCGAAGGGCATCGCCGAAACATCCCCCTCGTCGGCGGCCCTGAACGTCGACGGAGGCGGGATCAGCAGAGCGGGCGCCCCGGGCGGTTCAGCGCGGGCAAGCACTCTGCCCTCCCGGTCGATCAGATAGGCCGCGGACAGGCCGTTTTCGACGGTTCGGTCGCTGAGATACTGGCTGAACGCGACAGGCGTGTCCGAAAGGCCGGGCGCCGCTTTGTTGAGTTCGCCGGCCATCACCGCGACATGGCTGCCCAAATACGCCTTCTGTTCGTCGAGGTAGGATCTGGCCACCGTGGCCGAGTTCTCCACAACCGCCTGAACTCTGGCGCTGAACCAGTCCTCGATGCCGCGCGTCACCAGGATGCCGAAGAAGAGCGCGACGATGACCGCCGGCGCCACGGCCGCCAGCGCGAACAGAGCCACAAAGCGCAGGCGAAGGCGCGCGCCAGCATCTGCTGCCTGGGCCCGCAACAGATGCAGCACCCGCCAGGCCATCACCGCCGCCAGTCCCCCGATCAGGATCAGGCTCAGCCCCAGGAGGCCCAGGACAAGCGGATTGGCCGGGCCCAGCGGGCCGCTCAGGATCGGCGAGGAACCAAGGGCGACCGCTAGCGCCATGAGGGCGAAAGCAAGTGCGTAGCCGCCGCCCATCACCAGCCGCGAATGGACGGCGCGTCTCAGCATCGACTCGGGTTCAGGGCTCTGCAGGGCTGACATCGGCGGATTCAATAGTGCCGCCTGTGCCATAAATTCAACAGGCTTGTGGCAAGTCCGCTTCAGTATGGCGCCGCGAGGTCACCGACCGCGACCCCCTGCCATGATGTCCAGATCGCGAATTTTTTTGCGCAGCGTGTTTCGATTGAGGCCGAGAATCTCGGCTGCGCGCAGCTGATTTCCGTGGGTGGCGGCCAGGGTTGTCTCGATCAGTGGGCGCTCCAGTTCGGCCACCATTCGATGGTGCAGTCCGGGGGCCGGCAGACCATCCGGAGCGCTGGCGAACACCGACGCCAGATGGCCTGCGATCAACGCGCCGATGGTAACTGGCCCGGAGTCCGGCTGCAACTTGGCTGCAGGTTCCACCAATTCGCGCTCAATGATCCGCGCGCCTATCGACGGCTCTGCATAGAGTGCGCAGATGCGTCGCATCAGATTTTCGAGTTCGCGGACGTTGCCGGGCCATTGATGAAGTTTCAGGCGTTCGATGGCGGCCTTGTCGATAGTCTTCGGCGGCAGCCCTTCGCGATGCGCGCGCAGCAGGAACGCCCGGGCAAGGTCGGCGATGTCGTCGGAGTGATCACGCAGCGCCGGCATCCGCACGGTGGCGACGTTGAGTCGAAAAAACAAATCTTCTCGAAACAGGCCCTGGGCGATGAGGCCCCGAAGTTCGCGATTGGAGGCGGCGATGACCCGCACGCCGGGCTTACGGCCGGTTTTGGGATTGATCGCGGTATCTGCGCCATCGAAGACGCGCAGCAGACGCGTCTGCGCATCCAGCGGCATGTCGCCGATCTCGTCCAGAAACAAGGTTCCGCCGTCGGCTTCCACGAGCTTCCCGGGATCGCCTTCTCCGGAGCCGAAGAGTTCCCGGTCCACGCGCTCACGCGGCAAGGCGGCCAGATTGACAGCTACGAACCGCCCGTCCCGACGGCGGCCGAGATCGTGTAGGGCGCGGGCGACGAGCTCCTTGCCCGACCCTGATTCACCAAGGATCAGCACTGTGAGGTCGGCGCCGACCAAACGGGCCACGGTGCGGTAGACCTCCTGCATCGGCGCGGATCTGCCGATCAGGGGCAGGCCATCGTCGCGTATGGCCCTGGCCTGCGCTTTGGCCGCATCCCCGTCGGCGGGGCGAGCCAGGGCCCGTCGCGCGGCGCCGGTCATCTCGTCGAGATCGAAAGGCTTGGAGAGATAGTCGAAGGCCCCGATCTCCGCGGCGGCCACTGCGGTGAGAAGGGTGTTCTGCGCGCTCATCACGATGACCGGCAGCTTTGGGCGTTGCCTGCGAATGGTCGGCAGCACATCGAACACGTTGCCATCGGGCATCAGCACGTCGGTGATCACCAGATCGCCGTCCCCGTCGGAAACCCACTTCAGCAAGGTCGCCGCGTTGCCGGTGGCCCGAACCTGATAGCCCTCCCGGGAGAACGCCTGGGACAGCACCAAGCGGATCGATGCGTCGTCGTCAGCAATCAGGATTTTCCGATCGGCGGCGTTCATTACGCGATAGCCTCGCTCAAACCATGCTGCGCCACAGGCAGCAACACCCGAAAGACCGTTCGACCGGGCTCGGAGTCGAATTCGATGATCCCATCGTGCGCGGCGATGAGCTTGGCCACCAGAGCCAGGCCGAGCCCCGCGCCGCTAGTCTTGCTGGTCACGAACGGCTCGAACAGGCAGTCGCGCAAGGCCAACGGAACGCCAGGTCCGTTGTCGCTGATCCTAACCTCGAGCGGCGCCCCAGGGAGGTTATGGCCACCCGGCCCTCGCACCTTGACCCCATGGCGCCAGGCGGTGGCCAAGCCCAGCGCGCCGCGCCCGTCACCGCGTGCATGCGCTGCCTCCGCGGCATTCTTCACCAGATTGAGGAACACCTGGATAAGCAGGTCCTCGTCCCCCCACACCGCAGGCAGGGACGGATCGTAGTCTTCACATAGGGCAAGGCCGTCGGCGACACCGTTGGCCGCTAGGGCGCGAACGCGGTCGAGCACGCGGTGAATGTTAAGCGGCTGGCTGGCGGGACGCACATCTTCCGAGACCGCCTGCATCCGATCGACGAGACGGCGGATGCGATCGGTCTCGTCGACAATCAGCTGCGCCAGAGGCGCATCGTCGGCACGCGCGCTGGTCTTCAGCAGCTGGGCCGCGCCACGAATGCCAGCCAGAGGATTCTTGATCTCGTGCGCCAGCATGTGGCCGATGCCGACGACCGAGCGCAAGGCGGGCATATCCGCCGCGCGCTCGATACCAGCTCCGGCGCGCTGCGGATGAAGGGTCAGCAGCACAGCGCCGTCTCCCAAAGGCCCGGCCGCGCCGTCGGCCTCAAAGGCCGGCTGACCAAAAACGTCGATCCGCATGCCGCGTTCGCGCACCGCGCCGGCTTCAATCAGGCAACGGTCGATAAGCTGGGCCAGGGGAGAGCCTGCGGGCAGAGCGGGGCGGAATCGTTCACGCGCCAAATGGGCCAGTCCGTGGCCGAAGAGCGCCTGCGCCGCCTCGTTGACAGCTGCCAGCGCGCCCTCTGCGTTGATCACCATGGCCGGTTCCTGGCCGAGATCGAAGGCGGAGGCCTTCAGGCTGTCGAGCGCGGTGGATGCCCAGATGGCGTGCTCAGGCATCACGCGGCGAGCCTCAGTTCCTCGCGCCCCCAAATTTCCCAGAGAGCGGTTTCGATGTCACCCACGCGATCCAACCGGCACAGCCGAGCGCGAGCCTGCCTGCGCGCAGCGGCCGACCGGGGCCAAGGCGCGGCGTCGACATAACCGGCCAGGTGCTTGCGAAACACGCGAACACCAAGGCGCTCACCATAAAATGCAACGCTGGCGTTCATGTGCCTTATGACGATCCCCAGTCGCTCGCGGGGCCCTGGCTCGGCAAAGTTTCCGCCATCCAGCGCCGCCTGCAGCTGGCTGGCGATCCATGGGCGGCCAGTGGCCGCGCGACCGATCATGACGCCATCGGCGCCAGATTGGCCGAGGGCTCGCAAGGCGCTCTGTCCATCGACTATGTCGCCGTTGACCAGTACCGGAATCGCCACGGCCACCTTGACGGCGTGCACCGCCCGCCAGTCGGCGCTGCCGCCGTAGAATTGGCATCGTGTTCGCCCGTGAACACTCAGCGCCTTGGCGCCGGCCCTCTCCGCGCGAACCGCAAGCTCCGCGGCGTTGATCGATCCGCTGTCCCAGCCGAGCCTCATTTTTACCGTCACCGGCGCCTCAACAGCCTCGACTGCGGCGCCAATCAGACGTTCGGCGAGGTCGAGTTCCCGCATCAGAGCCGATCCACAGGCCGCGCCGGTTACGGACTTCGCGGGGCAGCCGAAATTGAGATCGACGATCTGCGCCCCGGCTGACACGGCCAGCCGCGCCCCCTCGGCGATGCAGCTGACCTCACGGCCGACGAGTTGAACGACCATCAGCGGCATTCCATCGCCTACCGCAGCTCTGCGCACGACATCCGGGCGGCCCTTGGCGAACTGGGCGCTGGCGACCATTTCGGTGGCGACGTAGGGAGCGCCTGAGGCGACCGCAGCTTGACGAAATGGTAGGTCCGAAACCCCGGTCATTGGGGCGATCCATACCCGTCCCGGAACCCGAACGGGACCGATATTTAGAACTGTGCTCATTTTTTCGCCATTGGTTGTGCTCTTTTATTAGGCATTGGCGGCGGTGAGGTAAAGCCTGGACATGAGAAGGTGGCGGCTTAAACAGCGCCGATGGCCTTTTCAGCGGTGATTGTCGCAGCCGGCGCGGGAACGCGAGCCGGCGCCGGCCAGCCAAAACAGTGGCGCGATCTGGCAGGCAGGCCGGTCATCCGCTGGTCCGCTGAGGCTCTCCTGGAGGCGGGAGCCCGGCATTTGGTCGTGGTCGTTGCCGACGGCGATGAAGGCTTGGCGGCAGCCGCGCTCGCCGGTCTTGATCGGTGGGCCGCCGCCGCTGGCGGAGCGACCCGCGCCCAATCGGTGATCGCCGGCCTTGCCGCCCTGGATGCGGGTCCTGATGAGATCGTTCTTGTTCACGACGCAGCGCGGCCGTTTGTCACCGCAGCCCACGTCGCTTGCCTGCTAGAGGCGCTCAAGAACGCCGACGGCGCCGTGCCGGCCCTGGCCGTGGCGGACACTGTCAAACGTCTGGACGCCGCCGGTCGCGCGACAACCGCGCCTCGCGAGGGACTCTGGCGCGCGCAGACGCCGCAGGCATTCCGGTTCGGCGTCCTAAACGCCGCTTATCGCGCCTGGCCATCCGACCGTGCGCCCACCGACGACGCCGAGGTTGTTGAAGCCGCCGGCGGCAAGGTCGTGCTGACACCCGGCGATCCGATGCTGATGAAAATGACCTACCCGGAGGACTTTGCCATGGCGCGGCTGCTGACAGGGGCGCGGTCGCTACGTATCGGCCAGGGCTATGATGTGCACCGCTTCGGGCCAGGAGACGGCGTGTGGCTATGCGGCGTCTGGGTCGGCCACAGCGCAAGCCTGATCGGCCATTCAGACGCCGACGTCGGCCTGCACGCGCTCACTGACGCCGTCCTGGGGGCCATTGGCGCGGGGGACATCGGCGATCACTTTCCACCGGACGACCTTAGGTGGAAGGGCGCCCCGTCCGATGCGTTCCTGCGTCACGCTGTCTCACTGGTTGCCGCAAGGGGCGGTCGGATAGTCAACGTCGACCTCACCCTGATCTGCGAGGCCCCCAAGATCAAACCCCACCGTGAGGCGATGCGCGCGCGGCTTGCGTCACTCCTCAGAACCGAGGTCGATCAGGTTAGCGTCAAGGCGACGACCACCGAAGGGTTGGGGTTTGCCGGTCGCTCGGAGGGCCTAGCCGCCCAGGCCGTGGCGATGGTCGAATTGGGCGGCTAGATCGCGAGCCGTTTACATGACGCGAAACCAGAGTGATCGCGGCTGTCATGGCAGTCGGCGCACGCTGGTCCAGGCCGTCAGCCTAAGCGCTATCGCAGTCCGGCGCTTGGGCGACTCCGCTCAGCCTTGACCTGGCCTTGCGTCCGCCGACAATGCCGCCCTGGTCAAGGAGGACGCCGCTTGGAACCGCGTTTCACGCAGGAGCATGTCGAGACCTGGCGCCGCGAGGGGGGCCTCGTGATCCCGAACTTCTTCACGCCGCAGGAATGCGCCGCCGTGGTCACTGACTTCGAGACGATCTGGGGTCGCGCCGAAGGGGCCGAAGAGGCGAAGGATTTCAAGAAGCCCGGCGAGATAGGACACTTCAACAAGAAGCAGGGGCTGAACAACGAGACCATTCCCTTCGACTGCTCGCCGGCGCTGAACCTGATCGCAGTTCACCCCGCGCTGATGGCCCTCGCCCGCGCCCTTCTCGGGACCGATGATGTGCTGCTCTACCAGGCCGAGGTATGGGCAAAGTTCACGGGGGATGCCGACTACGATCAGGCCTTCCACTGCGATTATGGGAACCACACCCTGACCGCCCCATCGGAAGATTCGCGGTTTAACAGCTTGACGACGCTTTGTTACTTTACGGACGTCTCCGAGGCGCACGGCCCCGCGCACTTCGTACCGCGCACCGAATCGGAGGCGTTCGCCACGCCGGAAATGAGCTTCACTCGTCATGGCGATCAGACGCTCCAGCAGCGGCTGGCCGAGAAGTCGCGATCCAGCGCCGGGCCGGCGGGAACCATCTTTCCCTACACCATCGACGTCTGGCATCGCGGCACCAACCTCACCGCAGCCAAGGGCCGACGCTTCGCGGTGATGGCCAGCTACCACCGCGCCGACGTGCCGGCGGTGAACCGCTACGCTTGGCCGTTCTACGGCGCCCGCCCGTGGGGGATCGTTTTCGAGCACGCCACCGTCGACCAGCTCGCCGCGTTCGGCGTGCCGCGCCCGGCGGACCCATTCTGGACCGAGGAAACGATCCGGCGAACGCAGGTTCGATACCCAAAATGGACTGCGGGGCCGTGGCGGGAGGCGCTGGGCCGCCGAAAGCGCGCGGCGGCCTGATCACTCTCTCGGGAGACTGGAAAAACGCTAGGCAGCTGTTCCACACCGCCGCCGATCATCCGAGCAACGGCAGCTTGGCGCGACGGCGGTCATGGATCACGATTGGCCCTTGAAACCCGCAAGCCGGCGATGTTGGTCAGGCGAGACCTGTTTGGCTAGGGGCAGAAGGGCCGCGCGCGATGTTTTCACTGGAGATTGAAACCCTGGCGCGTCTGATCATCGACGACGCGAGGGAAAAGTCGCTGCGCATTGTCACCGCCGAGAGCTGCACAGGCGGGCTGGTCGCCGCCGCCTTGTGCTCAATCGCCGGCGCCTCTGAGGTCTTCGAGCGCGGGTTCGTGGCCTACACCAACCGGGCCAAACAGGAATTGCTCGGCGTGTCAGGCGACCTCATCGCCGACCTCGGCGCCGTGTCGGAGCCGATCGCGCGCATGATGGCGGAAGGGGCAATCGAAAACTCCCACGCCCATGTTTCCATCGCCGTCACTGGCGTGGCGGGACCTGGGGGCGGCACGCCGATGAAGCCGGTCGGGACAGTCCATTTCGCAACTTCACGCGCCAATCAGTCGGTACAGCACCGCATGGAGATGTTCGACCTAGACAGCCGTTGGGAAATCCAGATGGCGGCTGTGCAGACTGCCCTAGAATTCCTGAAGGAGCGCCTGCGCTGATATCGTTCCTGCTTCCCGGCGCGGAAGGACTTATCCGTACAGCACCTTGGCCCGATCTTCGAAGCAGGCGACCAGCCGATTGACCGCGCGCTCGAAATTGGCGGCGAGCAGGCCGTCGAGCAGGCGGGATTTGAAAGCGAAGTCGATGTCGAAAGTCAGCGTCGCCCCGCCGGGATGGGGCGCTAAACTCCATCGGTTTGTCAGGCGACTGAAGGGTCCAGACAGTAAGGCTACGTCGACTACACGCGATCGACTGTCGAGGCGCACGTGGGTGCAGAACCGTTCCTGAACGAACGAAAAACCCACCACGGCCTCTGCATCGAACTCAACAACGCCGTCATCTTCGCAGGCGCGGTTGAATGTGGTCAGGCGCGTTACCCAGGGCACGAACTGCGGATAGGCCTCGACATCGCCGACCAGAGTAAAGAGCTGGGCAGGCGTGTAGGGCAGAACCCGCGTCAGGCTATGGCGCAAACGGATCCAGGCGTGCGGCTCTGGCTGCACGCAGCCGCTCGAAATCCTCGCCGGCATGGTGAGATGACCGCGTCAGCGGACTGGCCGATACCATCAGAAAACCTTTTGCCAGCGCTGCGGCTTTCAAGCCCGCGAACTCGTCCGGACTAACGAACCGATCGACCGGAGCGTGCTTGCGGGTCGGCTGCAAATATTGGCCGATGGTGATGAAATCGACGCCAGCGGCTCGCATGTCGTCCATTACTTGGAGAACCTCCTCCCGGCTTTCGCCAAGGCCCACCATCAGGCCGGACTTGGTGAACTGGCGCTCGTCCGCCGCCTTGGCGCGCTCCAGCAGGCGAAGGGAATGGTAGTAGCGCGCGCCGGGGCGAATCTGCAGATAGAGCCGCGGAACCGTCTCGAGATTGTGGTTGAACACATCGGGGCGTGAAGCGATCACCCGTTCAGCAGCGCTGATGGGCTTGCGCAGAAAATCGGGGGTCAGAATCTCGATGGTCGTCGCCGGCGCTGCGGTGCGAATGGCCGCGACGGTGGCGGCGAAGTGGTCCGCTCCGCCGTCGTCCAGGTCGTCGCGATCGACGGAAGTGATGACGACGTGGTGGAGACTCATGGCGGCGACGGCCGCGCCGACGCGGCCAGGCTCATCGAGGTCGAGCGGCCCCGGCCTCCCGGTGGCGACATTGCAGAACGCGCAGGCGCGGGTGCAAACCTCGCCCATGATCATCATTGTCGCGTGACCTACGCTCCAGCACTCGCCGATGTTGGGGCAAGCCGCTTCCTCGCACACGGTCGTCAGATGGTGCTCCCTGACGATCCGCTTCGTCTCCGCGTAGCCCGGCGAGCCCGGAGCCCTAACCCGCAACCAGTCCGGCTTGCGCAGCATCGGCGTGTCGGCGCGCGCCTGTTTTTCGGGGTGGCGCGCGGCCGCGGGGCTTCTTTCAAGAACCGTGGTCATGCACCCTAGATCGGCCGTCCGGCGCCAAGGTTCAAGCCGCATGTCAGGGTGTGGCCCCAGCTCGCCCCGGCGTGCTAATTGGCGGCGATGGCGAGCGCATTCAATCCAGCCGATGCCCAACGGAGCGTTTTCGACGCCCTTCTGGACGCGGCCAAACGGTATGGCGGCGCTAAACTGATCCTTGAGGATCAGGAGAGACGTCCGCTCACCTACACCGATCTGATCCGGGCCTCCTTCGCGCTGGGTCGCAAGCTGGCGTCGCTGACGGCGCGGGGCGAACGCGTCGGTGTATTGCTGCCGTCGAGCTCCGGAGCGGTTGTGACCTTTTTCGCTCTGCACGCGTTCGGGCGCGTACCGGCGATGCTGAACTTTACCGCCGGCATTCGCAATCTGCGCGCCGCCGCCAAGCTGGCGGGGCTCAAGCGCGTGCTCACGTCACACCGGTTCATCGAGCAAGGCAAGCTCCACGACCTGATCGATGCGCTCGAGCCGACCTGCACGATCACCTACCTGGAAGACGTGCGCGAGGCGATCGGAGCCGTCGACCGCCTTTACGCACTCGCCGCATCCCTCGCTCCCCGCGTTTTTCGCGCCGCGATCAAGCCTGGCGATCCAGCCGTTGTACTGTTCACGTCCGGCAGCTTTGGCGCGCCCCGCGGTGTGGTGCTCAGCCAGGCCAATGTGCTGGCCAACACCGCCCAGATCGCCGCTCACATCGCGCTCGATCCAGCCTGGGTGATGTTCAATCCCCTGCCCGTTTTCCATTGTTTTGGGCTGACCGGCGGGGTGCTCTTGCCGCTGCTGAACGGCATGAAGGCGTTCGAATATCCCAGCCCTCTGCACGTCAAACTGATCCCGCCCCTGATCAAGGCCAGCGGGGCCAGCATCCTATTGGCTACCGATACCTTCCTCAACCAGTACGCCCGCGCGGCCGACCCGGACGAACTCGCCGGTCTGCGGTTCATCGTCTGCGGCGCGGAAAAAGTACGTGACGAGACCCACAATCTCATCGCCCAACGCTTTGGCGATATTCCGGTTCTGGAGGGCTACGGGGCGACGGAAGCCGCCCCAGTGATCGCCGTAAACACGCCCACCGACAATCGCCGTGGCACAGTCGGCGGCATCCTGCCGGGAGTCGAAACGCGGGTCGAGCCGGTCGAAGGCATCCTGCGGGGCGGAAGGCTGCTGGTCCGCGGGCCCAACATCATGTCCGGATACTTGAACGACGCTGGCGGCATCGATGCGCCGGCGGGCGGCTGGCACGATACCGGCGACGTGGTCGAGCTAACGCCTGACGGGTGGATCACAATCCTCGGTCGGGTGAAGCGGTTCGCCAAGATCGGTGGCGAGATGGTGTCGCTGACGGCGGCAGAAGATCTGGCCGCGGGGCTCTGGCCCTCCGCCCGTCATGCGGTGATCTCCATGCCAGACTCCCGGAAAGGCGAGCGGCTTGTACTCGTCACCGATCAGGCGGACGCCGACTCTGGCGGCCTCGTGACCTATGCGCAAAGCATCGGCGCCCAGGAGCTCGCCGTCCCCCGCAAAATCGTCAAGGTGCCGGAAATCCCGGTTCTCGGCACCGGCAAGACCGACTACGTCGCCATCCAGCGCATGGCGGAAACCGAGGCGCGCGGGTGAATTCGGGCGCCTGCGCCCCACACGACCGTCCTGGGCTAGGCGCCTGGGATGCGGCTTCACGAGCTGGGGTCGGTCGATCTCTCAGATGTGCAGTGCGCGACCGTAGGCGTCGAGACTGGCTTCGTGCATGGCTTCGCTCATGGTGGGGTGGGGGAAGACGGTGGCGAAGAGGTCAGCCTCGGTGGCCTCAAGGGTCATGGCCAGAGCGAAACCCTGAATCATTTCGGTAACTTCGGCGCCGATCATGTGCGCGCCGATCAGGGCGCCGGTGGCGGCATCGAAAACGGTCTTCACGAAACCCTCGGTATCGCCCGAGGCGATGGCCTTGCCATTGGCGCGGAACGGAAAACGCCCGACCTTCACGTCAAAGCCCGTTTCCTTGGCCGCCGTCTCGGTGAGCCCAACCGACGCGATCTGGGGCGTGGAATAGGTGCAGCCGGGGATTGGCGCCGCCAGGTTCGACGGCGCAAGACCCGCAATATGCTCTACGCAGTGCACGCCCTCGTGGCTGGCCTTGTGCGCGAGCCATGGCGGACCGGCGACATCGCCGATGGCGAAGAGGCCCGGGACGTTGGTGGCCCCATCGGGATCGATGACCACATGGCCCTTATCGATCTTTACGCCGAGGCCCTCCAGGCCCAGGCCCTGGACATTGCCCTCGATGCCGACCGCGACGATGGCCACTTCAGCGCCGAGGGTTTCGACCTTGCCGCCGGCCTGAAACTCGAGAGCGACGCCGGTTTTGGACTTGGCGAGGTTGGTCACCCGGGCGCCAACTCGAAATGAGATGCCGCGCTTTTCAAAGGCTTTACGGGCGGCTTTTGAGACCTCTTCGTCCTCAAGAGGCAGAATTCGCGGCAAGGCTTCGACAACCGTCACCTCCGAGCCCAACGCGCGGTAAAAGCTGGCGAATTCGATCCCGATGGCGCCCGAGCCGACGACCAGCAGGGATTTAGGCGCCTTCTTCGGCGCCAGGGCCTCCCGATAGGTCCACACCAGGTCTCCGTCAGGCTCAAGGCCGACCGCCGGAACGATCCGCGCCCGCGCGCCGGTGGCGAGGATGACTGACTTGGCGGTCAATGTGCGAACGCCGCCAGCCTTCATGTCCACAATTACCCTTGGGGCGCCATCGCCTTTTTCCAGGCGGGCGACGCCATCGACCACCTCGATGTCGTGCTTCTTCATCAGGTAGGCGACCCCGGAAGACAGCTGCGCGGCGACCTTGCGCGAACGTGCGATGACCTTGGTGAAGTCATAGGCACGGCCCTGGATGGCCAGACCGTAATCGCCGAGATGGGCGAGCTGTTCGTAGATTTCCCCCGATTTGAGCAGGGCCTTGGTGGGGATGCAGCCCCAGTTCAGGCACACCCCGCCCAGCGCCTCGCCTTCGACGATGGCCGTCTTAAGGCCCAGCTGGCTGGCGCGGATCG
>JAYTRF010000131.1:0-10862 GCA_043746375.1 Caulobacteraceae bacterium | reverse complement strand
ACCCTCAATCAGCAGCTTTGCCAGCAGTTGATTGGGAAATCGGCGTTTCTGTACGATCGCATAAAAGCTTTCAGTCACTTCGGGCAGGCGGCAGTACTCGACCAGCACGCCGGCATCCAGTTCGTCACGCACGACGATGGGCGGCACCAAGGTGACGCCCTCACACTCGCGCGCAAGAAGCCGCAGCATGGCCATGTCGTCGACCTCGGCGAGGATGATCGGTCGGATGCCCGCTCGTTCGAGCACGCGGTCGAAGGCCACGCGGATGTCGCTGTCCAGACTGGGCAGCAACACCGGTTCGGTGCGCAAATCGTCCGGGAAAAGGAAGCGCTGCTTTGTTGGCCTTGGGCGTCCGACCAGGCTGACGGGTTGCTCGTTCAGCAGGTGGTTGCGCAAGGGTGAGCGCGCATCACGTCCGGCCGCGCTGTTGGCGAGGACGACATCGATTTCGTGGGCATCGATCTGCGCCAGCAGGTCGCGCATCGTTCCGGACCGCACGATCAGTTCCACGTCCGAGCGACCGACAAGCGGGCGCAGAAACTCAAGTTGGAAATTGCGGGACAGGGTTGTGAGCGCGCCGACGCGCAGGACCTGCCGGCTGGCAGCTGGCCGCCCTTGCAAAGTGCTCATCAATTCCTCGCCGGCCTTGAACACCGTGTCCGCATAGTCGAGCGCGATCCGACCGGCTTCCGTCAGGACCAGCTTCTTGCCGACGCGTTCAAACAGCGGGTGGCCGACCTGACGCTCAAGTTTCTGGATCTGCACCGACAGCGCCGATTGCGACAGACTTATGCGTTCCGCAGCCCGCGTGAGGCTGCCTTCGTGAGCCACCGCCCAGAAATAACGAAGATGGTTGTAGTTCAGATTTCGCATATCGTTCTTTTAAAGCGAACGATATGCGGGAAACAATGAAATTTAATAAGCTAGTCGACCCAGCTAGCTATCCCCGTCGGCCGCACCGCGCGCCGAAGGGGGCTTCCAGTGCCGATATATCTCACGCCGATGTTCGCGCTGCCTGCATTGACGATCATTGCGATTGCCTGTTTTTGCAGTCCAGGGCTGCGACCTCGGCCTCTGCCCAGGCTTGCCGAAGCCGCCGCGCTGTTGGCCGTCCTCGTCGCCCTGGTCTCACTAGGCGCACTGATCCTTCAAGGACCAGGCGTCAGTCCGTTGATCGGGCTGCAAGGAGTCGGCCTGTCGGTTCGACTGGACGCTCTAAGCGTCCTGATGCTCCTACTGGTCACCCTCATCGGCTGGGTCGTCGTCCGGTACGCCGCGACCTACCTGGACGGTGATGCCCGGCAGGGCGTCTTCACAGGCTGGCTTTGCCTGACGCTCGCGTCGGTGCTGCTGCTAGTCATGGCCGGCAACCTCTTCCAGCTCGTCGGCGGCTGGATCGCCATGAGCCTCTTCCTGCATCGGCTACTGCTGTTCTATCCGGATCGGAAAGCCGCACGTCGCGCCGCGCGCAAGAAGTACGTTTCCACCCGGCTGAGTGACGCCGCCTTGATCTTCGCAGCCGTGCTGCTGGCGAGCGCCTATGACACAACAGACATTGCCGCGATCCTGTCGGCGGCCCGAGCCGGGCAGGGCGGCGGTTTGGCAACCGGAGCGGCCGGGTTGCTGGCCTTTGCGGCTGTCCTCAAGTCCGCTCAGTTCCCGATCCATGGCTGGCTGACCGAGGTCATGGAGACCCCGACGCCCGTGTCGGCGCTGCTCCACGCGGGCGTTATCAACGCCGGCGGGTTTCTGCTGATCCGCTTTGCCGACGTGATGCTGCTGGCGCCCGGGGTTCTCGCGGGCCTGGTGATCATCGGCGGGTTCACAGCGCTGTTCGGTGGGTTGGTGATGCTCACCCAGCCGGCGGTAAAGACCTCACTGGCCTGGTCCACCGTCGCCCAGATGGGCTTCATGATCTTCGAGTGTGGGCTGGCGCTGTTCCCGCTGGCGCTTCTGCACATCGTCGCGCACTCGCTCTACAAGGCGCATTCCTTCCTCGCGTCGGGGGGTGCGGTTGAGACGGTCGCCGCAGGTCGCCGGCCCGGTCCAGTCGCGATCCCAAAAGCGGGCGCGGTCGGTCGGGCCTTTCTGTCAGCGCTAGCAATCTACCTGCTCGTGGGGTTCGCCTTCGGACTGCAGCACAAGTCGCCGCAAGCGATCGCGCTCGGCGCCATCCTGATCTTCGGTGTGGCCTATATGTTGGCGCAGGGGTTCGCCGACGCGGCGCCCAGGGCGTTGACCCGCCGCACGGCGGTCTTTGCCGTGGCGACCTCGGTCGGCTACTTCGCGCTTCAGATGGCGGCGACCTGGGTCACGGCCGGCGTCCTGCCCCCCCCGCCCGCGCCTGGTCCGCTGGAGTGGGGGCTCATCATTCTCGCGGTGACCAGCTTTGGTCTGGTGGCTGTGGTGCAGGCGATGTTCCCGCTGTGGGCCTACCACCCCGCCGCCGCCGGCCTGCGCGTGCATCTCTCAAACGGTTTCTACGCCAATGCCGTGTTCGACCGGTGGCTTGGCGGCTGGTCCGCACGCACCCCGTCCTGATCGCCTGAAGGGCAACAGATAATGACTAACCACGCTCCCTCACCCGTCGAGCTCAACGCGTACGGCAAAGCCGCTGACGCCGCCACCCGGGCAATCCCACCACTCTGGCCGCTGGCGTCGAGTGTCGCGGTCAATCTGTTCCTCGGACAGACAGGCGAAGACCTCGCCAAGGTCGGCGCCCGCCTGGCCCGCGTTGGAGGCATATCGGTCACCATGCCCAGGCGCTGGTATCTGGACCAGATAGCGTCCGGCGCGATTTCCGCGGCAGATTTGTCCGCGGCTTTGGCCCGCGCGCCGGCCAGCCTGCGCCCTTCCAATCTTGTCGCCTTGAAAGCTGCCGCCAACGAACCGAAAGCGAGGGTTCGGGCGCTGCCGACAATCGCCGACCTGGCGGCCGAAGTGTCCGGCGTTGACTGGCCTGGACTGATCGCCGAGCGCATCGGCTCCTGGGCCGCGGGCTATTTCGATGAGGGTCAGGCGCTTTGGTCGGCGCCGCGGGGCAAGGGCGCCTACGCCGCGTGGCGGGCGGTCGCGACCCATGATCTGACGCCTGAAATTGTTGGCCTGTCGGGGTTTGCCAACCACGTCGCCGATGCCCCGGAAAGCGCGCGCGACGTCATGGCTCGCGTGAGCTCGGTCCTCGAACTCCCGGTGGAAGCGATGGAAACCTACTTCCATCAGATGCTGATGACGCTCGGCGGTTGGGCCCAATATGCGCGCTACAAACTCTGGCAGGCCGAACTTGTCGGCGGATCTGACCACACGATCACTGACCTCCTGGCGATCCGGCTGATCTGGGAAGAGGCCCTATTCGAGCGCTACGGCGGACAACTCTGCGAACGATGGGCGGCCGTGCGCGCTGAACATGCCGCGCCGGTGACGCCGACTGCGGTTCACGTCCTAGATGCACTTTTGCAGGAGGCGGCGGAACGCTCGGCCCAGCGGCTGCTGGCGACGACGCTTGCTCGGCGCGCGTCGCCGACCAGCGAAGATCGCCCCGTTCTGCAGGCCGCATTCTGCATCGACGTTCGCTCAGAGGTGTTCCGCCGCGCCCTCGAGAGCGTGAACCCCGAGATCCGGACGGTGGGTTTCGCAGGCTTCTTCGGCCTTACAGCCGCACACAGGCGCTTCGCCTCGGACGTGCAGGAACTGCACTTGCCGGTTCTGCTGAACCCGGGCCTCACGACATGTTCGGGTGGGCCTGAAAGCGCGGCGGCGGATCAGTCGGCGAGGTTAGAGGCGCGGGCGAAGCGGGCCTGGGGCCGCTTTAAGCTCGCCGCCGTCTCATCGTTCGCCTTCGTCGAGGCGACAGGCCCGATCTATGTCGGCAGGCTGGTGAGCGATGCGCTGGGATTGCATGCCGCGTCGGCACCGAACGACCCCCCGCCGCGCCTCGATCCCGCGCTTGATCTCGCGACCCGGACGAATGCGGCAGAGACAGTGCTTCGCGCCATGTCGCTCACCGGCAACTTCGCGAGGCTGGTGCTGTTCGCAGGCCACGGCGCCAATGTCGTCAACAATCCCCACGCTAGCGGACTGCATTGCGGCGCGTGCGGGGGCTATTCGGGCGAGGTCAATGCGCGGCTCCTCGCCGGCTTGCTGAATGACCCGCAGGTGCGGGCGGGTCTCGCCCAGCAGGGCATCGAGATCCCGGCGGACACCCTGTTCCTGGGCGCGTTGCATGACACGACGACAGATCGGATCACCGTCTATTCAGACGATCATCCCTCCGCCGCCCATGACATCGACCTAGAGAAGGTAGCAGCCTGGCTCGCCGCGGCTGGCAAGCTGGCGCGGGGCGAGCGCGCTTTGCGACTGCCCCGCGCAGCCAATGAAGGCGCTATCGCGCGACGCAGCCGCGACTGGGCGGAAACGCGGCCCGAATGGGCGCTTGCCGGGTGCAAGGCGTTCATCGCGGCGCCGCGGTCGCGAACGGCCGGCAAGAGCCTTGAAGGCCGCGCCTTCCTGCATGACTACGATTGGATGCAGGACAAGAGCTTCAGCGTGCTCGAACTGATCCTGACCGCTCCGGTCGTCGTGGCGAGCTGGATCAGCTTGCAATATTACGGATCGACCGTGGCGCCAGACGTGTTCGGCGCGGGCAACAAGCTCCTGCACAATGTCACCGGCGGCATCGGCGTCGTCGAGGGCAATGGCGGCGCCCTGCGCGCCGGCCTTCCCTGGCAATCGGTGCATGACGGCGAGCGGCTGGTGCACGAACCGCTGCGCCTGTCGGTTTGCATTGAAGCGCCGCGCGAAGCCATGGCGGAGGTTTTGAGACGCCACGAGACTGTGCGCGCCCTGTTCGACAACGGCTGGCTGCACCTGTTCGCTCTCGATGAGGAAGGCCGCATGGCCTGGCGCTACGCCGGCGACCTTCAATGGACCGCGTCCGGTCCCGTCGAAGCTGACGAGAGTCCGCCCCGTCTCAAGGTGGCGGTCTGAGCGTCGGCGCGATCAGGCACAGCAGGCATTTTCAACTAGGAGCCCACGCCATGAAGGGTGGAGCAACACATCTCGCCGCTCTGGAATCGGAGGCGATCCACATCATCCGTGAAGTCGTCGCCGAGGCGCAAAATCCGGTGATGCTGTTCTCGGCCGGGAAGGACTCGACCGTGATGGCCCATCTGGCCATCCGGGCCTTCTATCCGAGCAAGCCGCCCTTCCCACTGCTCCACGTGGACTCCACCTGGGAGTTCCAATCTCTCATCGCTTTTCGAGACGACTTCGCTCGTGAACATGGCTTCCAGCTGATCGCCTACGCCAATGAGGAGGGGGGGGCCGCCGGCATCAACCCCTTCGACCATGGTGATCGCTACACCGCGATGATGCGGACCGAGCCGTTGAAGGCGGCGCTCGATGCGGGCGGTTACGACATCATCTTCGGCGGCGCCCGGCGTGATGAGGAGAAGTCCCGCGCGAAAGAGCGGATCGTTTCGATCCGAAACGCTGCGCACAGCTGGGAGCCCCGCCAGCAACGTCCGGAACTCTGGCGCCTCTACAATGCCCGTCTTTCCAAGGGTCAGACCGCGCGGGTGTTTCCCCTGTCCAATTGGACCGAGACGGATATCTGGACCTACGCGCTGGTCAATAACATCGCGCTCGCGCCGCTCTACTACGCGGCCCCACGTCCCGTGGTCGAGCGGAAGGGCGCCTTCGTCGTCGTCGATGACGAGAGCCGGATGCAGTTCCAGCCTGGGGACCAGATTTCGATCCGTAAGGTCCGGTTTCGAACGCTCGGCTGCTGGCCGGTCACTGGCGCCATCGAATCCGAGGCTACCGATCTGCGGTCCGTCGTCGCCGAGACCCTCCGGGCGTCATCGTCTGAGCGCCAGGGGCGCATCAGCGATGGGGAGGATGGCGGATCGCTCGAGCAGAAAAAGCGTGAGGGCTATTTCTGATGACCGAAGCGCATGATCGTCCCTATCGCAACAAGGTCGCTGTGCTGACGACCATGCATGGCAAAGAGCAAGTCATTGGGCCCGTCCTGAAGGAAGGCCTTGGCCTCCGTGTTGGCCTGGCCATGGGCGTGAACACCGACAGCTTCGGAACCTTCAGTCGCGATGTTGAGCGGACTGGCACCCAACTCGACGCCGCGCGGGCTAAGATCGCCGGGGGTTTCGAATACGCACCCTTGGCCCGCGTCGGTCTGGCAAGCGAAGGCAGCTTCGGGCCGCACCCGTTCATTCCCTTTCTGGCGCTCGGACGCGAACTGATCCTCCTAATCGACCGCGACACCGGTCTCGAATTGACAGGTCACGACGCCAAGCCCGGAACCAACTACGGCCATGCGATCGTCGCCAACCTGGAGGATGCTTTCGCTTTCGCCAAGCGCGCGCGGTTCCCCGATCACGGCCTGATCGTACTGGGTTGCGATGGCGAGCAGCCGGTGCCGGAGCGCGTGCTGATCAAAGATATTGTCGATCAGGACTCCCTCGACAGGGCCGTCCGACAGGCGATCGACATCTGTGGCTCGGCCTTCATCGAAGCGGATATGCGCGCGCATCGCAATCCGACCCGCATGGCCGCAATTGAGCGTGCGGCTCGGGACCTGGTGCGACGTTATTTGAGCAAGTGTCCCGACTGCGCCTCGCCCGGCTTTGATGTCACCGAGCGGGTCTCCGGACTCCCTTGCGCTTGCTGTGGGGAGCCGACGCGCGTGATCCAGACAGAGGTGCTGTCTTGCACCCAATGCGCCCATCGGCTGGAACGGCCTGCCACAACGGAGACTACGGCTGACCCTGGTCGTTGCGACGGCTGCAACCCCTGACAACAGGTCCGAGCCTTCGACGGATCAGGCGGGGCGACGCCCGAGGAATTTCCAGGGGAGCGTATCTTCGGCCAGAAGCGGGATGATTGTCGTGCCCGCCGCTTCGATTTGCGCGTCAACCCGCCATTCGGTCCGCTCAAGAGCGACCGTTCCGTCATTGAGCGGCAGGCCATAGAAATGGGGGCCGTTTTCAGATGCGAAGGCCTCCAGCTTGCCGAGCGCGCCTTCCTCGTCGAAGACCGTCGCATAGGCTTCCAGCGCAACCGGCGCATTGAAGATGCCGGCGCATCCACAAGCTGACTCCTTGTCTCCCGCCGCGTGCGGCGCAGAGTCTGTGCCCAGGAAGAACTTCGGATTGCCGGAGGTCGCGGCCTTGCGTAGCGCCAGGCGGTGAACCTCACGCTTGGCCACAGGCAGGCAATAGAGGTGAGGCCTGATCCCGCCCTCGAACATGGCGTTGCGGTTGATCATCAGGTGATGGGGCGTGATCGTCGCGGCGAGCAGGGGGCCGCCGGCTTCGACGAACTGCACCGCATCCCGCGTGGTGATGTGTTCGAAGACGATCTTGAGCGCCGGAAAATCCGCAATAATCTTCGTCAGGATGCGATCAATGAACACGGCCTCGCGGTCGAATATGTCGACGTGCTGATCGGTGACTTCTCCGTGCAGCAGCAACGGCATGCCGATCCGCTCCATGGCGGCCAGGACGCCGCGGATTTTCCGGACATCGGTCACCCCCTGCGCGGAGTTGGTTGTCGCATGCGCCGGGTACAGCTTGCAGGCGGTGAACACACCCCCCTGAAATCCCCGTTCGACCTCGCTCGCTTCAATGCCGTCGGTGAGGTAGGCGGTCATCAGTGGCGTGAAGTCCCGCTCCGATGACAAGGCGCTCGTGATCCGGTCGCGATAGGCAATCGCAGCCGCCACCGTTGTGACTGGAGGCGCGAGATTTGGCATGACGATGGCCCGCGCGAACTGGCGCGCTGTGTAATCGGCCACCGACGCCAGCAAAGAGCCATCGCGAAGATGCACATGCCAGTCATCCGGCTGGCGGATCGTCAGGCGGTGCGACGGATGAGGATTTGCCTCTCGCCCGAGAGAGGCTTGATCAGATGTCGGCAAAGCAGGTGTCTTCTGCGTGGGCGCCAGGATGGGTAACCGCCCCTTTGCCGGCCGGCCCCACCGTATTGCCGTAGCGCCAGATCGCACCCGATTGGACGGTATGCCGTCGGGGTTTCCAGAGCGCCTGACGTGCGGCGAGAACGTCCGGTTCGACCTGCAAGGTTAGCGTGCCGGCTTCCGCGTCAATTTCGATTAGATCGCCATCTTCGATGAGAGCGATCGGGCCGCCGACAGCTGCTTCCGGACCAACATGGCCGACGCAAAGGCCGCGCGTCGCCCCTGAGAACCGACCGTCGGTGATCAGCGCGACTTTCTCGCCCATGCCTTGGCCATAAATCGCCGAGGTGGTCGAGAGCATCTCGCGCATCCCCGGCCCGCCGCGCGGACCTTCGTAACGGATGACCAGGACCTCGCCGTCTTCATAGCGACGCTGCATGACCGCGGCGAAGGCGTCTTCCTCCCGGTCGAATATCCGCGCGGGTCCCGTAAAGATCAGCCTCTTCAGGCCGGCGACTTTTACGATGGCGCCCTCTGGGGCCAGGTTGCCCGAGAGGCCGACGGGGCCGCCCGAAGGGGAGATCGGATCGCTCGTTGGGCGCACGACCATCTGACCTTCGGGCAGTCGAATTTGTTCCAAGTTTTCAGCAAGCGTGCGTCCCGTGACCGTGAGGCAGTCTCCGTGCAGGAAGCCGCCATCGAGAAGCGCCTTGAGGACCACGGGTACGCCGCCGACGTCGTGAACGTCCTTGGCAAGATATCGCCCGCCAGGCTTCAGGTCGGCGATGAGGGGTGTGCGTCGAAAGACAGCCGCCACGTCGAATATATCGAAATCGATCCCGGCCTCGTTCGCCATGGCGGGTAGGTGAAGCGCGGCATTGGTCGACCCCCCCCCGTCGCAGCGACGACGGCGGCGGCGCTCTCAAGCGCCCTACGTGTGACGATGTCGCGCGGCCTGATGCCCCGCGAGAGGAGATCCATGACGGCCACGCCTGCCTCATAGGCGAACCGATCACGCGAGCCGTAGGGTGCCGGCGTGCTTGCAGACCCTGGCAGCGCTAGGCCAATGGCTTCCGAGACATAGGCCATGCTGTTGGCGGTGTACTGCCCGCCACAGGAGCCTGCCGAAGGGCAGGCCACGGTTTCAAGTTCCGCCAGGTCTGCGTCGCTCATGTCGCCTGCTGCGTGGGCGCCAACCGCCTCGAAGACGTCCAACACCGTGACGTCGGCGCCGCGGAATCGGCCAGGCAGGATCGAGCCGCCATAAAGGAAGACGGATGGCACATTGAGCCGCAGCATGGCCATCATCAGGCCGGGCAGGGTCTTGTCGCATCCCGCCAGACCAACCAGCGCATCGTAGCAGTGGCCGCGAACCGAGAGCTCGACGGAATCGGCGATGACCTCGCGGCTGACCAGCGAAGCTTTCATGCCCGCATGGCCCATGGCGATGCCATCAGTCACCGTGATGGTGGTGAACTCGCGAGGCGTGCCTCCAGCCGCCGCGACCCCTTTTTTGGTGGCTTGCGCCTGTCGGCCCAGCGAGATGTTGCAGGGTGCCGCCTCATTCCAGGTGGTGACCACCCCGACAAAGGGCTGCGCGATCTCGCGCGCCGAAAGGCCCATGGCGTAGAGGAAGGACCGATGAGGCGCTCGCTCCGGACCAACCGTCGTATGCCGACTTGGCAGATGTGACTTGTCTGAGCGATCCGACCGTAGGTCGCTAGGCGCAGGATCCTTCATGTCGGCTGCCCCGGGGCTGCCGAATCCGGCTCCCGGTTCGCGCGCGCATTGAGGAACGCTTCGAGGTCCTTAACAGCGATCCGCCAGCTCCGCGCGAACTGGATTGCGCGGATGTCGCCATCACGGATCAAATTGCGAACCGTGGCTTCGCTGACCTTCAGGAGGTCTGCCGTTTCGTGGGTCGTTAGCAGCGGCTTACTCAGCATGGGAAGATCTCGATCAAACGGCGGCCGCCGAGCGCATGGCGACCAATTCCACCAGCGTTCAGGGCATTCCAGTCAATTTGGGACCTATTAATGGCGATTAGGCGTCGTTGATGGATGTTTAGGGTTTTTGAAAACGATTTGTCAAACGGCGCGCTAATAGCTGGCGTTCGCCGTCTTGGCGCATCAGCGGACAGGCGTGCGGAGTTCGTGAACCGACTTGGTGACGGGACAGACTTAGCGCCTGATAACCCACGCGGTCGTCTCGTCGGATACTCGACCGCCTGACCAAGCCTCATACGCCCGTCGAAGGGGCGCATGCCGAACCCCCAAAAGGGTGGTGTCAGTCCAACGGCAACTCGTCTCCGCTTGGCCGCACTAAGCCCAAACCCAACCGGGGCTTAGGCCATGACTGACCGCCAGGCCACCAGTGCGGCGGCCCGTCTTTGCTTGTAGATTTTCCGGCTGACGAGGTGGCGCTCCTGACTGAAATGGTTGTGGATCGAGGCGTGAACCGAGGCGAACTTCTGGAGTGTCTTCATCCTCCGGAACCGGATCATCGCGCGCTCTCTTCGTCGAAAGGGCAGATGGCTGTTCTCGACGCGGTTGTTCAGATGCCGGCCCGTTACCTGGCGATCGGTGGCCCCGATCTCCTTCAGGGCGGCGCCGTATGAGCGCAGTCCGTCGGTCACGATGGCCTTCGGTCCGCCGTGCCGTTTCAGCGACCGTTTGATGAATTTGAGCGCCGCGGCCTTGTCTCTTTCCTTTGTGACAAAGGATTCCAGCACCTCACCTTCGTGATCGACGGCCCGCCAGAGGTAGTGCATCTCGCCATTGATTTTGACGTAGACCTCATCGAGATGCCAACGCCAGTGCGTGTAGGCGCGGCAGCCAGGACCGGAACCCGACCGCGCCAAGTCGCCGATCTGCGCACCGGCTGCGCCTACCTTTACGGCGCCATCTGTCCTGAGCGGGGGACGGGCGCGGCC